>NZ_JBTVWW010000001.1:0-327428 GCF_054819825.1 Desulfocurvus sp. DL1XJH-121
CCAAGGACAATTTCTACCTGTTCCTGAAGGAGTGCGAATGGCGCTTCAATGGCGGAGACCACAAGAGACTACTCAACAAACTGAAACAATGGACTAAAAAACGGCTGTAGAAGCTCTTAGCTAGGACAGCCCCTAAAAATATCCCCACCGAAGTGGGGAACAAGATGAGGCTCTGCCATGATTGCTGGTTCATCCCCTCTTTCAAGGGGAACGTCTATTTTTAAAATAAGTTTTGGGAACTAGTCAATATTCAGCCCCATGGCCCCATATTCCACCGTCACCTCGCGGCCCTTCTCGTCCCGGCCATGGCCGATCCATGTGCCCTCCCCTTCCTGGAACAAGGGCAGCAGCAGGGACCAGCGGCCCTGGTCCGGCATGGTCTGGCGCAACGCCTCCAGCCGGTCTCCCCACGGCGTGGGGACCAGCGGGGTACTCAGGCGATACACGGGCACACGCAGCTCCGATTCCAGGCAAGCGCGCATGGACACATCGCAAGCGTCGCGCGCGGCCCAGAGCGCGGCCTCGCCCCCCTGACAGCGCACTAGGCGGACCTGCTGCGTGGCCTGGCCCAGACGGGTGGGGGTCTTCATGTCCCTGTCCCACTGCATGCCCGAGCCGATGCAATAGCCGTCGCTGAAGGACAGGGCCGAAAACTCCGCCTGGGCGAATTTCGCATAGCTCTCGCCCAGGACTTTGGCGTCCAATTCGTCCAGAGCCTTGGGCGCGCCGCCGCCGTAGGCCCCCTCCACCAGTTCCCGGGCGTCTTCGGGCAGGCGCAGCCGCCCCTTGTCTCGCAGCAGGCTGGCCGTGAGCCAGAGCATCCCGTGGCTTGGGTAGACCCACTGTCCGGCGTCGAACATCTCGGCGAACCACTTCGGCCCGGCGTCGGGCGTGGGTTCTGGGCCGAGCACGATGATCCGCGCCGTGCGATAGCCCTGGGGCCTTTCCTGCTGGGCAGCACCACGGAGATGGCGGTGGCAGCGGCCCGCACGCTGGATAAGCAGCTCCATGGGGGCCAGATCCGACAGCATGAGGTCCACGTCATAATCCAGGGATTGTTCCAAGACCTGGGTGCCGACGACGATATGCCCGGCCCGCTCCCGCGCTGTGGAAGATTTGCCGAATCGTTCCAGCACCTGGGACTCGATGCGTTTGCGATCGCAGCCTGCGTAGCGGGCATGGAAGAGGTGGACGTGGATTTCGGGCAGGCCCCAGTCCTGGACCAACCGTTGCCGGGCGTCCATGGCGTCGGCCACGGTGTTGCGCACCCAACAAGCGCAGGCCCCCGCGCGGTGGGCATCGACCAGGGCCTGGAACATGCGTTCCTCGTCGTGGACGAGTTCCACCGCCACATCCAGCGCGTGCGCGGCGGCCACGCGCGACTCGCAGAGTTCCGCATCCGTCACCCTGGTGAGCAAAGGGAACCCCTCATCGACGGGTGACTCCAGCGGCGGGCAGGCTCCGGTTGGGGCGAGCAAGGCCCTCCCCTCGCCCCAGGCGGCCACCAGACGTTCCCGTAGCGCCAGAGGCATGGTCGCCGTGAGCAGCACGGCGCTGCCGCCCAAGGCGGCATGGAACGTGAGCAGGATTTCCAGCAACCGCCCGGTGTAGGCGTCGTAGGCGTGGACCTCGTCGGCCACCAGCACCGAGCGCGCCAGCCCCAACAGGCGCAGGGATTGATGACGCGAGGGCAGGATGGCCAGCAGCGCCTGGTCCAGGGTGCCCGCGCCGCAGGGCGCCAGCAGCGCCTTCTTGCGGTTGTCGGCGATCCAGGCAGAGCAGAAGGCCTCGGCGTCTTCCGTGCCGCGGGCCAGGGCTGGGGTGGTCTCCAAAGCGATGCTTTTGAGATAGCCGTCGTTCAGGGCGCGGGCTCCGTGGGCCAGAACCAGGGAGGCCTCGGGATCGGCAAACAGGGCGCGGTAGCTCTCGCTCAGGCGGGAGTACATGGCGTTGGCCGTGGCCATGGTGGGCAGCCCCACGAAAATCCCGCAGGCTTGGCCCGAGCGCATGAAGCGGTGCGCGGCGAGGACGGCGGCCTCGGTCTTGCCTCCACCCGTGACATCCTCAAGGATCAAGAGTTCCGGCCCGCCGGGTTCGGGCAGGTCGAGCACCGCTGCCTGCATGGGGCGTGGGCCCAGGGCGGCGTCCAGGTGCGGGAGCAGGCAATGGAAATCCGTGAACGCGCTGGGCGCGACAGGCAGCACCCCGGCCTGGGACAGGGCCGTGTCCGCCCGCTTCAGGGCCTGGGGCCAGTACGTGGTCAGGTCGCGCGCCGCCGGGCATGGCGGGAACCAAGTGCCATTGGACCCGATCCAATCCGCGAGAACAAAAAGACCGGCCGCCAGCCAGGACAGGGGGCGCAGGGATTCCTCATCCAGGGTTTCGGCCAATTCGGGGACGATACGAACCGGCACGAAGCCGGGCGCGTGGCCGTGCAGAAACAATTCGGCCAGGCCGTCGGCCAATGCCCTAGCGGCCCCTGTCAAACCGTTGTTGAAGCCCGGGACGAGGGTGCGGTTGACGGTGCTTGGTTCGCCGTGGTGGCCGAAGGCCGCTTCCTCCAGAGGCCTTAAGAACCGGTCGTCTTCCGCTCCCAGGGAGCGCGCGATGTCGGCCCGCAAGGGCTTCCAGATTCCTCGGGCCAAGATAGTGTGCCGGTATTGCGCGCCGCTGGTGGCTAGGGTCCAGGTGGGCAGCCCGGCGGCCTTGGCGAGTTCGGGCACCTGCCACTGAAACGGCAGGCTCAGCTTTCCCAAATCGTGGATGGCGGCAAAAAAGGTCAGCAATGAGATCGTTTGCGCAACGGTCAGGGGCGACAGGGCGGTGATGCGCTCCGCCAGGGCCGGGTCGCTCCGCAACAAGGTCACCGCCACCGAGGCGACGTCCAAGGCATGACAAGGCAGGGGGTGGGCGATGACCTCGGCCCGGGGATTGTTTGTTCTGGCCTTGCCCCAGCAGCGAAACAAGAGGGTGTGCTCGGCTTCAGGCATAGTTCTCATGGAAAGCGGTAGAGATGGGTTGTTGCGAAACGCTAGCCTGTGCGTGTGGCCTTGTCGACAGCAAAAGGTATATTTTGTTTCGAACATGATCGGCGAACGCATTCTTGACAACGATGGATAGGGATGGGCATTTGGGCAATGGGGTTTTTGCCTAAAATTCGTGGTAAATTTTTGATCAATTGTTTTTGTCATGAAAAGCAGTTTCTTCCAGGAAGAGTGTTCCCCGCATGCGCGGGGATGAACCGCGGGCGGCCACCTATACGGACAACGACACGGGGTGTTCCCCGCATGCGCGGGGATGAACCGCCCGGGGAGGGGCAGCGGGAACGCGCTGTGCGGTGTTCCCCGCATGCGCGGGGATGAACCGGCACGATTATACGACCTCCAGATCGTGCCGGCGTGTTCCCCGCATGCGCGGGGATGAACCGCCGTACTCCTGCATGCGCTCCAGGTCCGAGCGGTGTTCCCCGCATGCGCGGGGATGAACCGAGACGGCTCCGGTTCCAGAGTCTTACGGGGTCGTGTTCCCCGCATGCGCGGGGATGAACCGACCAGCGAAACCCACGGCGGGCGCTTTGACGTGTGTTCCCCGCATGCGCGGGGATGAACCGCAACGCATTCCCGCCAGAACCATACGTACCAGGTGTTCCCCGCATGCGCGGGGATGATCCTTTATCGTCTGCTTATGGGCGAACAGGACGAACAGCAGCAACCAGGGCCGTGACCTCGCAGTCCCAGAAGTGGTTGTCCTTGCCCTCAGGGCAGAGCCCGCACAGCTTCTTGTCGCCGAAAGACTCCACCGTCATCTCGCGGGCGTATTCATCGATGACGCCCGCGTACAGGTGGAAGGCCCTCGGGTCGTCCGGAACGATCTGGAGCTTAGCGGCTAGGTCGTTTTTGAAGAAGGTCGTGTCCTCCTTCCAGAGCGCTAAGCCGCCGAGGATCCTGTTCTTGGTACCTAAGCAGAACTCCTGCGGTGCTGAGTACACAGGCGTGACCTAGGTCCGCTTGCCCTGGTACTGGAGCTGCCGCCCCGGCGCCGAAAGTAGAAAGGCATGGGCATGTTAGCAAGAAGGCAACTGGCTATCCGGAATGACGCGGAGTGAGAGGGGCACTGCTTGCTCGTGGAAGCAAAATTCCATCAAAAACTGAGACCAAAACCAGCCCCATTTTTGCTCCAAATTTGCTCCACTCAGCCTGCTATTGATTAATCGCGATGTTTGGAAATTTTTCAAGATGCTCATTTTATTTATAATTTATCTATAACATACTAACATAATTTACTATTCTAACATTCTTTTAAGCCGACGGCCCCGGGTTCGAATCCTGGCTGGCGCGCCACAAAAATAAACTGGTTCCAGCATGTTGCTGGAACCAGTTTATTTTTCAACAACTCTGGCCTCTTCAAATTCGTTCCATCTACAGTCACCCTTCGCCCCGCCTAAAAACATAGCACCAGGTGCATACCCCGCGTTGTCCTAAATCCCGACATCTATCCTTTTCGGCTGACTATCCAGGGATGACCACTGTTGCCTCCCGCTTTTGATCCGCTATTGCCATTAATTTCCGGACAAGGTAGGCAATACAAAGAGGATTCCGGATTTGGCCGTATCCATCACCGCCTCGGCACCCCGCCCGCCCCGCTCGCTTTCACCCGCGCCCGCGCATCGCCGCCTTTTCGTGTCCGCATCTATGCAGTCCCAAGCCCGACGTGTTCGACGCCGTGGGCAAGGAGACACGGACCATGCCTCAGGACTCCAGGCACGAAACAGGGGCATCCCACGCGTCCTACGACGCCCTGCTCGCCATCCGCGAACAGGCCCTGGCCCTGTCGCACAGCGCCGTCGCGGCCGCGGACCTCGACGGGCGCCTGAACTACGCCAACGACTCGTTCATGCGTCTGTGGGGCTTCACCTCCAGCCGCGACATCCTGGGGAGGCAGGTTACCGAATTCTGGGAAAGCCCCAACATCACGGCCAATGTCTTTGAGGCCGTCCTGAATAACGGGACATGGTCCGGAGAGCTCATGGCGCGCCGCGCCGACGGCAGCCTGTTCCGTTCACAGGTGTCCTCACGCCTGGTGCGCGACGAAAACGGCCGCCCCGTGTGCCTGGTGGGGTCGTTCCTGGACATCTCCGAGCAGACGGAAGCCTTCGAGGCCCTGCGCATGAGCGAGGAGAAATACCGCTCGCTGGTGGAAAACACGAGCGACTGGATATGGGAAGTGGACCGCCGCGGGGCCTACACCTACGTCAGCCCCAAGGTCCGCGCCATTCTCGGTTACGAACCCGAGGACATGCTGGGCAGGACCCCCTTCGACTTCATGCCTCCGGACAGGGCCGAAGCCGTCGCCGCCACCTTCAAGCGCCACGTGGCCTCGCGCACGGGTTTCCACGGGCTGGAAAACACCAATATCCACAAAAACGGCCAGATCGTCGTCCTGGAATCCAGCGGCGAACCCGTGTTCGACCGCTATGGCCGCTACGCGGGATTTAGGGGCATCGACCGCGACATCACCGTGCGCCGCGCCACCCAGCAAGCCCTGTGCGAGGCGCGCGACGAACTGGAGCGGCGCGTCGAGGAGCGCACCAGGGAACTGGAACGCGCCTGCGAACGCCTGGAAAAAAGCGAGGCGCGCTATCGGGCCATGCTGGAGGCCCAGACCGAACTCATCTGCCGCTTCTACCCCGATGGCACCCTGAGCTACGCCAACGACGCCTACTGCCGCTATTACGGCAAGAAGCGCGAGGACCTCGTGGGCTGCTACTTCAAGCCCCACATCCCCGACGAGGACCGCAAGCGCTGCGAATTCCACTTCGCCTCGCTCACCCCGCGCCGCCCGGTGGGCACCCTGGTGCATAGAAGCATCATGCCCGACGGCGAGGTGCTCTGGCAGCAGTGGGTGGACCGGGCCATCTTCGACGACCAGGGCACTCTCCTGGAATACCAGTCCGTGGGCCGCGACATCACCGCCAGCATGCTCTCGGTGGAGGTGGTGGAAAAGGTCCAACGCGAAAAGGACGACCTGCGCCGCAAGCTCGAAGGCGTGTTCCGCAGCATCTCCGACGCCATCATCACCGTGGACCGCGACATGCGCGTCATCAAGAAAAACCGGGTTCTGGCCGACATCTGTTCGCGCGCGCCGCTGATCATCGAGGGTAGGCCCATCACCGCCGGGTTCGAGGATGGCGAATGCCCGGCCTGCGTACGCCTCCTGCGCCAGGTCATCGAAACCCGCGAGGGCGTGCGCGGCTACCGTGCGGAATGCGAATGCGGCACGAGCCGCAGCCAGGTGACCATGATCAACGCCTCGCCCCTCATCGGCCGCAACAGGGAATTCGAAGGCGCGGTGCTCGTCATCCGCGACATCACCCGCCTGGACGAGCTGGAAAAACGCTTCGAGGAGCGCTCGTTCCACCGCAACATCGTGGGCCGCAGCGAACGCATGCAGGGCATCTACAACATCCTGGACCAGCTTTCGGATCTCAAGACCACGGTGCTTATCATGGGCGAGTCGGGCACGGGCAAGGAGCTCATCGTCGAGGCCCTGCACTACGGCAGCACCACCATCACCGGCCCCCTGATCAAGGTCAACTGCGCGGCCCTGGCCGAAAACCTCCTGGAGAGCGAACTCTTCGGGCACGTGCGCGGCGCGTTCACCGGAGCCGTGCAGGACCGCATGGGCCGCTTCCAGGCCGCCGAGGGAGGCACCATCTTCCTGGACGAGATCGGCGACCTCTCGCCCAGCACCCAGCTCAAGCTGCTGCGCGTCCTGGAAAGCAAGGAATACGAACGCGTGGGCGACTCCACCACCAGCACGGCGGACGTGCGCGTGGTGGCGGCCACCAACCGCGACCTGGCCGAACGCGTGCGCCAGGGGCTGTTCCGCGAGGACCTCTACTACCGGCTCAAGGTCATGGTGGTGGAGGTGCCGCCCCTGCGCGAACGCATGGAGGACATCCCCCTGCTCATGAACCACTTCCTGGGGCACTACCGCGAAGTCTACAACAAGGACATCCAGGGCGTGACCGACGAGGTCATGGAACTGTTCATGCGCCACAAATGGCCGGGCAACGTGCGCGAGCTCAAGCATTCGCTGGAGCACGCCAGCATCCTGTGCCCGGGCGGCCTCATCACCCGCGCCCACCTGCCCTCGGATTTCCACGGCATGCCCTCCGGGCTCACCGCGCCGAGCGCCGCCGCCCCCGCCAGCCCCTCGGACCGCGCCCGGCTGCTGGCCGTGTTGGACAAGGCCCACTGGAACAAGACCCTCGCCGCGCGCATGCTGGGCATGAGCCGCACCACCCTCTACCGCAAGATGCGCGCCCTGGGCATCGAGGACTGAACCGCCCGGTCCGCGCCCGAAAACCGATCGTTCCCCCGCTGCGACACATTGTCCCGTTACAGAATGTATCATTGCACATGGTGCGGCCTCGCCCGTGGCTTCAGGAAATCCAATAGAATTTATATCATGCCTAAATAACTAGGAATTTAGACACTCCCTTTTTGCCCCCCCTCTGGCCCCGTTGTTGCTTGATGCATGGCGCCGAAAGGAAACCGGCCCGTACATCATCCACGATGGGGGAATGGACCATGCAAGGAAGACAGAGGCTCGCCACGGCCTTGCTGCTGGGGGTCGCGCTCGCAACCTGCGTCTGGTGCGCCCGGGCGCGGGCCAGCCAATGCGTAGAGTGCCACACCACGCCCGCCAAGCTCGTGCCCGCGGTGCGCGAACTGCAGGCGGCCGCCGCACGGCTGCCCGGCTCGTCGGAGCTGACCGCCGGGGAAGGCTGAGGGGGCGCCGTGGAGCAGTTGGCTCCGCACGCCAAGGTCTATGTGACCCCCGCCTTCCTCGACGACCCCAACCACGGGGGCATCGACTGCCACGACTGCCACGGGGGCGACCCCGGGGCCGAGGACGCGCTGGCCGCGCACGACGGCCTGGTGCGCGATCCCACGTGGCCGGACCCCGAGCGGGCCTGCGGCGACTGCCACCCCGACGAGGTCACGGCCTCGCGCGCCAGCCTGCACGCCACCCTCTCGCCCTTCAAGACCATGATCGACGCCCGCGCGGGCAACGCCCCCAACCACCCCCAGGTGGAGGCGGGGCGCAAGGCGCACTGCAACGCCTGCCACGCCAGTTGCGGCCAATGCCACATCTCCCGGCCCTCCTACGTGGGCGGCGGGCTGCTGGACGCACACTCCTTCATGGCCACGCCGCCCATGCGCGAGGTCTGCACGGCCTGCCACGGCAGCCGCGTGGAGCATGAATACTTTGGCAAGAACGAGGGAGCGCCCCCCGACGTGCACTGGCGCAAGCGATTCATGGGCTGCGAGGCCTGCCACGACGCCGACGAGATGCACGGCGGCGAAGGCGCGCCCGCCCACCGCTACGAGGCCCCGGGCGCGCCCGCCTGCGTGGACTGCCACGCAGACATCTACGACGACGACGCGCCCAACCGCGAACAGCACGCCGAACACTGCGGCAAGGCCAGCTGCCAGGTCTGCCACGCCGCGCCCTACAAGAACTGCACGGGCTGCCATTTCGCCTTGGACCGCTACGGGCTGAAGTACTTCCGAAACGACGCCTCGATCCTGGACTTCAAGATCGGCCTGAACCCGTTGCGTTCGGAAAAGCGGCCCGAACGCTTCGTGACCCTGCGCCACGTGCCCGTGGCCCCGGACACCTTCCGCTTCTACGCCCCCGGGGTCCTGGCCGACTTCGGCGCCGAACCCACATGGAAGCTCTGCACGCCCCACTCCATCCGCCGCCAAACCCCGCAAAACACCGCCTGCAACGACTGCCACGGCAACAGGAAGCTGTTCCTCACCCCGGACGACGTGCAAGGCCCCTACAAGGCGGCTAACCGCAGCGTGGTGGTGCCAGTGGAGCTGTTGCCCGCGAAGCTGAAGGCACAGCAATGACGGCGGGCCGCACCGCTGGAAACGACCGGAGAACGACGCCATGAGAAAGATCGCCGCCATAGCCCTGGCACTGGCACTGGCCTTGGCCCTCGGCCAGGCGGGATGGGCATCCGCCGGGGACGTGACCAAGCAGGAACTGGTCGAAGAGGCCAGGACGCGCATCGTCGAGGTCAGCGCGGAACGGGCCAAGGAGCTGCTCGACGCCGGCGGGACGCTGTTCCTGGATTGCCGCGAGCCCGACGAGTACGCGGCGGGGCACGTGCCCGGGGCCGTCAACATCCCGCGCGGGCTCCTGGAGTTCAAGATCGCCAAGCGCATCCCCGACAAGGGCACGCCCATCGTCACCTACTGCAAGACCGGAGGGCGCGGCTGCCTGGGCTGCGAGGCCATCGTCCGCCTGGGCTACCACAAGGCCGTGAACATGACCGGGGGCTGGAGGGCCTGGACGGACAAGGGCTACCCCACGGCCATGGCCGAGGGCCTGAGCAAGCAGGACCTGGTGGCCGAGGCCAAGGCCCGCATCCGCCAGGTGGACGTGGCCGAGGCCCGCGCACGCCTGGATGACGGCTCGCATACCTTCGTGGACTGCCGCGAACCGGCGGAATACGCCGCCGGGCACATTCCCGGGGCCATCAACATCCCCCGGGGGCTCGTCGAATTCAAGATCGGCGCCATCGTCAAGGACAAGGCCGCCCGGCTCATCGTCTACTGCAAGACCGGCGGGCGCGGCAGCCTGACCTCGGCGGCCATCCAGCGCATGGGCTACACGGGCGTCGCCAACCTCGACGGCGGCTGGGAGGCCTGGACCAAGGCCCACTGCCCCAGCGAGGCCGTGCAGGCCTTGAGCGCGCCCACGGCCACGGGCCCCATGACCAAGAAGGATCTGGTGGCCGAGGCCAGGGCCCGCATCAAGTCGGTCTCCGCCAGCGAGGCCAAGGCCATGTGGGACCAGGGGGGCCGCTACTTCTTCGATTGCCGCGAGGAAAGGGAATACCGCACCGGCCACGTCCCCGGGGCCCTGCACGTGCCGCGCGGCTGGCTGGAATTCAAGGTTGCCGACCTGGTGCCGGACAAGAAGGCGTCCATCGTCGTCTACTGCCGCACCGGCGACCGCAGCAGCCTGGGGGTCCTGGCCCTGGAGCGCATGGGCTACACGGGCGCCGTCAACCTCGATGGCGGCTGGCGGGCCTGGGACAAGGCCGGGTACCCGGTACAGTGAGGGAGGATCCATGAGCACGACCAACACAGTCCTGTCGATCCTGGGGGCGGCGGCCGCGACGGCGCTGCTGCTGTCGATCCTGGCGCACGGCGCGTCGCCGCAGGCGTCCCCCACGGCCGCGCCGGACAGCGAAGTCACCACCTTCGCCGAGGAATACGGCCTGAACCGCTCGGACGTGGGCAGCTTCGACGCCGCCCTGAGCGCGCGCCTGATCCGCTTCGGCACGGTGGCCGCCGGGCGCGGCCGCCACGCCGAGGCCAAGCGCTTCTTCTGGAAGGCCATCCTGGTGGACCCGACGTCCACCCTGGCCTGGAAGAACTATGACCAGGCGGTGCTGCACGTCCTGGCGGACAGGGTGGACCGTTCGCCCGGCCTGGTGGGGCTGCCCGGCCTGGCCGACGAACCGGCCCAGGCCGCGCCCGAGGAACCCCAACCCGAGGAAGGGTGCTGACCCCTTCGGGGAGCGAGAACCATGACCACCGAAACCAGCGAACTGCGCACCTTCGTGCGCGACACGTACACCAGGCTGTTCGTGACCGAATGGCCGGTGCAGACCGGCGGCGTGCTCATCGGCATCACCAGCGTGCTCTGCTTCGCCTGGGCGCGCCCATGGGGCGTGGTGGGCGGGCTGCGCGTGTGGGCCGACTGGCTGTTCCATTCCCTGGGCCTGTACCCCGACGCCCCGGCCCCGGCCTGGTCGGACACCAACTCCATCATCACCGGCGGCCTGCTGTGGGGCGCGCTGGCCGCCTCGCTCATCGCGCGCCAGTTCGGCCTGCGCGTGCCGCCCAGGCTGGAGTTCGCCAAGGCCCTGGCGGGGGGGACGCTCTTGGGCGTGGGCTCGGCCCTGGCCGGGGGCTGCAACGTGGGCGGATTCTACTCGTCCGTGAGCGCCCTGTCCCTGTCGGGCTTCGCCATGATGGCGGGGCTCATCGCCGGAGCCTGGTGCGGGCTCAAGTACCTGTACTGGGAGATGGAGCACCTGCCCTCGGGCGGCGGCGCGCCCGCCGCGAAGCGCACGGGCGGCTTCGACTGGACGCCGCTCAAGCCCTGGCTGGGCTGGGCCCTGGTGGCGGCGGGCGTCGGCCTGTCGCAGTACGCGCGCAACGAGGGGCTGCCCGTGCGCGGCGGGGTCCTGCTCTTCGGCATGGCCTTCGGGATCATCCTGGTGCGCAGCCGGTTCTGCTTCGCGCGAGCCTTTCGCGAGCCCTTCATGACCGGCGACGCCTCGGTGACCCAGGCCGTGGTCCTGAGCCTGATGATCAGCGTGGCCGGGTTCGCCGTCCTCAAGTGGGGCGGGATCCGGCCCGAGGCCGCCTACGTCACGCCCAACTTCGGGCTGGGCGGCCTGGTGGGCGGCTTCATCTTCGGGGTGGGGATGCTCGTGACCGGCGGCTGCGGCAGCGGCACGGCCTGGCGCGCGGCCGAGGGCCAGATCAAGCTCATGGTGGCCCTGGTGGTCTTCGCCCTGACCAATTCCCTGACCAAGGCCGCCATGGGCGCGTCCGAGACGCTGCGCGACTTGGTGGGGATACGCATCTTCCTGCCCGACTATCTGGGCTACCGGGCCACGGTGCTCGCCATCCTGACGGTGCTCGCCCTGTGGTGGTTCCTGGCCGGGTGGAACGAGCGCACGGACAAGTTCGTGGTCGCAATGTAGTCCGCCCCCCGGGGCGGACGAGGAATTCACCGCAAACACAGGAGGACGCCATGCTCGACAATATCACCGTGAACGAAGTTCTGGACTGCCGGGGCCTGAGTTGCCCCATGCCCATGCTCAAGCTCAAGAAGGCCCTGGGCGCCCTGGGCGGCGGGCAGGTGCTGCACATGATGGGCACCGACCCCGGGACCGCCAACGACATCGAAAAGGGTGTGGGCAAGCTGGGCTGCGAGCTTCTCGGCAGCGAGGACGAGGGAAGCCACACCAGCTACTACATCCGCAAGAACTGACGCCATGGAGGACGCCATGAACAAGAAGTTGGGCATCTACGTCACCTCCAACGAACATCTGCCCCAGCTGGTGAAACTGTGCGCCGCGGCCAGGCGCGCCGACGTGGACGTGGACGTCTTCTTCAGCCACCTCGGATGCAGCATGATGGGCGACCCGCTGTTTCCCGAACTGGAACCCGTGACCCGGCGCATGGCCCTGTGCCTGGTATGCTTCAAGGAGCACGAGGGGCAGATGCCCGTGCCGGGCATCAAGGAAGAGGATCACGCCACGCAGGAACGCCACTGCGAGATAATCGAGGAATGCACGCGCTACCTGAACTTCTAGGCGGCCGCGAGGAGGACCGACATGGATAACATCAAGCACGTGGGGCTCGTCGTCCACCGCCAGGCCGACTTCTGGCAGGGCACGCGCACGGCGCTGGGGCTGGCCGTGGGCAACTTCTACGCCTACCTGTTCCTGGTGGACGTACCAGAGGACATCGACGAAAAGATCCAGGAGAACCTGGAGTGGCTGGTGGAAGACATGGAATGCGAATGCTGGTCCAACACCCGCTACAGCCCCGAAAGCCTGGTCAAATACATGCCCACGGGAAAGATCGCGAAGAAGCTCAAGGAGATGGACATCGTCATCCCCTTCGGCAACCGCCGCAGCGCGCCCATGGGCAAGCTGCCCATCCTGTGGATGCTGGACAACTGACCATCATCGGGAGGCACGGACATGACCGAAGCGACGACCCAAGACAGGGTACACATCGAGGACATCGGCATCTGCCCGCGCCGCACGCGTAAGAAGATGCTGCACATCCTCAACTCCGAACCCGACGAAACGCAGTCGGAGCTCATCAGCACGCTGTCCCTGGGCTACCACACCCTGCGCTTCCCCCTGTATGAGGAAAACACGGAAGCGGACTACGACGAACTCATCGAACTGATCTTCGAATATGACGAAATCATCTGCTGGTGGTAGCCATGCATGGGATGCGGGTGTGGCGCGCGGCCACGCTCTGCCTAGCGCTGGGCCTGGCCCTGGTCCCCGCCGACGGCGGGATCGAGGGGAGCCCCCGTGCCGATTTCACGGACTGCGCCGCCTGCCACGCGGGCATCGAGCACATCGGGCCGGGGCACCCCGAAAGCTGCGCCACCTGCCACCTGCCGCCCGGCCTGCGCGCATCCGGCCCGGCGGCCCATGAAGACATCATCGCCAACCCCGGGGCCCCGGAACACGCCGACGCGGCCTGCGGCCCCTGCCATCCAGCCGAGGTGCGCGGCGTGCGCGCCTCGCCCCACGCCACCCTGGCGGGACTGATCGAACGCACCCGGGCCCAGTGGGGGGCGCGCGCCCGCCCCGCCGCCGCCCCCTACGGCGTGGGGCCGGACTCGACTCCCCCGCCACCCGGCGCGCCCGCGCCGCGTTCCCCGGCCATGCTGGTCGACGACTTCCTGCGCATGTATTGCCTGCGCTGCCACCTGGGCGAACGCGGCCCCGACGAGCCCGGCCTGCGCCGTTCGCGCGGCTGCGGGGCCTGCCACATGGCCTACGCCGCCGACGGCCGCTACGCCGGAGGAGACGCCGCCCTGGCCGGGGCCCCCGCTGGCCGCCCCGCGCGCCACGAGCTGCGCATACCCCGGGACGGCGCGCCCTGCCTGGCCTGCCATCGCGGCAACCACACCGGGGCCGACCTCCACGGCCTGTTCCAGCTCGACCCCGCCTGCGTGGGCCCGGGAAGCGGCAACGAACACCGGCTGGCCAGGGACGTGCACGTCCTGCGGGGCATGCGCTGCCCGGACTGCCACGACGGGCGGCGGACCATGGGCCTGGGCGGCGAGCCGCCCTCGTGCCGGGGCTGCCACGGCGGCGCCGCAGCCTCCGCCTCGGGCGGACGCATCCCGCTCCCGCCGCGCCCGAGGCCGAACACGCCGGGCCACGATCCCGAGCTGCACGCCAGGGTCCGCTGCGAGGCCTGCCACGCCCAGTGGTTCCAGGGCGACTACGGCCTGGACGTCCTGTGCCTGGACGCCCTGCCGCGAGACGCGCGCATCGCGCGGGCCCTGGCGCGCGGCGACGACGGGCCGCACCACGGCGTGCGAATCCTGGACGACCCGCGCACGCCGGGCAGGCGCTGGATCGCGGGCTGGCGCATGCGGCGCTGGGAGCACGCGCCCCTGGGCCTGGACAACGGCGGGCGCATCGCCGCGCTCAGGCCTCGGCACCAGGCCGCCGTGTCCTATGTCAGCCCCTCGGGCCGGGTGGTCATGGACGCCGAAATCCCGCCCGGAGCGCACGGCCTCGCGGCCTTCGAGCCCTACACGCCCCATACCGTCGGCCCCCGGGGCAGGCTGTGCACCGACTGCCATCGCAGCTCCCTGGCCGCGGGCCTGGGGCTGGACGGCGGCGAGGGCCGCAACGGGACGCACAGGGACGAGGCCTTCGACATCCTGCGCGCGGGCCCGGAAGGCTCGCTGCCGCGCGACGCGCGCCAGCGGCTGCTCGATCCCGGAGGCCGCTGGGCCGAGGAATTTTCGCGCCATCTGGGCGCGATGCTGGAGGAACGATGACGCGGCTGGGCATGATGTTCTCGCGCAGGGCGCTGCTGGCCTGGGCCAGGCGGGCGGGGGCCGCCGCCCTGGCCGCGGCCTGCGCCTGGCCGGTGCTGCGCTTCGCCACCTGGCGCGGCAAGGCCACGGCCCTGGTGCGCTTCGGCCCCGAGGACCTGGCCGACCACGCCTACCGCGACGGAGTCTATCTCATCCGCGACGGCGGGGGCTACGCGGCCCTGTCCGCGCGCTGCACACACCTCTGCTGCATAGTGGGCTGGGACCCGGCCAGGGGCCGCTTCGTGTGCCCCTGCCACCGCAGCGAATACGACGCCCGGGGCCGCAGGCTCAAGGGCCGCGCCGCGCGCGACCTGGACCGCCTGCCCGTGCGCATACTGCCCGACGGCGGGCTGGAGGTGGAGGTCCGGCTCTGACCCCGCCAGGAGACACGATCATGCCCGAGACACGCATCAGCACGACAAGCACGACTGCACACCGCCTAGCGCGGCTGCTGCCGTGGCTGTTCCTGGCCTGCCTGGCCATCTGCCTGGGCACGGGCGCGCTCCTCTTGCTGCACTACCGGCCCATGGGCGATGTGGCTCGCGGCGTGGAAACCATCACCACCCTGGCCCCCTACGGTTTCTTCTTCCGCCGCGTGCACTTCGCCGCCGGGCAGGCCTGCGCCCTGCTGGCCCTGGCGCACGCCCTGCGCCACCTGGCCGCCCGGCGCGCCGCGCGCACGCCCACGGGGCCGAGGCTGCGCCTGGCCGCCGCCCTGGCCGTGTGCTTCGCGCTCCTGGCCACGGGATTCATCCTCAAGGGCGACGCCGAATCCAGGCTGGCGGGCACGGTGCTGCGCGGGCTGGCCGAATCCGTGCCCCTGGCGGGACCGGCCCTGGCCCCCCTGGTGGCCGGGGAGGGCGAGGCCTTTTTCCTGCCGCCCTACGTGCTGCATTGCTTCATCCTGCCCCTGGCGCTGCTGGCGCTCATGGGCCGCCACGTGCGCCGCTGGCTGCCCGGCCCCGGGACCTTGTGGACGGCGGCGGCCGTCCTGGGGGCCTGGGGCCTGTTCGTGCCCATGCCCCCCTCGCCGCCACCGGGCCTGCCCGCGCTGGAGGCCTCGGGGCCGTGGTTCCTGTACGGGCTGCAGCTGGCCCTGCGCCATGCCCCGCCCCTGGCGGCGGGCGTGCTCGCGCCCCTGCTGCTGGCGGCGGCCCTGGTGGCGCTGCCTTGCCTGCGCGGCACGGCGGGCCGCGCCGTGCGGATCACCTTTGCCTGCGCCGCCGTGGGCTATCTGGCGCTGGGGCTGGCCCTGGCATGAGAGCGCACGCACAACCGGAAACCGGAGCGACGAACCGGCCATGAAGAACGTCTTCGCCATCCTCTGCCTGGGCCTGATGCTCATCCTGCTGCTGGGCACGGAGCGGTCGCTCCGCCACGGCCGCCCCGCCACGCCCACGGCGGACAGCTGCGCGGCCTGCCACACGGCGGAGCCTCCGGGGATATCGGCGGGTCACAACGCCTCGGCCATGGGCTGCTCGCCCTGCCACCTGGGCAACGGGCTGGCCTTCGACCGCTCCCGCGCCCACCACGGCATGGTCAGGAACCCCGGCGACCTGCGCGTGGTGGACGCCACCTGCGGACGCGGCGGGTGCCACCCAGCCCTGGCGGGCAGGGTCAAGCGTTCGGTCATGGCCACGGCGTCGGGGATGCTGGCCTCCCTGGACGCCCTGTGGGGCACGCAGGGGCCGCGCGACGCCACCCTGCTGTGGGCCGAGGACTCCCCGCGCGACCCGCCCAGGGACTACTGGGCCAAGCTCTGCGCGGCCTGCCACCTGTGGTGGCCCAAGGGCCGGGGCCTGGGCGAGCAGCGCCTGCGCGGGGGCGGCTGCACCGCCTGCCACGCGGCCGGGCCCGCGCCGCCGCGCCTGGAAAACGCGGGGGCGTTCCGACACGCGCGACTGACCATGGCGGTGCCCGTGGACAACTGCGTGCGCTGCCACAACCGTTCGGCGCGCGTGGGGCTGAGCTACCAGGGCCTGGTCGAGGACTTCGGTTCCGGCGGCCCGCACACGGACGGCGGGCTCAACCCCCTGCGCCTTTCCGGAGGCCGCTTCGCGGCGCGCATCCGGCCCGACGCGCACTTCGAGGCGGGCATGGCCTGCATCGACTGCCACACCGGGAGCGAAATCATGGGCGACGGCACGGCGCACGAACGCCTGCGCGGCCAGCTGGACGTGGCCTGCGCCGACTGCCACGCCCCGCGCTTTCTGCCGCCCCCCGCGCCCGGCCGGAGCCCGGCCGGAGCCCGGCGGGCCGAGGGCGAGCGCCTGGCGGCCATGAACCCCGCCCTGCCGCCCCTTGGTGACGCCCCCCTGGCGTATACGGCGGCCAAGGGCTCCCCGCTCTACGCCCTACGCCGGAAGTCCCCGCCGAAGGGGCGAATTCCCGGCGAGGCCGTGCTGCTGCGCAAGGCCGACGGCAAGGCACTGTCCATCCCCCTGCACGCGACTCCGCAGCCGCACCACGCCCTGCGCGGGCACGAGCGCCTGGCCTGCCAGGCCTGCCACAGCCCGCTCATGCCCCAGTGCCGGGGCTGCCACGTGGCCTGGGATCCCCAGGCCCGGCAGACGGACCTGCTGCTGGGCCGCGAGACTCCGGGGCGCTGGACGGAAAGCCAGGACTACGCGCGCCTGCTGCGCCCGGCCCTGGCGCTCAGGGCGGGCGGGCGCATCGCCCCGTTCTCGCCCTGCGAGGTCTTCGTCCACGCCGCCGGGCCGTCCGTCGGCCCCGCCCCGGAACCTTCGCGCGTGGCCGTGGACCTGGCGAGCTTCGACCCGCACGCCACGCGCAGCGCCTCGCGCGCCTGCCTGGACTGCCACCTTGCGCCCGCGCCCGTCCCCGAAGGCCGGGCATCCCGCTACGGCTACCCCGGCCCCGGCGACAGGGCCCTGGACGCCAGGGAGCGTGACGCCGTGCTGGCCGTGGCCCCGTGCCTGCCCTGCCACGGGACCTACGCCGACGCCGTGTATCAGAACTTCGCCGCGTCGCGGACCCGGCTGCGCGCCGGGGACGCGCCGCGCTGCCGCTGTCCGGAACCTGCCCGCACCGGGACGGACGGCGGGGCGCTGTCCAGTTGTACACATTGACGCGTTACAAAGTGTCGCACGGCGCCCCCTGGGCGTCGCCCCGCAGGCTGCGGCATTGCAGAATACGGCATATCCATATGATTTTCCAATCAAATATTATTCATCCAGGAACACGCGGACTGGTATCGAATATGCTTTGTCTGGAGTGATCCCGAAAACGGCAACCAGATCCGCGCGGGCCTTCAACTGGCTGGGGGCGCCATGAAACTGACCGAACTCATGCCTTGGGCCAAGTGGGTTGAATTCGAGAGGGAATTCAACGAGCGCTCCGGCTGGAACAGCTGTGTCGTGGACCGCGAAGGGCTACGCATAACGGCCTATCGCAAGTGGGCCAACCCCCTGTGCCCGGCCATACGCGGCGACCCCAAGGGCCAGGCCGCCATCTGCGACAAGGTGGAGCGCCGCATCCGCGAAACCGCCCACGAGCCGGGCCAGATCGCGGTGACGAGATGCGGCGCGGGGCTCCTGGTCCTGGCCGTGCCGGTCTACCGGGGCGGCAGGCTCCTGGGATTCGTGGGCGGATGCGGGCTGTTGCCCATGGTCGGTACGCCCGACACCCTGGCCGTGAGCGCCGCAACGGGACTGAGCATCACCAAGATAAAAGAATTGTGTAAAAATATAAGGCGGTTGGACAGTTCGGAAATGGAAGCCATCGGGAGGCATCTGCAAAGGCGGCTCAATGAAATGCTGCACTGAACCGTGCAAGGAGGATTCCCATGAACGCGATACAGATGGACAACTCCCTGTCTCCGCACGGCGGCAGGTTGGTCGATCGATTCGTCAGCGACAGGGCCAAGGCCGAAGAGCTGGTCAACGGCTGCGCCGGGGTCCTGCGCATCCGAGGGCAGATCGCCCGCGAAATCGTGAACATCGCCTACGGGTTCTTCTCGCCCCTCGAAGGCTTCATGACCCGCAAGGACGTGGAGAGCGTGTGCAGCCACATGACGCTGGCCGACGGCCACGTCTGGGCCCTGCCCATCGTGCTCGACGTCACCGAGGAGGCCCTGGCGGCTTCGGGCGCCCAGGTGGGCGACACCCTGCTCCTCGAATACCATAACGTGCCCTTCGCCGTGCTCGACGTGGAGGACATCTACACCTTCGACCCCTCGTACATGATCTCCAGCATCTTCGAGAAGGACAACGTGGACCATCCGGGCATCAAGTTCTTCAATTCCCTGGAGCGGACCTTCATCGGCGGCAAGGTCAGCATGGTCAACCCGCCCGTGTTCCAGGACCCGTACGACCGCTTCTTCTTCACGCCCGCGGAGATCCGCGAGAAGTTCCAGCGCCGCCACTGGAAGCGCGTGGTGGCCTTCCACACCACCAGCGTGCCGCACCTGGGGCACGAATGGCTGATGAAGGCGGCCTGGTTCCAGCACCACGCCCGGGGCATTCTCGTCAGCTGCGCGGTGGGCGACAAGCTCATCGGCGACTGCATCGACGAGAGCGTGCTCCTGGGCCACGACGAGCTGGAGAGGTCCGGCTACCTGCGCGAGGGCGTGCACATGACCACCATGCTCCTCTGGGACCGCCGCCACGCGGGCCCGCGCGAGGCCGTACAGCACGCCATCATCCGCAAGAACCTGGGCTGCACCGGGCACGTGTTCGGCAAGAACCACGCGCACCCCGACGGGTTCGGCGACACCTACGCCGCGCACTTCGCCTTCAAGGACCTGCCCGACCTGGGCATCGAATCCGTGCTGGCCAAGGAGTGGTACTACTGCCCCAAGTGCAACGGAGTGACCTACTCGGGATTCTGCGGCCACAACAACGCGGCCCAGGCCTACGACTCCCAGAGCGTATGCAGCCTGCTGTCCACGGGCATCAAGCCCTCGGAAAGCCTGCTGCGGCCCGAGGTCTTCGACGTGGTCATAGGCACGGCGGACAAGTACGGGCTGGGCGACGGATACGTCACCGGCGAATACCTGCAGCGCCGCAACCCCATCTTCACCCTTGAGAAGTTCTGACAGGCGGGGCGGCGGTCCGGGCGGGCCGCCGCCCCTGCCGCGCCCGCCCTCCCGGAGCGGCAAGGAGCACGCACATGGAGATGAAAGACCTGATCCCCCCGGACAAGTGGCTCGAATTCGGCACGGACGTGTTCGACCGCTCGGGCATGAACGCCTATGCCTACGACGTCGAGGGCGGGCACCTCATCGAGCAGCGCAAGTGGGCCAACCAGCTCTGCCCGGTGCTGCGCGGCAACCCGGATCGCGCCAAGGGCCTGTGCGACGCCTGCCACCAGACCATGTCGGCCACGGCCCAGGGCGAGGGCAAGATCGTCATCGGCACCTGCGGCGCGGGGCTCCTCAACATCTCGGTGCCCGTGTTCGTGGGCGAGGAGTTCGTGGGCATCGTGGGCTGCTGCGGCCTGCTGCCCCCCGAGGGCACGGTGGACGGCGAACTGGTCAAGCAGGTCACGGGCATGGAGGACTACCTGGCCGTGAAGCTCGGCCAGGGCATCCGCCAGGTGGCGCGCGAGGACATCGAGGCCGACGCACGCTATCTGGAAGGCCGCGTCCAGGAGATGGTCCAGCGCCATCTCGAAGGCGTGCGGCCCGCCCACATCAAGACCTTCCGCAGCCTGATCAAGGAGGTCCAGCGCAAGGGCCTCTGCCACCAGTGCGGCGGATGCGTGACCTTCTGCACGGCCATGAACTACGGCGCGCTGGAGCTGTCCGAGACCGGCCGCCCCCGGTTCCGGGATCCCTACAAGTGCATCGAGTGCGGCGTGTGCTACATGATCTGTCCCGCGCTGAACGAGATGGAGGACATGGTGCGCGCCAAGGTCGGCTGGAAGGAGCCCATGGGCGCGGTGCTGGACGTGGCCGTGGTGCGCGCGCGCGACGAGGCCATCCGCGAACTGGCCACGGACGGCGGCGCGGTGACGGCCATCCTGACCCACCTCTTCGAACGGGGCGAGATAGACGGCGCGGCGGTGACGCGCCAGGCCGGGCCGTTCAGGCGAGAGCCTTGGCTGGCCACCAATGCGGACGAGGTCATGCTTTCCGCGGGATCGAATTTCGACTATTCGCGCAGCGGCTCGCTGACCCTGTACAGCCAGGACTACTCCACCTATTCCCCGTCGCTGCGCACCCTGGGACCGCTGGTGGACAAGGGGCTCGGCAGCGTGGCCCTGGTGGGCACGCCGTGCCAGATCAAGGCCATGCGCAAGATGGAGACCCTGGGCGTGGTGCCCTCGCAGTCGGTGCACTGCACCCTGGGCCTGTTCTGTTCGGGCAGCTACGTGTTCGGCGACAAGCGGCGTGAAAAGATCGAGCGCATCGGCCACTTCAAGTGGAGCGAGGTGGTCAAGATCAACATCAAGGACGCCCTCATCATCCGCCTGGCCGACGGCGAACAGGTCACGGTCCCGCTGGAGGAGTTGGACTTCGTGAAGCGCAAGGCCTGCCGCCACTGCACGGACTACGCCGCCGAATTCGCGGACCTGGCCTTTGGCGGCATCGGGGCCGAGGACGGCTGGACCACCGTGGTCGCACGCACGGAAATGGGCATGCGCATCCTGGCCGAGGCGCGGCAGACGGTGCTCGAAGAACACGCCTCGATGGCCGCCCCCGACTTCGTCAGGCGCATCCGCGAAAACGTCGAACTGCACGCACAACGCAAGAAGGATCAGGCACAAAGGACAGCCGAACGGCTGGCCCAAAGCTGAGACGCGTTTCTAAACCGTTGACGCTCCGGCCCGTTGAACCGGTCGTCCAAACACGCGTCACCACCCATGGCTGGACCAAGTCTCCAAGGGCTCGCACCTTGCCAAAGATCTCGTCCTGGAGCCGTAATGCTTGCGTCCTTAAATGCCCCCCCCTTTCCGCTCCTCCTCTTGCCCCAATTTTGCTCCACTCACTCTGCTGTCGGGTGATTAATCGTGATGATTGGAAATTTCTCAAGATACTCATTTCATTTGAATTACTGTCATAACGCACTGGAATAATTTATCATTCTAACATTCTTCTAAGCCGACGGCCCCGGGTTCGAATCCTGGCTGGCGCACCAAAGATTTCAAAAGGTTGCGAGCATCGCTTGCAACCCTTTTCTCGTTTCTGGATTAAACTAAGTAAGTTGTGCGTCGGATGCGCTTCGCTTATCCACGGGGCATGGCTTCCCGCAAATTTCTCAAGACCCGCTTCAGGGGCGTCTACTACAGGGAATCCGCCACCAGCCGCGACCGCGGCAAGGCGGACCGCTGCTACGTGATCTGGTACGAGGGCGCGGACGGCAAGGGCCACTGGCAGACCATCGGTTGGGCCTCCAGAGGCATCACGCCCGAGTACGCCAGCCAGAAGCGAACGACCTGGTGAACACCATCCGCGAGGGCAAGCCCGTGCCCTCCCCCATGTCCAGACGCTTCACCGTGGGCCAGGCCGTTCTCGCGGCCCTGGCCTACCTGTGCTGCGGGAGCATTCCTCTGGCGGGCCTTGTCGGCGCCCCCGGGGCCCTGTTGCAGGAGCTCATGGCCCGCATGTCCTGGAACCACGGCCGCAACCACGTGGCCCCGACCGCTTCGGCCATCGCCGTGGGCACCCTGCTGCTCAACGTCATCCATCTCGCCACGGCGTAGCACTCCGCGCCATGACGGAACCCCGGGGGCGGCCGCCCTCTCCTCCTCAGCCATACGCCTCGCCTCATCCCCGGCCGCGCATGCAGCCCCATCCCAGGCGGCAGCCTCCCACTCCAAAGCCGCCGGACCGCAAGGTCCGGAGGCTTTTCCTGCGGCGCGCAAGGCCGCCCGGAAAAGGTCCCGGCATGGAGCCGGGGCCTTTTTCCTTTCCTTCCGCCGACCCGCCATTTTTCTCCAAATTCCACCAGCCGGGAACAAGCTCTTAGCAAGCCGCCGCCCGGGGACTGAAGCCAGGATAGCGCCGCCGGAGTCGTCCCCGGCTGCGGCCCGGAACTCCGGGAGCGCCCGGCCAGGCTTGATTTCCACCTGTGGAACGAATGCGCGGGCGCCGGCGCCGCATTCCGCGCGGAGAACAATTGCTAACCAAAAATAACCAGTTCAAACCATGTTGACCGATACGTAAAAATATGAACTAACGTTGTAGTATGACCAGAACCTGTCGGCGTCGTGGAGCCGGCTCCGCCCCTTTTATCTGTGGAGGACTCAGATGACTGATAAAATCTTGCGCGTAAACATGTCGGATATGAGCACGAAGGTCGAAGCGGTGCCCGAGGCCTGGATGGGCCTGGGAGGACGCGGCTTGACCTCCACCATCGTGGCGGCCGAGGTCGTGCCCACCTGCCACGCCCTGGGCAGGCACAACAAGCTGGTGTTCGCCCCCGGCCTGCTCTCCGGCACGGTGGCGGCCAACTCCGGACGGCTTTCCTGCGGCGCCAAGAGCCCGCTGACCGGCACCATCAAGGAGGCCAACTCCGGCGGCACCTCGGCCCAGATGCTCGCCAAGCTGGGGGTCAAGGCGCTGATCATCGAGGGCCTGCCCGAGGGCGACACGTGGTACGGATTGAGCGTCGACGCCGACGGCGTGACCATCCAGGAGGAGACCGAAACCATCGGCATGGGCAACTTCGACGTGGTCAAGACCCTGAACGAACGCTTCGGCCCCAAGGTCGGCGTCATCACCATCGGCCCAGCCGGCGAGATGCGGATGACCGCCGCCAACATCTCGGTCAAGGACCCCGACAGCCACATCCGCTCCCACGGACGCGGCGGGATGGGCGCAGTCATGGGCTCCAAGCGCATCAAGTTCATCTCCATCGCCCCCACCGACCAGAAGGTCGCCATCGCCGACCCCGAGGCCTTCAAGGCGGCCAACGGCGCGTTCGTCAAGGCCCTGGTGGACAACCCCATCAGCAAGGCCCTGGGGCAGTATGGCACCAACGTTCTCGTGAACATCATCAACGAGGCCGGCGGCCTGCCCACCAGGAACTTCACCTCCGGCCAGTCCGAGACGCACGACGCCATCTCCGGCGAGACCATGTACGACACCATCGTCGCCCGGGGCGGCAAGCCCAAGCACAACTGCCACCCCGGCTGCGTCATCCAGTGTTCGCAGATCTACGCGGACCTCAAGGGAGAATACAAGACCTCGGGCTTCGAGTACGAGACCATCTGGGCCCTGGGCGCGGACTGCGCCATCGACGATCTCGACCACGTGGCCGAGGCCGACAACCTGATGGACGACCTCGGCCTGGATTCCATCGAGGTCCCCGTGGCCTTCGGCGTGGCCATGCAGGCGGGCGTGCTCGAATTCGGCGACGGCGCCGGGCTCTGCCGCATCCTGCGCGAGGACGTGGCCAAGGGCACCCCGCTGGGCCGCATCATCGGCAACGGCGCGGGCTCCGTGGGCCGGGCCTACGGCGTCACCCGGGTGCCGGTGGTCAAGAACCAGGCCATCCCGGCCTACGACCCCCGGGCCATCAAGGGCATCGGCATCACCTACGCCACCTCCACCCAGGGCGCGGACCACACCATGGGCTACACCATCGCCACCAACATCCTGGGCGTGGGCGGCAGCGTGGACCCGCTGAGCAAGGAAGGCCAGGTGGAGCTGTCGCGCAACCTGCAGATCGCCACCGCGGCCATCGACTCCACGGGCATGTGCCTGTTCATCGCCTTCGCGGCCCTGGACGACGCCACCTGCCTGCCGTCGCTCATCGACATGATCAACGCCCGCTTCGGCATCGCCCTCACGGCCGACGACGTGACCAACCTGGGGATGAACATCCTCAAGATCGAGCACGCCTTCAACTTGGCCGCGGGCTTCACCAACAAGGACGACCGGCTGCCGGAGTTCTTCTCCGAGGAGCCCATCGCCCCGCACAACGTGGTCTGGGACATCAGCGACGAGGCCATTGATTCCTTCTGGGACTTCTAGCGGGCCGGCTGGACACCCGGCCCATGTTCGGCTTAGGGTTGGAAGACTCCAATCCCGCATACCACGGGGTATCCGGCGGGTCTGAACCCCACTCAGCAACAACCCGCGCCCCCCGGCCATCCGGGGGGCGCGATTCGTACAACGCCATGCAATGCACCGTTAAGCTCTTCGCCTATTTTCGGGACGGCCGCTTCAAGGGCCGGGTCATGGAATTCCCCGAGGGGACCACGGTGGAGACGGTCGTCGACACCCTCGGCCTGCCCCGGGACGAACTCGGGGTGACCATGATCAACTCGCGGCACTGCCGTCTGGATCAGGTCCTGGCCGAGGGCGACCGGCTGGCCATTTTCCCGGCCATCGGCGGCGGATGACGCATCCCCTCCAACCGGATGCGGCTTGCCACACAACGCGGTTGCGGGACGGACCGCAACCGAAAGGCCTGCGAGAGGGTATGGAAGAATTCTTCAATCTGGTCAGCCCGCAGGACGTCCTGGCCCTGCTCGGCGAATTTTCCGCGCTCGACGCCGAAAGCGTCCCTCTGGGCGACGCCCTGGGGCGCGCCCTGGCCGGGGAGGTGGTCGCCGGGGAGCCGGTGCCGCCGTTCTCCCGCTCGACCATGGACGGCTACGCGGTGCGCGCGGCGGACACCTTCGGCTGCTCCGAGTCCGAGGCCGCCCTGCTCACCGTGGCCGCGGAAATCGCCATGGGTGCCTCCAGCCGGGACATCAGCCTGCGCCCGGGACAGGCCGCCCGCATCTGGACGGGCGGCGAGCTGCCCCAGAAGGCCGACGCCGTGGTCATGGTCGAGCACACGGAGCTGCTGGACCCGCAGACCGTGACCGTGTTCCGGCCCGTGGCGCCGGGAACCCACGTGATTCAGGCCGGCGAGGACGTGGCCGCCGGAACGGCCGTGCTGGGCCCGGGGCACCTCCTGCGGCCCCAGGACCTGGGCCTGTGCGCGGGCCTGGGCCTGACCAGGGTCGAGGTGCGCCGTCGGCCCCGCGTGGCCATCCTCTCCACGGGCAACGAGCTGATCCCCCCCGGCCAGGCGATGCAGCCGGGCAAAATCCGCGACATGAACTCCACCATCCTGGCGGCGCTGGTGGAGGAGGCCGGAGGCGTCGCCGTGCCCCTGGGCATCTGCGGCGACGACCAGGACGCGCTGCTCGCGGCCTGCGAACAGGGGCTGCGGGACGCGGACATGCTCCTCGTTTCCGGCGGCAGCTCCGTTGGCCGGGCGGATTTCACGACCCGCGCCTTTGCGGACATCCCGGGCTGCGAGGTGCTGGTGCACGGCATCGCCATCAGCCCGGGCAAGCCGACCATCCTGGCCCGCCAGGGCGGCAAGGCGCTCTGGGGGCTGCCGGGACATGCGGCCGCCGCCATGGTGGTCTTCTACAATTTCGTCCGCCCGCTCCTCAGGCACTACGCGGGCCTGGGCGTGTCCCACGGGCTGCGGAGCGTCCGGGCGCTCACCGCGCAGCAGATTCCCTCGGTCGTCGGCCGCGAGGACTACGTCCGGGTCCGGCTCTCGGCCCCGGACGGCGATTCGTTGCCCCTGGCCACGCCCATCTTCGGCAAATCCGGCATGCTCCGCTCCCTGGTGCGGGCGGACGGCCTGCTGGCCATCGGGCGGGACATGGAAGGGCTGGACCAGGGGGTCGAAAGCCGGGTCCTCCTGTTTCCCTGAACAACCGACAACGTTCCTCCGGGCCCGCCCAGGGCCCGGATAATCCGGGAGCATTCCCATGGCGCGAAAGATCTATCTCCACATGAAGCCTCTGCAGGAGGCGCAGCAGGTGTTCTGGACCCGGTTCTCGGGCCTGGAGACCGGCAGCCAGGCCGTGGCCTCCCGCGAGGCCTGCGGCCGCGTGACCGCTGGCCCGGTCAGGGCCCGGTTCTCCTCCCCCTCGTTCAGCGCGGCGGCCATGGACGGCCTGGCGGTGCGGGCCGAGGAAACCTTCGGCGCGTCCGACGACACGCCCCTGACCCTGCGCCTGGACGAGGGCCAAGCCGTGATGGTCAACACGGGCCATCCCCTGCCCGACGGCAAGAACGCGGTGCTGATGATCGAAAACGTGCTCCTCGGCGCGGACGGGGCCGAGGCCGTGATCCGCGCCCCGGCCTTCCCCTGGCAGCACGTGCGCAAGATCGGCGAGGACATCGTGGCCACGGAGCTGCTTTTCCCCTCCGGCCACCTGATCCGGCCCGCGGACATCGGCGCCCTGCTCACGGCGGGCTGCGCCGCCGTCGAGGTGCGCAAGCGCCCCACGGTGGCCGTCCTGCCCACGGGCAGCGAGCTCGTGGACCTGGACGACCACCCCGACGGCGTCCCCCCCGGGAAGACCGTGGAATCCAACGCCACGGTGCTGGCGGAGATGGCCAGGCAGGCCGGGGCCGAGTTGGAGGTGGAGGCCGTCATCCCCGACGATTTCGAAACCATCGCCGAGCACGTGCGCGCCGCGGCCTCCCGCGTGGACATGGTCATCGTCAACGCGGGATCCTCCGCGGGCAGCGCCGACCACACGGCGGGAATCATCGAACAGCTGGGCGAGGTCCTGGTCCACGGCGTGACCATCATGCCGGGCAAGCCCACCATCCTGGGCGACGTCGGCGGCACCCCCGTGGTGGGCGTGCCGGGCTACCCGGTGTCCGCCGTCATCGCCATGGAGCAGCTGGTGCTGCCGCTGCTCCGGCGCATGCAGGGGCTGGACGCGCCGGAGCCGGACACGGTGCGGGCCGTGCTGGCCAAGGACCTGCCCTCGCGCGTGGGCATCGAGGAATTCCGCCGGATGGTCGTCGGCCGCATCGGCGAGGCCTTTGTGGCCGCGCCCCTCAAACAGGGCGCGGGCTCCATCACCACACTGACCCGGGCCAACGGCATCTTCCGCATCCCCGCCTCCTCCGAGGGCGAAGTCCACGGCCAGGAGGCGGACATCGAGCTCCTCGTGCCCCGCAGGCACGTGGAGCGGACCATCCTCTGCACAGGCAGCCACGACCTCTGCCTCGACGTGCTGGACGACCGGCTCCGCCAGCGGGACCCGGCCCATTTCCTGGCCTCCACCCACGTGGGCAGCCTGGGCGGCATCATGGCCCTCAAACAGGGCATGTGCCACATCGCGGGCTCGCACCTGCTGGACCCCGACGACGGCTCCTACAACCAGAGCTACGTGCGCCGCTATCTGGCGGGCAGGGACATCCGCATCGTCACCCTGGTGCACCGCGAGCAGGGGTTCATCGTGCGCAAGGGCAACCCGGCTGGCATAGCGGGCATCACCGACCTGCTGCGCGAGGACATGCGCCTCATCAACCGCCAGGCCGGTTCGGGCACGCGGGTGCTGCTGGATTTCGAGCTGTCCCGCAACGGTCTCGACCCCGACGGCATCCGCGGATACGGCGAGGACGAATACACGCACATGGCCGTGGCCGTGGCCGTGCTCTCCGGCAAGGCCGACGTGGGCATGGGCATCAAGAGCGCGGCCAACGCCCTGGGACTGGATTTCATCCCCGTGGTGGAGGAGCGCTACGACCTGCTCATCCCCGGGGAGCTGTACGAATCGTCCATGGTCCAGGCGGTGCTCGACGTCATCGGCGGGCAGCCGTTCAAGGAGGCCGTGGAGGGATTGGGCGGGTATTCCACCCGGGAGACGGGACGGCTCGTCCCCCTGGACTGACCGGCGGCCCGGGGTCAGGGCGCGGGGTGAACCAGGAACTCGCAGTCCTTGAGGTCCACATGCACCCAGCCGTTGCGCAACTCGGAGGCAAGCCCCAGCAGCAGCTTCACGGCCTCGGCGGCCTGGAGATTGGCGACCACGCCCACGGTGAAGGACAGGACCGACGGCGCAGCCTGCGCGGCCGAGCCGGGCGGATAGAGGCGCTCCAGCAGGTCGTCGCCGGGCATGCGCACCCCGACCTGGCCGTACCAGCCGGCCACCGCGCCGTGCACCAGGGGCAGGCTGCGGCGGTCGCACAGCCCGGCCAGGTCGCGCCGGGCGGAGAGGTCGTCCAGGCAGTCCACCACGGCGTCCACCCGGAACGGCTCCCCGGGATCGAGGTCCCGGAAGTCCGCCGCGAACGCGCGCACGGTGCAGAAGGAATGGATTTCCGAGGCCCTTTGGGCCGCCGCCTCGGCCTTGTTGCGCCCCATGGAGGCTTGCAGGGCGTTGAGCTGGCGGTTGGCGTTGCTGGGGCTGAAGACGTCGGGGTCGAAGAGGTGCAGCCGCCCCACCCCGATGCGGACCAGGGCCTCGATGACGTGGCCGCCCAGGCCGCCGCAACCGACCACGGCCAAGCCGCAGGACCGCAGCCGCCGCTGCTGCCCGTCGCTGAGGGCGCCCAGGTTGCGCAGAAAGGTCTCGGGGAAGGATGCCATGGCGTTCACTCGGGTTGTGGATGCAACGTATCAAAAACTATGTTCAAGCATGACCACTGTCAATTACGGCCAGGGCCCGGGGAACGGCTAAGAGGTGCGCGGTGAGCTGGAGTGACCGGGAAAAGGACGCCATGCGCTGGGTCAACATCGCCGTGCGCACGGCGCATATCGGCGCGGCCGCCATGGTCTTCGGCGGCGCCCTGGCCTCCGGCGTCGCCGCGGGTTCGACCTGGTGGCACTATCTCGTCATCGCCACGGGCGACGTCCTGGTAATCCTGGAATTCCTCCAGGACCGGCGCTGGCTCCATCGCGGCAAGGGCCTCCTGGCCCTGCTGCACATCGCCCTGTTCATCGTCTGGCAGATCCATCCCGCCTGGACCACCCCCCTGTTCTGGGCGATCCTGGTCAGCGGCAGCGTCTGCAGCCACATGCCCCGCCGCTACCGCCACTGGTCCATCATCCAGGGCTGGGAAAAACGGGAAAACAAGGACCAAGACGGACCAATACCGCCCAAGGGCGATTGAGACCGGAGCCGGGAGACAGGCATGACCCATCTGATGACGACCAAGGAAACGGCCGAGTTCCTCCATGTGAACGAAAAGAAGGTCTATTCGCTCATCTCCGACAATGGGCTCCCGGCCACGCGGGTGGCGGGCAAGTGGGTCTTCCCCAGGCACCTGGTGGAACAGTGGGTGGAAAACAACACCATCAACTACCCGGCCCATGCGCGCTCCATCACGGCGAACCCGCGCCTCATCGTCCTCGCGGGCAGCAACGACCTGCTCCTGGACACGGCCGTGTCCCTGTACAACCGCACCTTCCCCGGCAGCCTGGCGGTATTCGGCAACATCGGCAGCCTGGGCGGCATCCACGCCCTGCGCAAGGACCTCTGCCACATCTGCGCCAGCCATCTGGTCCAGGACGACGAGGTGGAATACAATTTCCAGTTCGCGGCGGAGCTGTTCGACGAGCTGCCCGTGGTGGTCAACTTCTGCCGCCGGCACCAGGGCCTGCTCTTCCGCAAGGACGACCCGCGGGAGTTCGGCTCGGTGGCGGACCTGGGGCTGCCGGGGGTGCGCCTGGTGAACCGGGGCCAGGGCACGGGCACGCGGGTGCTGCTGGACCGCGAACTGGAAAAGGCCCATCTCCGGGGCGACAAGATCGCCGGATACGACAACGAGGTGTCCCGCCACATGGACGTGGGCCTGGAAATCCTGGCCGGACGGGCGGACGTCGGCCCGGCCATCGAGCCCGTGGCCCACGCCCTGGGCCTGGGCTTCCTGCCCCTGCGCTGGGAGCGGTTCGACCTGCTGGTCTGCAAGAACGTGTTTTTCGAAAAGACGATCCAGAATTTCCTGGGATTGATACGCTCGGAAGAATTCCGGGAGATGGCCAGGGGCATCGAGGGATACGACATCGGCGCCACGGGGAACGTCGTCTTCCAGAACGGCCAGGAATAGCCCCAGGCAACCAAACGCAACGCCCGACAAAGGATCAGACCATGCCCACCGACAGCATTTGCCGCATCGACATAGCCCTTTCCCGCGAGCTGGCGGCCCAGTTCGCGTCCCTCATGCAGCAGGGTTTTCAGCACCCCGTCACGGGTCCGGTCGCCATCCGGGACTTCCTCACGGGGCTCCCCGGCTTTTCGCGGGAGTACATCGAAACTGAGGTCCAGACCATCTTCCACAACGGCGTGGCCACGGACAGCCTGGACGACCTGTTGTACGCCGGGGACACGCTGGCCCTTTCGGCGGCCATGCCCGGCCTGGCGGGCGCCATCTTCCGGCGGGCCGGGATGCACGCCTCCCTGCGCGCCACGGTGGAGGAGGCCCCCCACGCGGACGCGGAACGCGGGGGATTCGTCACCGTCAAATTGTACAACTCCATCGGCACGGACCGCGTCGTGGACCTGATGCTCGCCGGGGTCCGCCTCTCCAGCTCCGGGCTGGCCAGCTTCATCAAGCGGCGCGGCGACCTCTTCAGCCGCCCCATGCGGATTCTCCATGACGGCCGGCCGGTCGCCGGCGACCGGTTCCCGGACCTCGTTTCCGGGTATCGGCAGACCGACCTGTCCCTGAGCATCGACGCCTGAACGCGTGGAGGAGCTAGCCCCCTGTCGCGGTATCGGGGATGTGGTGCACGGCGGCCGGGTCGAAGGCCAGGGTCACGTCCGCGCCCTCGCGGACCGAACCGTCCAGGACCAGGCGATGCTCCAGCCGGGCCGTAAACCGTGCGTCGCCGTGGAGCACTGTGGCGGCCCAGGAGAAGCCCTGGCGCGCCACGGACGCGACGCGCCCCCTGGCGGAAACCCAGGCCAGGGGTGAATCGCCGTTGCGGCAGATGATCACGTCCTCGGGCCTCAGGGCCGCATAGCCCGCCGCGCCGTCCTGGGGGCCGCCCCCCGTCGGGACCGACAGGCCCGCGAACCGGCAATACCCCTGCTCGTAGACCGCCGGGAAGATGTTCTCCATGCCCACGAACCCGGCGATGAAGGTCGTGGCGGGCTTGTGGAAGATGTCCAGGGTCGGGCCGGTCTGGACGATGCGCCCCTTGTGGATCACGGCGCAGTGGTCGGCCAGGGTCAGGGCGTCCACGAAATCGTGGGTGACCATGAAGAACACGGCCCCCGTGGCCTGGTGCAGCCCCTTGAGGTTGGCGCGCAGCCCGTCGCGGAACTGCGGATCCAGGGACGAGAGGGGCTCGTCCAGGAGCACGATGTCCGGGCTGCAGGCCAGGGCGCGGGCCAGGGCCACGCGCTGCTTCTCCCCGCCGCTGAGCTTGGCGGGCAGACGATCCAGCAGGCGGGTGATGTCCAGCATCTCGGCCAGCTCCAGGCCGTAGGCCCTGCCCCGCTCCGGATCGATGCCGTGGTAGCGCTGGCCGTAGAGGATGTTCCTCAGCACCGTCATGTGCGGGAACAACGCGTTGTCCTGGTAGACCAGGCCGATGCGCCGCCTCTCGGGCGGATCGCCCGTCACGTCCCGGCCGTTGATGCGGATGGCCCCCGCGTGGGGGGCCGTCAGCCCGGCCAGGCATTCCAGCATCAGGGTCTTGCCCGATCCCGTGGGCCCCATCAGCGCGAAAAACGAGCCCCCGTCCACCCGCAGGGACGCCGGACCGAAGCAAAACCCGGGGAAATCCAGGCGCAGGGCGTCGATGTCGATCACGAGGAGCGCTCCCTCGGCTGGGCCACGACCCGCAGGAACAGGAAGAAGAGCATGGAGATGACGATGAGCAGCACGGCCACGGGTTGGGAATACTTGAGCCCGTAGGCCGTGAAGCGTTCGTACATCAGCACCGGCGCGACCATGGGATGGTAGGCCACGATGATGATGGCCCCGAACTCGCTCAGGGCGCGGGCCATGCACATGATCATGCCCACCAGCAGATAGCGCCAGGACAGCGGCAGGGTGATGCGGAAAAAGGTCGCGCCCGGCGAGGCTCCCAGGGACCGCGAGACCTTTTCCAGGCGCGCGGGCACGCTCTCGATGCCCGCCTTCACCGTGTTCACGTAAAAGGGCATGCCCACGAAGACCAGCACGGACACGATGCCCGTAACCGTGCCCATGAGCTCCACCCCCACGGACCGGAGCACCTCGCCCAGCAGGCAATTGCGCCCGGCCACGGAGAGCAGCGCGATGCCCACCACCGGATGCGGGATCATGATGGGCAGGTCGATGCAGCTTTCCACCAGCTTCTTGCCGGGAAACCGCTTGCGGGCCAGGATGTAGGCCAGGGGCGTGCCCAGGACCAGAGCGATGAGCGCGGCCAGGCCCGAGGTGTACAGGGAGAGCCAGATGGAGCGCAGGACCTCTGGGTCCCGCAGGGTCTCCAGGAAGATGCCGGGCTCGGGCGCGAGGATGGTGTGGGCCAGGGGCCCGAAAATGAACGCCAGGACCAGCCCGGCGGAAACCACCATCCAGCCGTGGAACGCGAATCCTCCGAGGAGCCGCCCCCCCGGCAGGGGCGGGGCGGACGGCGCCTCGGAGTCATGAGCGGGAGGAGAAACGAAAACGGCCATGCCCTATTGCTTGACCTCGACCTTGGGTTGCAGGGGCGCGGGCAGGCTCTTGTGCATGGCCTCGGTGGGCACGCGCACCGGGACGAAGGGAGGCTGGCCCATGGACTTCAGGACGGCCAGTCCGCCCTCGGGATCGAACATGTAGGCCAGGAAGGCCTCGGCGGCCTCCTTGTTCCCGGCCTTGTCCAGCATGGTGATGCCGTAGGTGATGGACTTGCCGATGCGGTCGATGGTGGCGCCGGGCTCCTTGCCGGTCACCGTGACCTTGGCCTGCTTGTAGAACGCGTCCATCTTGTAGCTGCCGAGATTGATATGGTCGTTGAGCGTGACGTACTTCAGCTTGTGCTGCACGGCCACGGACATGTACTCCCACGCATAGTCCATGTTGCCGGACTGGAGCAGGGAGATGAGCTCCACGGACTTGGGCCGGACGTTCTTCTCGGGCCTGTTGGCGATGAGCGCGTCATACAGGCCGGGCTTGTCGTGGAATATCTCGGCCAGGTGCAGGACCATCAGGCTGCGGTAGCCGCAGGGGTCCAGGTTGGGGTCGGAATGGCCCCATACCACGCCCTTGCGCTGCAGTATCTCGTACCAGTTCTTCTCGTTGATCTCGTCGGCGAACTTGGACTTGTCCGTATAGCAGAGCACCAGCTGGTTGGAGGCGAAGCGGACGTTCCAGGTGGCGAATTTGGGAATCAGGTTCTTGTCGATGACCACGAAGTCGGCCGAGGCCATGATGTCCGCGGGCTTGCCCACTTCGGAGATCAGGCGGGCCATCTTGGTGGAGCCCCCCGCCTCCCGCAGGACGTCGACCTTGGGATACTTGGCCTCGAAGGCTTTCTCCATGGCCGCGAACGGAACCGAAAGCGACCCGGCATGGAAGATGACCAGCTTGCCGGACGGCTCCGCCCAGCAGGTTCGGGACAAGATCAGCACGACAAAAACAGCAGCCACTACCACCAGAGTTCGGCTAAAGGACATGGGCGATCTCCGTTTGAAATGGTTCGATATTGGCGCAATGGACTCTTCCATCTGCGCGTATGGATATTTCAAACCGAGAATGCACATATTTATTGATTTTGAAAACCCCCAGCGGACGCCGCAACGCGCGAAATGCATCCTGCTCCGGCCCGGGGCCGCCGCCACGGGCCCAAATCCCTCCCCCAAACAGCGGCGCGGCCATGAACAAAAAAGAAGATGACGACGGGATAAGGCCTCAACGACCAGGGCCCAGGCCTTGCCCGCCGAACAGTTTGGCGCCTTCCCCAAGGCCTCCCCCGGCACTTTCACCCGCAGAACGCACCCCGGTCATGGGATGGGCGCACCGCTTGGCCCATCGCGGGCCATCCCGCACTGCCCGGGTTTCTTCAACGACAATCCCGCCCCGCGGTCCGGCAGGGGCCGGACCGCGGGGCGGGATTGTCGCGTTGACGCGGGCGGGCCAGGCCACCCGCGTCGTCAGGTCAGGCTATTGGCAAAGCCCTCGGCGCTGGTGCCGCCGACGATTCCGCCAGAGTCATCGTTCTGGAGCTCCTGGAGCTGCTGCTGATACTGCATGAGCTCGGTGTTCAGGACGGCGAGTTTTTGCTGCTTTTCCTCGCCGCTCAACTGGTCGTCCTCCTGGACTTCCTGGATCTCCTGCTCAAGCTCCTCGATGCGCTTCTTGATCTGCTCGATCTGGGCATCGCCGGCGGATTGTTCGTCGGAGCCCGCCTCGGGTTCGCCGCTCTCCTCGGAGGCCTGCACCGCCCTGGCGGACAGGGCCATGGCTTCGGGAGAGATGGAAACCGTGTCCCCCGTCGACGAAGCCGATCCAGAGGTCGCCTCCTCCCTGGCGGAATCGTCCTCATCGGTCTCCTTGACGTGCAGCTGCATGGTGTTCTGCATCGAAAGGGATGTGCCCGCATACGCAATGGCTGTGGCGTCGTCCATGGTTTCTTCCTTATGGTTGCGGCCCGCAGAAAAGGTGCGGCCCATAACTGATTTCTTATCGGTGCCGAAGCGCAAACCTTTAGGGCCGCTGATATGTTACGTCGCCGACCACCCGCCACGCCCACCCACGCACAACGAGCCCGCCCCCGGACGAATCGGGCGCATTTCTCGCCTCCCCGCGCTGATCACGGGACACGGACAGAGCGCAACATGCTGAATTTGCAGCATCTCTATCCAGGCACTCATCATGCATTAACATTGGTTTGTCGTTTCCGCCCGGCGCGCAATTCGCCCGTGCCCATCCGCCACGCATACCAGGAGGTCCGAAATGGAAAAAATTCTCATCATCGGCTGCAAGAACACCATGGACGACGTCTGCATCGGCTGCTCCCGCTGCATCGTCGCCTTCAACCGCAGGGTCGGCGCCTTCGAGGCCTACAAGGACAAGGAAGCCGAAATCATGGGCATCCTCAGCTGCGGCGGCTGTCCGGGCGCGAGCATCGTGACCCGCCTGATCCAGGTCAAGCTCTGGAACATGCCCCTGGAGGAGCGGCCCACGGTGATACACATCGGCCCCTGCCTGAGCGACCACTGCCCCCACGCCGACGACGTGGTCACCAAAATCCAGGTCAAGGCCGGGATCCCCGTCATCGAGGGCACCCACGCCTACGTGCCGCCCACCATTTTCGCCTGACGCGGCGCCCGCCCCTCCACGCGCGATGGGGAGGGGCGGGACTCTGTTTCGGCCAGAAGACGATCCGCCGATATTCGCATCACGAAGCCTCCCCCCCTCCGCAGGGACTTTCCATTGTCCCACAGGGGTTCTGGGGCTTTCCCCCAGAAACGCCCACTCCATTCCCCCATATCAAATAGACCTCCCCCTATTGACGCAAAACCCCTGACTTCGTAGGCACTAAGAAGAAATTCACATCCGAGCCGCCCCGCATGGCGCGGGGAGGCCATCATCGAGCTTTCAGGAAAGAGGGGGCAGGCTTGACTCCGCCGTCCAAGATCACGTCCACAGAGCGGCTGCTCGAAACCATCCGGGGCAAGGCATCGGCCAAGTCCTCGGCGCCCAAGACCGCGCCGGCCGCCGCCCGCCGCAAGCAGCGCCACCGCAAGGGCGGGGCCTTGGTCGTGGGCGTGGACATCGCCCCCGACGCCCTGCGCATGGCCAAGATCGAACGCACCGAGGCCGGGGCCAGGCTGCGCGGCTACTGGTCCGTTCCCTACCCCCAGGGCGTGGACCCCAAGAGCCCGGATTTCGCGCCCTTCCTCTCCGCCCGCGTGGGCGAGTTCCGGGGCCAGGACAAAAAGGCCGAGCTCTGGTCCCTGGTGTCCTCTGCCCAGGCAGAGACCTACCACGTGCGCGTGCCCAAGGTGTCGCGCTCCAAGCTTTCCGAGACCATCTACTGGACCGCGCAGAAGGAAAAGAGCTTCGACGCCTCGGAATTCCTCATGGACTACGAGGTCCAGGGCGAGATCATGGACAAGGGCGTGCCCAAGATCCAGGCCCTGGTCTACATGGTGCCGCGCGAGGTCGTGTCCAGGGCCAAGGCCCTGTTCTCCGCCGCTGGCCTGAAGCCCACGGGCCTGACCATCTCGCCCATCGCCCTGCAGTCCCTGTTCCGCTCCAGCCTGGTCACGGAGAACGGCGAATCCTGCGCCAACATCTACATCGGCCGCAACTGGTCGCGCATCGACGTCTTCGCCAAGGGCGACCTGGTGCTTTCCCGGGGCGTGAACACGGGCACCTCCAGCCTGGTTTCGGCCCTGGCCGAGGCCTACGGCGACCGCGTCGCCAGGCAGGCAGCCGCCCCGGCCCGGCCCGCCGAAATCAAGACGCCCGGGGCCGCCGAGGAACCCATGTTCGAGCTGGAGGCCGACGAGGCCCAGGCCGAGCCCATGTTCGAGCTGGAGGCCGACGCGCCCGCCGCCGAGCCGGTTTTCGAGCTGGAGCTGGACGGCTCCGCCGAGGAGCCCGTGTTCGAGCTGGAGCAGGAAGCCGCCCCCGTCGAGGAGCCCCGCCCCGCCCCGGCCGCGGCGGAGCCCATGGACGAGGACCGCGCCAAGGAAGTGCTCCTGGCCCGGCTGCTGGGCCACCCCCTGGAGGGCGAGGGCCCGGGTTCCGAGCTGGACGCCGAGGAGGTCGTGCATCTGGCCGGGGCCGCCGTTTCCCGCCTGGTGCGCCAGATCGAGCGCACCTTCGACCACCACATCAACACCCTGGGCGGGGACCCGGTGCGGCGGATATTCTTCTCCGGCGACATCTGCACCAACACCCATTTCCTGGAAGTGCTCACCTCGGAGCTGGGCGTGCCCTGCTCCCTGCTGGACCCCCTGGGGCTGCTGGGCACCAAGCCCGGAGCCCCGGACGTGGAAGATTCCCCGGCCGTGCGCCTAGGCTTCAACCTAGCCTGCGGGCTGGCCCTGTGCGACGCCACGGACACGCCCAACCTCCTGTGGACCTACCAGGACAAGGACAAGACCCACCAGATCAGACGCCAGGGCAACATGGTCTACGGCGTGTTCCTGGCTCTGGTGGCCGTGATGGCCGCCGCCTGGTTCATGCAGCACGAAAAGACCACCGCCCTGGAGGCCGAACTCCAGGGCCTGAACACCCGCATCGCTGCCTTCAGGCCCAAGGTGGACGAGGCCGGGCTCCTGGCCATGGCCCGGAAGACCGCAGACCTGCAACGGCAGATCAAGATCCTGAGCGAAAAATACGAGGGCCTGGCCGCCATCAACGAGGTGTCCCGCCTGACCCCGGAGAACATCAAGCTGCACTCCATGGCCCTGGAGCTGGGCCGCCCCGAAGACGCGGCCAAGAAGCCCGAGGCTGGCCGACGCGGCGCCCAGGGCGCGGACAAGGCCCCCAGGATCATGATCCTGGACGGCATGGTCAGCGGCCCGCCCGAGATGTTCGACGCCATGCTGGCCACGTATCTGGCCAAGCTGCAGTATTCGCCGCTGTTCAGCGCCCCGGTGGTGCACAAGCGTGAAATCGAAATCCGCAAGGGCAAGGGCGACGTCCTGCGGTTCATCCTGCACGTCAACGTGGTCTAGGAGCGTCCCATGCAGGTCAAATCCATCCCCTCCCAGGTCGTGGTCAAGCTGGCCGCCTGCGTGCTGACGCTGGCCCTGCTGGTGGTGGCGGTGCTGTTGCCGCAGCACAAGAGCATCCTGGGCCTGCGCGCGGACGTGGCCTCGGCCAAGGCGGACATCAGGCGCCAGACCGCGCTCATGCCCACCTACGCCAAGCTCCTGTCCCAGGTGAACAAGGGGCTGCCCGAGAGCGTGCCCCCGCCCAGGGAGTTGCGCGTGACCCGCGACGGCATCACGGACATCCGCACCATCTTCGTGGACGCGGCCAAGGCCCGCAGCGTGTTCCCGGAATCCGTGATCCCGGACCCCTCGTCCCTGGCCACGGACGGCAACGCCCTGAGCGTGGACTGCGTGTTCCACGGCTCCCTGGAGTCCCTGCGGGGCCTACTGCTGGACCTGGGGGCCCTGTCCTCCCTGCACAGCCTGGAGCAGGTCCACGTGCGCGAGGAGGGCCGCGAGGCCGTGATGCGCGTCAAGGCATGGATGAACCTGGACTAGCCGCCGGGCCCAACGCAAAGGAAACACGATGCCCAAGCGCCAACTCATATTGCTGATCCTCATGGGACTGACCGTGGCCTTCGCCGCGGCGGACCTGCTCTTCGGCGACGCGCCCGCGCCCCCCGCCGAGGCCCGCCAGGAAGACCTGGACAAGCTCGTCAAACAGGTAGACACCCTCCTGGCCGCCCAGAAGCTGACGGACGTGGAGGCCTACCGCATCTCCCTGCTGGGCGGTCCGGACGCGGGCGACCCCCTGGTCAAGCTCGGCCCCGCCGACCAAGCCGACAAGGATGTGGCCTCGCGCACCGGGGACGACCGCTTCACCTACACCGCCTTCATGCGCTTCGGCGACCAGGCCATGGCCGTGATCAACGACGAGGAATGCGCCCCGGGCGACCCCGTGGCCGACACCGGGTACACGCTTCTGGGCGTCACCCGGGAGGCCGCCACCATCCAGGGCAACAATCCCACCAGCGGGACCCTGGAAAAAATCGTCATCCCCATCCGGGAGGACATCATCACGTTCCCCGAGGAAGGGGGCAGAACCGCCGAGGATGCCGATGCAAGAAAATAGGCCCGCCCGCGCGGCCCGAAACGCCGTAACCCTCCTGCTCTGCCTGGCCGCGCTTGCCGCCCTGGGCTGCAAGAAGGAAACGAAGACCGATCCCTTCCTGGAGAAGTGGAAGATCATGGCCGAGCAGTCCCAGGGCCATTCCCCGTCTCCGCCCGAGCTCGTGGAGCCGACGGACCTCGTGGCCAAGGACGTCATGCCCCTGGAACCCGAGCGCGAACTGCCGGGGACCATGGTCAGCGAATTCGACGCCCGCAACACCAACATCGTGGCCGCCCTGCGCTCCCTGGGCCGGGCCGCCAACCAGAGCATCATGGTCAGCCCCGGGGTCGCGGGGACCATCAACGTGAGCCTCAGGGACCTGCCCTGGGACCAGGTCTTCAAGGGCATCGTCAGGACCCACGGCCTGGCCTGGGAATGGGAAGGCGACATCATCCGCGTGATGACCGCCGAGGACATGGAGAAGAACCTCAAGCTGGACCAGATCCGCTTCCGCCAGCCCCTGGTGACCACGGCGCTGAAAATCAACTACGCGGACGCCGAATCCCTGCGCGAGGACTTCGAGAAGCTGTTGTCCAAGGACTCTGAAGGCAAGGCGCGCGGGTCCGTGGAGGTGGTGGAGCACACCAACTCGCTGATCATCCACTCCGTGAAGGAGGACGTGGTCCAGATCGCCGAGCTGGTGAACAAGCTCGACCGGCCCAGCGCCCAGGTGCGCCTCAAGGCCTACATCGTGGAGACCACCGACGACGTGGCCCGCGACCTGGGCATCCAGTGGGGCGGCCTCTACAGGCGCACCCATGTCACGGGCGCGAACAACACCCTCGCCGTGGTCCCTGGCGGCATAAACGTCGACAAGGACACCGGCGAATACACCTCGGTGCTGAACTCCAACGCCGGGGGCATGTCCGGACAGGGGTACGGCGTGAACTTCCCGGGCAACACCGTGAGCGACACGGGCCAGGGCATGGCCCTGGGCCTGGTCTACGGCGCCTTGAACGGCAACGTGCTGGAAGTGCAGCTGCGGGCCCTGGCCGAGGACAACAAGCTGAACATCCTCTCCAGCCCGTCCATCACCACCCTGGACAACCAGACCGCGTACACGGAAAACGGCGAGGAAGTGCCCTTCATCACCCTGGACGAGTCGGGCAACGCGGAGGTTGAGTGGAAGGACGCGGTGCTGCGCCTGGAGATCACCCCGCACATCGTGGACAGCCTGAACCTGAAGATGGACATCGAGGTCAAGAAGGACGAGGTGGACTTCACCCGCCAGGTCCAGGGCAACCCGGTGATCATCAAGAAGGCCACCAAAACCAGCCTCATCGCCCGCAACAACGAGACAGTGGTCATCTCGGGCCTGACCCGCAGCAAATCCGGCAGCGGCACCTCGGGCGTGCCCGGGCTGAAGGACGTACCCGGCCTCGGCTGGCTGTTCAAAAGCGATTCCAAGTCCGACGAGAAGGAGGAGGTGCTGATCTTCATCACCCCCACCATCCTGGCGGAGTGGCAACACGGCGAGATCCAGAAGACCATGGAAGAGGTGGAGGCCGAGGTGCAGGCCAAGAGGGACAAGGAAAACGGCAAGGACGAACAGGACCGCTAACGCCGGCCCGGACAGAGGCATGAACTACTTCGACGTACTCGATCTCAGGGCGGAGCCTTTCTCCAACACCCCGGACCCGGACTTCCTGTACCGGTCCTCCGGGCACGAGGGCTGCCTGCACACCCTGGAGATTTCCCTGCGCCTGCGCCGCGGCCTGTGCGTCGTCCTGGGCGAGGTGGGCACGGGCAAGACGACCCTCTGCCGGGAGCTGTTGCGGATCCTGTCCGAGGACGGGGCCGTGACCGCCCACCTGGTGCTGGACCCGGGATTCTCATCGCCCCGCGAGATGCTCACCACCCTGCACTCCCTGCTCTACAGGGAGCGGGGCGCGGCGGCCCTCTCCGACTGGCAGCTCAAGGAGGACATCAAGCACGCCCTGTTCGAGTACGGAGCGGACCAGGACAGGCTGCTTTGCCTGATCATCGACGAAGGCCAAAAGCTCACGCCCCCGTGCCTGGAGGTCCTGCGCGAACTCCTGAACTACGAGACCAACGACAGGAAACTCCTGCAAATCGTGATCTTCGCCCAGACGGAATTCCGGGAATCCCTGGAGGCCATGCCCAACCTGCGGGACCGGGTCAACGACATCATCTCCCTGGGCCCCCTGAGTTTCAAGGAAACCGTGGCCATGGTCCGCCACCGCCTGGACCGGGCCAAGGCCGGATACGGAACGCCCGAGCTCTTCACCAGCCTGGGCTACCGGGCCCTGTACAGGCTCACCGGGGGCTATCCCCGGCGCATCGTGCGCCTGGGGCACAAGGTCATCCTGTCCCTGATCCTGAGCCAGCGGCGCAAGGCCAGCTGGGGTCTGGTGCGGGCCTGCTCCCGCCGGGAGGAGGCAGGCCCTGAGCCCAACGGCGCGCGCCTGGCCCCGGCCGCGCTCCTGGTCCTGCTCTGCGTGCTGGGGATGCTGGTCTGGCCCGCGCCCCTGCAACTGCCGCCCTGGCCCGCGCACACGCACCGCGCGGAAGCCGTCCAGCCCGGGGAAGCCGCTCGGACGTCCGGCAGGCAGGCCCGCTTCATGCCGTCGCCGACCCCCGCCGCCCGCGAAACGGCCCCGGCCGCCGCCACAGCGCCGCCGCCCATCCTGGGTCAGGTGCGCATACACGCAGGCGAAAACATTTCCCATCTCACACGCGTGGTCTACGGCAGCTTCAACCGCTCGACCCTGGAGACGGTGCTGGACGCCAACCCGGCCCTGGAAAACCCGGACCGCATCGAGGCGGGCGACACCATCCGCTTCTCCTCGCGGGGCATGGCCTTCCAGCTTTCCTGGTGGGTGCCCCTGGCCGAAGCCGGAACCCTGGCCGAGGCCGTGACCCAGTGGCGGGCCCGACGCCCCCGGGGCGACGCGAAGATCCTCGCCTGCAAGGACGGTGAAGACGGCCTGCGTTTCGTGCTCACGGCCGGAGGCGGCCACGAGACCAGGGCCGAAGCAGCGGCCCACGGCGACGAGGACCCGGCCTCGGGATGGGCCCTGGCCTGCACCGACGCGGCACCGGCGCGCGCCGCGGGTCCCTGGCGCGGATCCGGCCAGGCGACGACCCCGCGAACCCCCGAGATGCTTGGCGAAGTGGACATGCGCCCCGACGAGGACCTGCCCACCCTGGCGGGCGTGGTCTACGGCGACGCCAGCCCGCGCACCCTGGCCGCCCTGCGCAAGGCCAACCCCGGCCTGACGCCTTCGGGGCGGACGGGCGCGGAGGACGTCCTGCGCTTTCCCCTGGCGGGCCTGGCCTTCCGCGAGGCCTGGTGGGTGCCCCTGGCCGAGGCCCGGACCCTGGCCGGAGCCATGGCCCTGTGGCGGGCCGCGCCCTTCCTGCCCGAGGCGCGGATTCTGGCCTGGTGGAGCCACGGCCACGGCCTGCGCTTCGCCGTGACCGCCGGGGCGCCCTGCGCCACCGAGGAACAGGCCGGAAGCGAAGCCCGGGCCCTGGGCGTCACCATACTTCCCAGGGGCGGACAGGCTCTCGTTTTCGCCGACGGGCCCCGGACCGAGGAACACGCAGCCGTCCGCCGCGGCGGGGCAAAGGAACAACAATGAAGATGACCAACAGGAAAAGGCTGGGCGAGATGCTCGTGGAGGCGGGCATGCTGGAGCCCGCACAGCTCAAAGCCGTGCTCGCGGACCAGCGCAAGAGCGGCCTGCGCCTGGGCGAATTCCTGGTGCATTCGGGCATGGTCCGCGAAGAGGCCATCCTGGAACTCATCAGCGACCAGGTGGGCATCCCCAGTTACGACTCCGACAAGCACCCCTTCGAGGTCGGCGTGGAGTCCCTGGTGCCCCTGGAGCTGGCCCAAAAGCACAAGGTCGTGCCGCTGACGCGCAAGGGGCGGCTGCTCACCGTGGCCACGCCCGACCCCATGGACATCGAGGCCCTGGACGCCGTGGAGATCCACACCAACCTGGAGGTGGAGCCGCTGATCTGCACCCAGCGGGACTTCGAATCCCTGTGCTACTCCATCTACGGCATCTCCTCGGACCTGGACCAGGTCATGGACGGCATGAACGAACAGGGCGCGGACGGCGGCGCCGTGTCCACCGAAGTCCGGGAATCGGAATTCACTGTCAGCTCGCTGCAGGAAATGGCCGACGAGGCCCCGGTGGTGCGCCTGGTGAACTCCATCCTCTCCCAGGCCGTGCGCGACGGGGCCAGCGACGTGCACATCAGCCCGGAAAAGGACTACGTACAGCTGCGCTTTCGCGTGGACGGCAAGCTGCGCGAGGTCCCGGCCCCGCCCAAGCAGTATTTCCTGCCCATCGTCTCGCGCCTGAAGATCCTGGCCAACATGGACATCGCCGTGTCCATGGTGCCCCAGGACGGGCGCTTCTCCTTCAACTACGAGCAGCGCGAGGTGCATGTGCGCGCCTCCAGCCTGCCCACCATCTACGGCGAAAACGTGATCCTCCGGCTGCTCATGCGCAGCGGCTCGGGCCTGGGCCTGGAGGATCTGGGCCTGGAGGCGTCCGACCGGGAGAAGCTGGAATACGCGGTGCACCGGCCCTACGGCATGATCCTGGCCACCGGGCCCACGGGCAGCGGCAAGTCCACCAGCCTGTACGCGCTGCTCCGGCGCATCAACCAGCCGGACATCAACATCATCACCCTGGAGGACCCGGTGGAATACCGGGTGGCCAAGATCAGGCAGGTGCAGTTGAACCGCAAGGCAGGCATGACCTTCGCCAGCGGCCTGCGCTCCATCCTGCGTCAGGACCCGGACGTGATCATGGTGGGCGAGATCCGCGACGCCGAGACCGCGGGCATCGCCGTGCAGGCCGCCCTCACGGGCCACAGGCTGCTCTCGACCATCCACACCAACGACGCGGCCGGGGCCGTGACCCGGCTGACGGAGATGGGCGTGGAGCCCTTCCTGGTGGCCTCCACCCTACTGGTGAGCATGGCCCAGCGCCTGGTGCGCCGGGTCTGCCCGCACTGCAAGGAGGCCTACGATCCGCCCGAGGCCGCCCTCAGGGCCATGGGCATCGAGCCCGACGGGCACACCTTCTACCGGGGCAAGGGCTGCCACCGCTGCAACCACGTGGGCTACCAGGGCCGCGTGGGCCTGTACGAGATCCTGAACATCGACGAGATGGTCCAGGAGATGATCATGCGCCGGGCCCCGGCCAAGGAGATCACCCGCGCGGCCGTGGCCGCCGGAACCCTGCGCACCCTGCGCGAGGACGGGGCCTCCAAGGTCCTGGCCGGGCTGACCACCCTGGAAGAGGCCGCCTCGGCGGTGCTGGTGTAGAGGCGGGAGAGACGCGATGAACTTCAAGTACAAGGCCCTGACCGACAGCGGCAGCACGGTTTCCGGCAGCATCGCGGCCGAGAACCCGGAGCACGCGCGCCAGCTCATCGCGGCCAAGGGCTTCATCCCGCAATCCGTGAAGGAAGGCGGCGGGGGCGACGGCGATTCGGCCTCCCCCGCCTGGATGGAGGCCGTGAACCGTTGGCTGGCCAAGGTCAAGGCCGACGACCTGATGCTCTTCACCAAGCAGTTCAGGACAATGCTGGACGCCGGGTTGCCCGTGTCGCGGCTCTTGCAGGTCCTGGAGCAGCAGACCGAAAACAGGAAGCTCAAGTTCGCCATCGTGGCGATGCAGCAAGACATCAACCAGGGCGCCTCGATGTACAAGGCGTTTTCCGCCCACCCGGCCTGCTTCAACGAACTCTATTGCAGCATGCTGCGCGCGGGCGAGATCAGCGGCAACGTGACCTCGGTCATGGAACGCCTCATCTATCTCATCGATCACGAATCCAAGGTCCGGGGCAAGATCAAGTCCGCCCTGACCTATCCGGCCATCGTGCTGGTCACGCTCATCGGCGCGTTCTTCTTCCTCTTGAACTTCGTGATCCCCAAGTTCATCCCCATCTTCCGCAAGGCCAAGCTCGACCTGCCCTGGCCCACGGAGCTGTGCATCGCCATGAACCAGGGCCTCCAGCACTACTGGCACGTGGGCCTGATTGCGCTGGCCGTGCTGGTCGCGGCCGTGATTCTCTATTGCAAGACCCCCCAGGGCCGCCACAACAGGGACAAGCTGTATCTCAAGGTCCCCCTTATCGGCCCGGTGTTGAAAAAGGCGGCCATGAGCCGTTTCTCCAGCATCTTCGCCATACTGCAATCCAGCGGAGTGTCGGTGCTGGAATCCGTGTCCATCATCTCGCGGACCATCGGCAACGCGGCCATCGCCCGCGAGTTCGACAGCCTGGAGGACAAGCTCAAGGAGGGCCGGGGAATATCCGCGCCGCTCAAGACCAGCAAATACTTCACGCCCATGGTCATCAACATGATCGCCATCGGCGAGGAGACCGGCAACCTGGACGAAATGCTCCAGGAGGTTGCCAAGCACTACGACTATGAGGTTGAGTATTCAGTAAACAAGATGTCGGACATGATCGGACCGCTGTTGGTGCTCGGCCTGTCCTTCGTCGTGGGATTCTTCGCGATGGCAGTAATGCTGCCCATCTTCGACTTGGTGAAAATGGCCCAGTAGCAACCATATATTTCGGCGCTCTAGCAGCTCGGGCCTTGCCCGCAGCATGCAGGCATACATCCTGAACCCCGCCTCTGCGGGACAAACAAACGGAGAGAAGCATGAACACGAACCGCAACAACAGGCGCAAGGGTTTCACCCTCATCGAACTGGTGGCCGTGATGGTCATCCTGGGCATCCTGGCCGCCGTGGCCGTGCCCAAGTACATGGACATGACCGAGCAGGCCGAGATCGGCGCGGCCCAAGGCGCCCTGGGCGCGGGCAAATCCGTGTGCTCCATGGCCTACGCCAAGGCCGCCATGACGAACCTCGGCGAGCCCACCATCGCCCAGGTGCTGGCCGCCATCGGCACTGCCGCCGAGCAGGCCGACGCGGTGGAGAGCGACGACTACAGGGTTGCCATCACGGCGGGTACCGCGACCAACCAGCTGCAGATCACCGTGTACAACTCTGAAGACGTAGCCATCACCTTCCCCAGCACGGTTGTCACCACGTGGACGATGCCCTAGCCTCTGGATGAAAATTGCCGTTCCCCGGCCGCGCGCGGCGCGGCCGGGGGGCGCAAGGCGGCTTCATGCAGCGTAGCGCACGCCCCTCTCTGATCGCGGGATTCACCCTGGTGGAGTTGACCGCCGTGCTGGTCATCCTGGGCACTCTGGCCGGGCTGGCCGTGGCCAAATACGCCGACATGATGGACACGGCGCGCACGAACGCGGCCCAGGGGGCCGTGGCCGCCGGGCGATCCACCCTGGCCATGGCCTATGGCTCGGAGTTCATCTCCCGAGGACGGGAACCCTCGGCCGGGGAGGTCATCGCCACGGCGACCGCATCCGGTGTCGAAAGCGACTTCGCGGTGGAATTCGGCGGACCGGACGAATCCGGCGCGATAACCATCACCGTGACCCTGGACGGATTCGAGGTCGTCGAAACCTGGAACCTGCCATGACCACGCGCACGCCACATACCCCGGGCTTCACGATCCTGGAACTGATCACGGTCATCGTGCTCATGGGCATCCTGTCCGCGGCGCTGGCCATTTCGGCCAACACGGACACCGACCTGGGCGAGCAGACCGACCTGCTCAAATCCCGCATCCGCTACGCCCAGGCCCGGGCCATGGGAGGCAACACGGCCTTCGGCGTCTCCTGCAACGGAAACTCGTATTTCCTGTTCGCAGGCATATCCACCAGCAACCAGAAGATCTTCCCCGCCGAGGACGACGAGGTCGTATCCCTGCCTTCGGGCGTCACGGTGTCGTCCTTCGTGGTATCCTTCGACGAATGGGGCGTCCCTTACAGCGACGCGGGGCAAAGCACGGGACTCGCCAACACGTTGAGCATCACCCTGAGCACGGACGAGGCTTCCGCCACAGTAGCCGTCACGCCGATCACGGGGTTCGTGCCATGAGACCTCGCACGCACAAAAATTTCCGCCCGGGCTTCACCCCGGGCTTCACCCTCCTGGAGATAATCCTGGTCCTGGTGGTGGGCATGCTGCTCACGGCCCTGCTGGTGCAGATGGGCTACCAGGCCGCCGAGGCCACCCGGGCCATGCGCATGGTGAACCTGGAGTTCGAAACCATTCGCGAGGCCGAACGCGTCACCGCCAAATACCGTAAACGCATCGAAGAAAACGCCCTGAACCTCGACTCCCTGCTGAATTCCTGGACTGCGGACGATGGCGTGACCATGGATTCGGACCCCATCACCGTGCATTCCACCGACGGCGGCTACACATTCCGATACGCCACCATCCGTCGCGTGACCCTGACAAAGGACGGCCAGACCATGGCCGCGTATTTCACGGAATAGGAGTCGCCGGACCATGCGCAGACGCCGAAACGCCAAGGGCTTCGCCCCGGGTTTCACCCTCCTGGAGATGATCGCGGTCATCGTCCTTTTGGGCATCGTTTCCGCGGCGTTTGCCGACAGCCTTGTCTATGGCGTACGCAATTATCTCTCGGCACGCGACGCGACGGCCCTGGCCCAAAAGGCGCGCCTGGCCCTGACCAGGATGTACGTGGAACTGGCCGAAATCCAAGGCCTCGACCCCTCGCACTCGGGCAGCATCGGCGAGTCGGCGTTCTACTATCTGGACCACGACGGCCAGTCCGGTTCACTGGTCCTGGCGGACGGGGAAATTCGCATGAATGGCCAGCCCCTGGTGGACAATGTGGCCGATTACGGCTCATCGGAGCTGTTCACCTATTTGGACGAGAACGACAATTCCTGGTCCACTTCCGACGGCTTCGACGCCCTGTACCGCATCACCGTGGAATTGCGCCTGACCTCGGCCATAGATTCCGGCGAGGCCAGCGTCTTCACCTTCACGGTCACTCCGCGCCGGACAACCACGCCCGACGCGCCCAAATTGGAGTAGTATCATGCAACAGGCCGCACGCGTCTCCCCTTCCCGCAGATCCCGCACCCGACGGGGCGCGGCGATCCTCGCGGTGGTGCTGGCCCTGATCGCTCTCGGGGCCCTGAGCGCCGTCATCGCGCAACTCGACTCCACAGCCAAAGTGGAGCAGGGCAAGGCTCTGCCCGCGCGCCAAGCCTTCTACGCGGCCGAGGCCGGGTTGCGGCTGGTCACGGCCGAATACAACAACGCCCCGGCCAGCACGGACAAGGCCGGGCTTCTCGGCGACATCGACGGCAAGACATTCACCCTGAACGCCGCGACCAACGAACATTTCACCATGAACGTCTTCTCCTACGGCTTCAGGGTCACGGCGGTGAACAACAGCTCCTCGCCCAAGACCATCACGGCCAGGGCCGTGCGCAGCGTGCCCCTGGCGAACATGGACGATCCGGGCTCCAGCGCGCTGATCAGCTTCCCGGTGGGCGGCATGATCAGCGTCCAGGACGAGATCGGCAACGACATCCCCGTGACCCTGGTGGCCGGGCCCGGCGGCTCCGGGGCCCGGGTGGACCAGAGCGGCGTAGCGGACGTCGTGACCTTCTACTTTTCCGGCGATCTGCCCGCGGCCAGCGCGGACCTGGACTTCGTGAACATCGCCTTCGAGTCCAGCGGCGGGGCCACCCTGAGCGGCGACACCGTGCGCAACCTGCCCCCGGGCCTTTCCAGCTTCCCGCCGCGCAACGGGCGCATCGGCTTCCAGGGCACGGACAAGGCCTACACCTACCGCACCCGCACAGTGGAATCCAACGGCTCCGTGACCCTGGCCGGTGTGGAGGCCGACGGCGGCTCCATGGACATTGCTGATTTCCGCAACGCGGTGATCATCCTGCGCAAGACCTACGCCTTCCAGTCCGTGGGCTCCGTGGGCAGCGGCGACACCCTGGCCACCAAGACCCTGGTCTACTACGCCGCGCCCAAGGACGAATCCTCCACCATCGACCCCGACGACGTGTCCGACGCCACCGTGGAGCTGACCATGGAGGACTTCAGCGACTTCAACGCCAACGACCGCAACAACCTGAACCGCACCCGCTACGAGTCGTCCCAGGGCAACCACCCCTATTACGCGGCCATGTACAGCAGCAACCAGGGCCACGGCGGGGGCTCGACCCTGACCAGCAAGTTCGTCAAGCTGGACATCGACAACTTCCGGGACCAGTGGCTGGCCGACTCCCTGCTGCATCGCCTGTCCTATGACGTGCAGATCAAGATCGGCTCCGGGTATCAACTGGACAACGCGGCCATGGGCCTGTGCGTGCGCCACCACAAGGACAGCGGCAACGACAATTTCTACGCGGTGTCGTTCATGAAATACGCATCGAGCGGCACGGACTACATCCCCAGCGGCATCAAGCCCCCGGGCCTGGCGGGCCGCATCCTGCTGGTCCTCTGGCGGCAGAAGGACGGGGTGCGCGACTGGATCGCCTACAAGGACATCACCGACGACGTGGGCACCGCACCCGACCAGTGGGACGGCGACGGCCAGATCGTCTCGGACAACACCACCATGCTCATCCGCGTGGAGGAACAGTACGTCCAGGGCGTGAAGGTCAACCGCATCAAGGTCTTCTTCGGCGACGGGGCGAACGATATCCCGGACGGCGACCGCAACCTCTCCGCGCCCTACGTGCCCTACGACATAGTGGCCGGGCGGGACGAAGGCTACTGGGAGGACTACTACCACTGGCTGTGGGGCTGGCGGCAGCGCTGGGTGGAGAACTACGTGATCTACGGCGGGCGCAAGCGCTACTCGCCGAGCTGGATACTGGATACGGGCGCCTACAACTGGTCCTGGGACCCCTCGTTCCCGCCCCTGGACATCGACGACTGGTCGGCCGGCGTGGACTACTTCTCGTTCATCGAGACCTCGCCGCCCACCTACACCGCAGGCGGAACGAGCGCGCGCCAGTGCACCTGGGACGGATTCAACTCGAGCAGGGTGGCGACCTTCACCGGCGCGGACATCCGCATCCTGTCCGACGGCGGCACCATCCGCTCAAAGGAATTCGTCACGCCCAACGACAGCTTCCCCAGCAACTCGGAACAGCGGGCCGAGGTGGCGCTGCACGCCTTCGGATACATGCGCAACGCCAACCACGCCGCGACCTTCGACGACCTGGCCATCCAGTTTCTGCTGTACAACTAAGCCCGGAGACAAGCCATGCGCACGATCATGACCCTTTCCCTGCTGGCCGCCCTGCTCCTGGCCCCCGCATCGGCCCTGGCCATGCGCGCCGTCGAGGACGGAGCCCCCACGGAGTCCACCACCTCTTCGTCCGCGACCAAACAGAAAACCCGCAAGGCCCCCCAGCCCGCCCGGAGCAAGGGCACGCTGACCATCCGCACCGCGCCCGATGGCCAGACGACCGGGACGCCTAAGCCCCCCGCGCCCAAGGAGTAGCCATGCCCCAGCGCCCCGCGCGCCCACTGCTCTCGATCCTCGCGGCCTGCCTCCTGCTGGCCGCGTCCCATTCCGCCCGCGCCTTCGACGCCTCGCCCCGGGGCATCGAACACGTGCGCACGGCGGGCCCGTCCTGGGAAGGGTTCACCAACCACGACGGCCGGGGGCTGTATCATGAGATTCTCAAGGCGGTGTTCGGGCTCTACGGCGTGCGTGTGACCCACGACTACGTGCCCAGCCAGGAGGCCTACGACCTGGTGCGCGTGGGCCGGGCGGACATGATGCTCTGCCACGACAAGCCCCTGCCCGGGTTGACCCTGGCCACGGAGCCCATGTACGAGGGCGCGTACTACGTGCTGTTCCTGCGCCGTGGCGGGCCCGCCTGGGACCCGCCGCAGAGCCTCGAGGGGCGCTCCATAGCCTGGCGTCGGGGCTACTACGCGCCGGGGGACGTGCCCGCTTCCATGCGGGTGGAGGAAGCGGACCTGGGCGTCACGGCCCTGGACCGCGTGGCCGATGGCGGCCTGGACTTCTACCTGGACGACCTGAACCTGATCCAGGAATCCCTCAAGGCCCGCCCCGCCCTGGATCCGGCGGACTTCCGCATCGAACCCCTGGGGCGGCGGTCCTACCGGCCCCTGCTCAAGCCCTCGCAGCGGGGCCTGGCCGTCAGGGACCTCTACGACCTGGGCATGGCCGAACTGCGCGCCCGGGGCGAATTGCGGCCCATCTTCGAGAAATGGGGATTTCCCCTGCCCGCCGGGCGCACGCCCTGAAGCCTTCCGCCTAGTCCAGGACGAGATGTTCCGTGAGGTCCGAGCGCAGCACGGCGTCCAGTTCGCCCAGGTCGTCGGCCTTGTGACGGGCGAAGAGAAAAGCGAACACGGGGTATTCGCGCCAGTCGATGCGCCGCAGTTCCAGGGGCTGGGCAAACCGCCCCGCAAAGCCTTCATAGTCCACGGCCCTGATCCTGGCGGGATCGACTCCCGGAGCCACATCGCCGAGCACCATGCTGGTCACCGTGCCCTCGCGCCCCGCGCACAGGGCCTCCCAATCCGGGCGCTCGTCGCGCAGGTAGGCCCCGTACGGATCGTAGCCCCAGGCGTGCCAGGTCAGGTCCGCCACGCACCAGCCCGCGAAACGCATGGGATTGACCTCGATGAACCCGGCGCGGCCCTCGTCGTCCAGGCGCAGTTCCACGTGGGCCGGGAAATCCGTCAGCCCGGCCAGGCGGCCCATGTCGGCCAGCAGCCCGCGGAAGCGCTCCCCGTGGGCGCGCACGATGTCCGGCGAGGTCACGTAGACCCGGTCGGCCACGTTGTCCTCGTCCGGGAAGAAATGGTGCAGGATGTTCAGGATCACGGGCTCGCCCCGCCCGTCCCAGTAGACGTCCACGGCGTACTCCTGGCCGGGGATGTTCTCCTCGATGAGGAACCGCCCCACGTCCAGGACCTGGGCGGGATATTGGGTCCGGATGGCGGCCACCTCCGCGCGGATGGCGGCCGCGACCCCGGGCCAGTCCGCGTCCTCGGCCACCCGGTGCACGCCCAGGCTGAAGAAGCCCACCGCGGGCTTGATGATGAAGGGCTTGGAAAACGCCGCCGGGTCCACCGCGTCCAGGTCCGCGAGGTCCACGCCCCGGAATCCGAAGTCCGGGAACAGGGGCCGCATCAGTTCGCGGAAGCGCTCCTTGTTCTTGAACAGCTCCACGCGCCCGGGCAGGGGCGAGAAATCCAGATGCCCGCCGATCCAGCCGATGGCGTTCTCGGAGTTCAGGTACAGCCGGGGGGCCCGGCCATCGCGCACCCGGGCGACGAACTCGGCCTCGGAAACCAGGCTCGGGGCGTTTCCCAGGGCGGCGCGGGCCTGGGGGGTGTCCAGCACGGGAATGGACTCGGCCAGGATGCGGTCCTTGAGGTATTGGGAGACATAGGGCTTGTCCAGAATGATCATGGCGTCCTCCTAGGAGCGGTGAACCCGGGTTCCTATCCCAATCCCCCGCACCAGGCAACCACGCGCCACCTTGACAAGAGCCCCCCGGGCAGTACATTTCCCTGGCGAGCCGAACCACAGCCCAGGAGCCACCCATGCCCATGTATGAATACGAATGCACCAAGTGCGGCCTTCGCTTCGAGGAACTGGCCGGGTGCGACGATCCCTGCCCGCCCTGCCCCCAGTGCTCGGGCGCGGCCGACAAGGTGGTCTCCGCGGCGTCCATCCGCACGGAATACGCCAGCCCCATAGACCGGGGCGTAGCACCCATGGTGGGCTACAACCCCACGGGCCGCAAGCCCGCCTGCCCCATGGCGGGGGGGTGCGGTTCCTGCGGCGGCGGAGACGACTAGCAGGCCGCCCACAAACAGCGATCTGCTTCGTTGCTGCAAAAAAGGCAAAACCTCGCGTATGGGGATACGCGTCGGTCTTGCCTTTTTCTTGCGCCTCGCATCTCACTATTTGTGGACGGCCTGCGCGAAATGCCAATTTCCACATTCCGCGCCTGCTTCTGACCACGGTCTGACGCCGGACGCACGAAAGCGCCCCGCATACGCAGGCCGCTCGCAATCACTCACAGATACGGGAAGCCCCCGAAAAGAAGAGCTCCGGGGCGGGTCGCCTAGCGGATCTCGGCCTCGGCGTGCAGCGCGTCGCCGGCGTCCAGGCTGGCCATGAGCGGTTCGGCCAGGGCCCGGAACGCGGCCATGCGCGCCTTGGTCACGGGGGCGCAGGACGGGGACTTGATGGTCCGGGGGTTCACGAAGGAGCCGTTCTTCTTCATGCGGAAGTCCAGGTGCGGCCCGGTGGCCGTGCCCGTGGCCCCCACGTAGCCGATGACCTGCCCCTGCTTCACGCGCTGGCCGCTGCGCAGGCCCCTGGCGAAGCCCTTGAGGTGCATGTAGGTGGTCTCGTACACGCTGTTGTGGCGGATCTTGACGTAGTTGCCGCCGCCCCGGTCCCAGCCCTTCTTGAGCACCGTGCCGTCGCCCACGGTCTTCACGGGGGTGCCCGTGGGAGCCGCGTAGTCGATGGCCGGATGGGCCCGCCGGACGTGCAGCACGGGGTGCAGGCGGCGCAGATTGAAGCCCGAGGAAATGCGCGAAAACTCCAGCGGGGCCTTGAGGAAGGCCTTGCGCAGGGAGCGCCCGTTCTCGTCGTAGTAGTCCGTGCGGCCGCTGTCGTCCGCAAACAGGAAACCGTTGAAGGTCTCGCCCTGGTTCACGAAGCGCGCCGCCTCGATGGCGCCGTACCCGGCGAACTCGCCGTCGCGATAGCGCTTCTCCACCACGGCCACAAAGGAATCGCCCTGCCTGATGTCGCGGATGAAGTCCACGTCCCAGGCGAACATCTCGGCCAGACGCACGGCCAGGGCGGGTTTCTCCCCGGCCTCGGCCACGGCCTCGTACAGGGACGAATCGATGTTCCCGCGCACCACGCGGGTCTCGGTGTCGTAGACGATGTCCTCCTTGAGCACGTCGTAGCCCGCGCCGCCCAAGGCCACCACCAGCATCTCCTCGCCCGAAATCTCATACTCGAAGCGTTTCAGCCTGCCCTCGCTGGAGACGATGCGATACGGCCTGCCCGCGCGCATTCTGGACAGGGGATAGACCTCCCTGCTGCGCTGGTTCAGGTCGTGAATCTCCGCCGGGCTCAGGTATTCGGACAACAGGGACGAGGCCGTCTGCCCCCGCAGCACGGTCCGCTCCACCACGTCCAGGGCCGGTTCCTCCGGAGCCGGGGCTGATTCGGCCGCCGCCTGCAGCGCCTGGGGCGCGGCCAGTTCCGCTTCGGCCACGTCGCTGGTTCGGTTCTGCGGGTTGTGGACCATGAGCACGAAGAACGCCACGCCGAGAACGGCCAGGAGCGCCAGCCCGGCGAGTGAAATGCGGGTGGCGCGTCGTTCCCTGGCCCGGTCCCTGAACAGGTTCCTGCGCTGTCGAGTGAAGAGTGCCATAAGCTTGCCCTGCCCTGTCCGGGGTTCCCTCCCAAGGGAGAAGCCGGAGCCGGACGGCCGGCTGGCGAAGGCCAACCGACCGGCCCCGGCTTCGTCGGGGGAGGATACTACCCGAATCCTTGTATCCCGGGCCCCCGGCGCGGATCCGGCCGCGCGTCCACGGGGGCTTGCGGGGTGTTCACGTCTCTCTCCTAGTCGGCCTGCATGCGGATGAAGGAGGGAATCTCGTACTCTCCCTCATCGAACCAGAAATCCTGGGAACCGGGCTGCGAGGCCGCGGCGCGCGGCGCGTTCACGGCCTGGGCCTGGACCTCGCGCATCTCGGGCTCGGCCGGTGCGGCGGGCGCGGCCGGGGCCTCGGAGGCCTGGGCCTTGATGCGCCGCTGCGGCGTGGCGATCTCCTGGGGAGCGCCCTGCTCGCGCCGCTTCTTGGCCCGCAGGAACGCGGGGATCTCCAGGTCCTTGTCCCCGCGCGCCGTGTCCAGCCCGCCCTCGACCACGGTGGAGCGGCGGGTGGCCGCGCGGCCGGTGTTGAACTGGGTGATCTTCCCGGCGCGGCCGCCCTGGCGGGCCAGGAGGCTCGCCAGGCGCTCGTCCTGCACCGGAGGAGCGGCCTGCTGCACCGAGGACTCGATACCCGTGGCGATGACCGTGATGCGCATCTCGTCCCCGGCGTCCTGGTCGAAGACCGTGCCGAAGTAGATGCGCGCGTCCTCGTCCGCGGCCTCGGAGATGGTGCTGGCGGCCTCGCTGACCTCGTCGATGGTGAGATCGGGCCCGCAGGTGATGTTAAGGAGCACGCCCTTGGCCCCGTCGATGGACACGTCCTCAAGCAGCGGGCTGGTGATGGCCTTCATGGCGGCCTCGCGCGCGCGGGCCTCGCCCCGGGCGATGCCCGTGCCCATCATGGCCAGGCCCATCTCGCTCATCACGGCCTTCACGTCGGCGAAGTCCAGGTTGATGAGGCCGGGGACCATGATCAGGTCCGAGATGCCCTTGACCGCGAAGTACAGGACCTCGTCGGCCTTCTTGAGCATATCCAGGAAGGTGGCCTTCTTGGACGCCAGGGACAGCAGCCGGTCGTTGGGGATGGAGATCAGGCTGTCCACGCTCTCGGCCAGGGCCTTGATGCCCTCTTCGGCGGCCTCCTGGCGGCGCTTGCCCTCGAAGTAGAAGGGCTTGGTGACCACGCCCACGGTGAGGGCCCCGACTTCCTTGGCGCAGCGCGCGATGACCGGCGCGGCGCCCGTGCCCGTGCCGCCGCCCATTCCGGCGGTGACGAAGACCATGTCCGAGCCTTCCAGGAAGGCGTTGATCTGGTCCACGCTCTCCAGGGCGGCGTTACGGCCGATGCCCGGATCCGCGCCCGCGCCCAGGCCCTTGGTCAGCTTTTCGCCAAGCTGCAGTTTGTGCTCCGCCTTGCTCTTGTTCAAGGCCTGCACGTCGGTGTTGGCCACGATGAACTCGACGCCCTTCAGAGCCGAGCAGATCATGTTGTTCACGGCGTTTCCGCCGCCGCCTCCGGCGCCAACCACTTTGATTTTCGCGCCGCTGTCGTTTTCCAGTTCGAGGTAGTCCATGAGTATCCTCCCTTCATGGGTTTGCCGGGCTGACCGGCGTTGCCTCGCTGATTCGCCTTATGTCGCGTCCACAAACCACTTGCGCATCTTGCCAAGGATGCGGTTGAAAGCTTTCTTGTCGTCGCGGATGCGGAAGTTCGCCTCTCCGCCCTCCTTGTGCGCCCCGTACATGAGCAGCCCCGTGGCCGTGGCGAACACCGGGCTGTTGACCACGTCCTTCAGCCCCCCCACCTCGCGGGGGTAGCCGATGCGGCAGGGCAGGTTGAATATCTGCTCGCCAAGCTCCTGCATGCCCTCGATGAGGGAGGTGCCGCCCGTGAGCACCACGCCCGCGGCGATCTTGTCCTTGAACCCGGAGCGGGACAGCTCCTGGTCGATGAGGGCCAGAATTTCCTCCACCCGGGGCTCGCAGATCTCGGCCAGGACCTGGCGCGAGAGCAGCCGGGGCTCGCGGTCGCCCACGCTGGGCACCTCGATGGTCTCGTCCGGGGGCACCATCTCGGCCAGGGCGCAGCCGTGGCGCTCCTTGATGAGCTCCGCGCTGGCCATGGGCGTACGCAGGCCGAAGGCGATGTCGTTGGTCAGGTTGGTGCCGCCAAGCGCCAGCACCGACGAATGCTTGATGGAGTCCTCAGAGAAGATGGCCAGGTCCGAGGTGCCGCCGCCCAGGTCCACGAGGGCCACGCCGATCTCCCGCTCCTCGGGGGTCAGCACGGCCTTGCTCGAGGCCAGGGCCTCCAGCACGATGTCCGAGACGTCCAGGCCGGAGCGGTGGCAGGAGCGCACGATGTTCTGGGCGCTGGTCACCGCGCCGGTGACGATGTGCACGTTGACCTCCAGGCGCACCCCGGCCATGCCCAGGGGGTCGTGGATGCCCTGCTGGTCGTCTACGATGTACTCCTGGGGCAGGATGTGGATGACCTCGCGGTCCAGGGGGATGGCCACGGCCTTGGCCGCGTCGATGACGCGCTCCACGTCGCGGGCAGTGACCTCGTCGCCCTTGACCGCGATGATCCCGTGGCTGTTGAAGCCCTTGATGTGGCTTCCGGCGATGCCAGCGTACACCGAACGGATGTCGCACCCGGCCATGAGTTCGGCCTCTTCAAGGGCCTTCTTGATGGACTGCACGGTCTGCTCGATGTTCACCACCACGCCCTTGCGCAGGCCGGTGGACGGGCTGGTGCCGATGCCCACGACGTCCACGCCCTCGGGGGTCAGTTCGCCCACCACCGCGCAGATCTTCGTGGTACCGATGTCCAGGCCGACTATAAGTTCGGATTTGGCCATGAGTTCATTCCTCCAAAAAATTGATGCAACGCGTTCAGGTCCGGACCCAGACCCTGCCGCCCAGTACACGGACCTCTTTGGTCCGGGCGTCCTCGCCCCTGCGCGCGAGGTCTTCCCAGACCTGGGAGAGCCGCGCCATGTTGCCGTCGAAATCCTCGTCCGCCACGCTGACGCGCAGCCCGCGATCCTCGAAATACAGTTCCATGCCGTCGGGCAGGAGCCGGAGCCAGGCGGCCTGGGCCCAGCGCACGGGCAGTCCCGCCCCGTCCAGGGCCGCCAGCCGCGCGGCAAGGCCGTCCACCCCGTCCCCGGCGGACTGATCCACCATCAGGAGCGGGCAGCCCGTGAACCTGTCCGCGTCCACGGCCGTGATGACGGAGCCGTCGGCCTCGGCGTAGCAGAGCCCCTTGCCCGTGCGCACGAAGTACGCGGGGGAGCGCTCGGTTACGACGATGGACAACCCGTCGGGCAACACCCGGCGCACGGCCACCCGCGCGGCCCAGGGGCTGGCGGCCACGCGCCCCTCCACGTCGGAGATGCGCAGCTCCAGGACGTTCTCCCCGGGCTCCACGCCCGCCAGGGTCAATATCTCCTCCCGGGTCAGGCGCACGTTGCCCGCGACCTCCACCCGGGTCAGGGCGAAGAACGGCGACACCGTGAGCCAGCGGAAGCCCATGAGCAGCCCCAGGCTCAGCGCGCCCACCAGGACCACCGCCAGGGTCAGGCCCCCGGCCCAGAGCAGGGCGCGGCCGGGACGCAGGCGCGGCCGGTCGGCCCCGCGCGGGCGGTTGCCGCGCACCGACGAGCGCCCCCTGCGTATGGCCGAAACCGCGCTCATGCCACCACCCTGACTTCCAGTTCCAGTTCCACGCCGAAGCGCTCCGCCACCGCTCCCCGGGCGGCCTCGATGAGCTCGAAGGCCTGCGCGGCCGTGCCGCCGCCCAGGTTGACCAGAAAATTCGCATGCAGGTCCGAGAAGGCCATGTCGCCCAGGCGCTGGCCCTTGAGCCCGGCCCGCTCCAGGAGCCTGCCCGCCGCGTCGCCCTCGGGATTCTTGAACACGCAGCCCGCGCTTTTGGCCGCCAGGGGCTGGGTGGCCTTCTTCCTGGCCAGGCAATCCGCGCCGTGGGCCAGGACGCTGCCCGCCTCGGCGCGGGCCAGGTCCAGCTCCACGGCCAGGACGATGAAAAAACTGTCCCAGGTCCGGGGCTCGAAATGGCGGTAGCCCATGTCCACGTCCGCGCGCCCCGCCCACCTCAGCCCGCAGCAGGGGCTGAACAGGAGCACCCGGGACACGCACCCGGCCATGTCCGCGCCGAAGGAGCCCGCGTTCATGGCCACGGCGCCGCCCACGCCCCCGGGGATGCCCGAGAGCCCGGCCAGCCCGGCCAAATCGTGCTTGGCGCACCAGGCCAGCAGCCGGGGCAGGCGCATGCCCGCGTCCACGTGCACGGTGACCCGCTCGCCGCTCTCGCGCACCACCCTGGGCCGTCCGGCCTCGGGCAGGCCGATGAGGGTCACGGGCAGTTCGCCGTCCGCGGCCAGAAGGTTGCTGCCCCAGCCCATGACCAGGGGCCTGCCGCCGATCTTCTCCAGAACGGCGGGCAGTTCGTCCAGGCCGCGCTCCGAATGGATGCGCACCTCGGCCAGGGCCGGTCCTCCCAGCCCCAGTGTGGTGCGCTCCCTCATGAGCGGTCCGGGCAGCACCTTCAAACCCATCATCAGACTCCCCGGCTCCCGGCGCGTTCCAGCCAGCCCACGCCGACCTGCCAGATGTTGCCCGCCCCCAGGGTCAGGAGCAGGTCGCCGGGGCGCAGCACCTCGGGCAGGGCCGCGCTCATGGCGTCGAAATCGTCGAAGAACAGCACCGGAGTCTCGGACACCTGGCGGATGCCCTGGGCCAGGCTCTGGCCGCTGACACCGGGGATGGGGGCCTCGCTGGCCGGGTAGATCTCCGTGAGCAGCAAGAGGTCCGCCAGGCCGAAGGCCCGGCAGAACTCGCCGAACAGGGCCTGGGTGCGCGTGAAGCGGTGGGGCTGGAATGCCACCACCAGGCGCTTGGCCGGGTAGCACTGGCGCGCCGTCTCCAGGGTGGCCAGGATCTCCGTGGGATGGTGGCCGTAGTCGTCCACCACCATCACGTCCCCGGCCTCGCCTTTGTGCTCGAAGCGGCGGCCCACCCCGCCGAACTTGGCCAGGGCCGCGATGATCACATCCTTGGCGATGCCCGCCTCGATGGCCACGCCGATGGCGCCCAGGGCGTTCAGGACGTTGTGGCGGCCGGGCTGGGCCAGGACCACCTCGCCCCAGGCCTCGCCGTCCAGGGTCACGTCGAAGCAGCTGGCGGCCTCGCACTCCCTGATCTCGGCCCGCAAGCGCGCGTCCTCGTCCTCGATGCCGTAGGTCATCACGGGGCGCTTGACCCGGGGCAGGATGTCCCGCACCACCGGGCTGTCCGCGCAGACCACGTTCAGGCCGTAGAAGGGGATGCCGTTCATGAACTCCACGAAGGAATCCTTGATGGCGTCGAGGTCCGGGTAGAAATCCATGTGGTCCAGGTCCACGTTGGTGACCACGGTGACGATGGGCTTCAAGCAGAGGAACGAGCCGTCGGACTCGTCGGCCTCGGCGATGAGGTATTCGCCGCCGCCGAGCATGGCGTTGGAGCCGAAGGTGTTCAGCCTGCCGCCGATGATCACCGTGGGGTCCATGGCCGCCTCGGTGAAGATGGTGGCCAAAAGCGACGTGGTGGTGGTCTTGCCGTGGGTTCCGGCCACGGCGATGCCCGTGCGCAGGCGCATCAGCTCGGCCAGCATCTCGGCCCGGGGGATCACGGCGATGCCCTTCTTGCGGGCCTCGCGCACCTCGGGGTTGTCCTCGGACACGGCCGTGGACTTGACCAGCACGTCGCACTCGCCCACGTTCTCCGCGGCGTGGCCCTTGTGGATCACGGCCCCGAGCCCGGCCAGCCTGCGCGTCACCGGGGTGTCCGCCAGGTCCGAGCCAGCGACCTCGTAGCCCATGTTCAGGAGCACCTCGGCGATGCCGTTCATGCCCGAGCCGCCGATGCCCACCATGTGTATCTTCTTGATCTTGTCCTTCATTATCCTTCCTTGCGATTCTTGCCCTCGGCCAGGGCCTCCACGGCGTCGGCCAGCACGGCCGCGGCCCGGGGCCTGCCCAGGGAGCGCGCTGCGCGGCCCATCTCCGTGAGCCTGCCGGGCGCTGTAAACAGCGTGTCCAAAGATTTCGCCAGGTTCACTTCGCCCAGCAGGTTCTGGGCGAGGATCACGGCGGCCCCCTCCTTCTCCAGGTAGCGGGCGTTGGCCGTCTGGTGGTCGTGGGTGGCCAGGGGATACGGCACCAGCACGCTGGGCTTGCCCGTGACGGCCAGCTCGGCCACTGTGGTGGCCCCGGCGCGGCAGAGCACCAGATCGGCCCAGGCGTAGGCCCCGGCCATGTCCCGGATGAAGGCCTCCACCCGCGCGTCCGGCCCGGTCCAGCCCTCGGCCTCGTAGGCGGCGCGCACCTCGGCCAGGTCCGCCTCGCCGGTCTGGTGGAACATCTCGAAGCCCGCCTCGCGCAGGCCGCCGAGGGCCGCGCACACGGCCTTGTTCAGGGGCCGCGCGCCCAGGCTGCCGCCCAGGATCAGCAGGCGCTTGCCGCCTTCGCGCGTCTCGCCCGAAGCCTCGCCCAGGTCCACCAGGGCGCCGCGCACGGGGTTCCCCGTGATCTCGGCCCTGGCGGCGTCGAAAAATCCGTGGCCGTCCGGGAAGCTCAGGAACACGCGATCCACCCAGCGGCCCAGCAGGCGGTTGGCGCTGCCCGGGTAGCTGTTCTGCTCGTGCACGGCGCAGGGGATGCCGCGCATGGACGCGGCCAGCACCGGGGCGAAACCCGCGTAGCCTCCGAAGCCCAGCACCACCTCGGGCTTGAAGCCCAGCATCAGCCACCAGCAGCGGACCACGGCCCGGCCCAGGCCCCAGAGAGCGCCCACGGCGCGCAGGCCCCGGCCCATGACCCCGCGCACGGGCAGGCCCAGAAAGCGCAGGCCCGCGGCCTCGGCGAACTCCCGCTCGCGGCCGTGGCAGCCGCCCACGAAGAGGATGTCCGCTTCCGGATGGCGGCGGCGCAACTCCTCGGCCACGGCCAGGGCCGGAAACACGTGGCCCCCGGTGCCGCCGGTGGTGATGACGACGCGCCGCATCAGACGCGCCTCCTGGAAAGATTCAGGAGCACGCCCACGCAGAAGCAGGACACCAGGAGGCTCGATCCGCCGTAAGAGAGGAACGGCATGGGCACGCCCTTGGGCGGGGCCATGCCCAGAACCACGGCCATGTTCAGCACCGCGCCGATGGCCAAAATCAGGGTCAGGCCGTAGCCCAGGAAGCGGTCCTGGGCGTCCTCCTGCGCCAGGCTGATCATGAAGGCCCGCCAGAGCAGCGCGCCCATGCAGACGAAGACCAGGGACACGCCGAGGAAGCCCAGCTCCTCGCCCACGATGGCCATGATGAAATCGTTGTGCGCCTCGGGCAGGAACAGGAGCTTCTGCCTGCCCGCGCCCAGTCCCTCGCCGGTCCAGCGGCCCGAGCCGAAGGCGAACAGGGACTGCACCAGCTGGTAGCCCGTGTCCTGGGCGTTGCCGAATGGGTCCAGGAACGCGGTCCAGCGTTTGATGCGGTAGGCGGACTGGGAAATGAGCAGGAAGGCGCAGCCCAGTCCCAGGACCATGGAGGCGAACAGATAGATGAGGCTGGTGCCGCCCACCAGGCTCATGAGGAACAGCAGCAGGCAGAGGAACACGGCCCCGCCGAAGTCCGGCTGCGCCAGCAGGAGCAGGCACAAAAAGCCCGTGGCCATGACCGGCGGCAGGAAGCCCACGCTGAAGGTCTTGATCTTGTCCTGCTTGTGGCTGAAGAAATAGGCCAGATAGAAGACCAGGGCCACCTTGGCGGCCTCCAGGGGCTGCACGGACAGGGGCCCCAGACGCAGCCAGCGCTTGGCCCCGCCGGCCTCGAATCCCAGGGACGTGAGCCAGGTCAAGAGCAGCAGGAGCACCACGATCCCCAGCGCCGGATAGGCCAGGCGGCGGAAGATCTCGCGGCGAACGAAGGCCGCCAGGACCATGAGCACCAGCCCGCACAGGGCGTACAGCGAATGACGGCGGAAGAAGATGTAGGCGTCGCCGTAGGAGCGCTCGGCCATGAAGCCGCTGGCGCTCATGACCATGATCAGGCCCAGGCCGACCAGGACCAGGGCGCTGGCCAACAGCGTCCAGTCCATGCGCCAGCGCACGGCGTGGCGGGGGGGCCCGCTTGCCTGGGCGGCCACGCTGCTCATTCGCCAAGCTCCTCGAAGATGCGCCTGAAATCCAGGCCCCGCTGTTTGTAGTTCTTGTACAGGTCGAAGCTCGCCGTGGCCGGGGACAGGAGCATCACGTCGCCCTGCTCGGCCCAGGTCATCAGGCGATGCACGGCCTTCTCCAGCGCCGGCTCCCAGGCCAGGGGCACGTGCCCGGCCCAGGCCTTCTCGAAAATCTCGCGGCTGTCGCCGAACAGGCACACGGCCTTGACCTTGCGCCGAATCAGCGGGGCCAGGGCGGCCAGATCGCCGCCCTTGTACACGCCGCCCGCCAAGAGCAGCACCGGGGCATCGAAGGTCTCCAGGGCGGCGGCCAGAGCGTCCACGGTGGTGGCCTTGGAGTCGTTGATGAAGCGCACGCCCCGCCGCTCGCCCACCAGCTCCAGGCGGTGGGGATAGGGCTCGAACCCGTCCAGGGATTCGCGCATGCCGCGCTCGGTGATCCCGAAGCGCTTCACGGCCTGGAACACGGCCTCCATGTTGGACTGGTTGTGGGCCCCGGGCAGGCACTCGGACTCGAAGCGGTCCGTGGACTCGAACCAGTGGATGCGGGCGCGGGTGAAGTAGTAGTCCTCCAGCTTGTCGCGCATGGCCGCGGGCAGCACGGCCAGGTCCTCGGAGTGCATGTTGGCGAACATGTTCAGCTTGGCCCGCAGGTATTCCTCCATGCTCGCGTGGTGGTCCTGGTGGTCCGGGGCGAAATTGAGCAGCACGCCCACCTCCGGACGGAAGGTGGTGCAGGCCTGGGCCTGGAAGCTGGAAACCTCCAGCACCAGCACGTCGGCGGCCTCGCCGGACAGGACGTGCTCGCACAGGGGCGTGCCGATGTTGCCGCCCAGGAACACGGAGTGGCCCTCCCTGCGGAGAATGTGCGCGGCCAGTCCCGAGGACGTGGTCTTGCCGTTGGTGCCCGTGACCGCCAGGATGCGGCCCCGGGCGAAGCGGTAGCCCAGCTCCATCTCGGAGATGACCTCGGGCCCTCCGGCGGCGGGCAGGAGCGCCTTGATCCTGGCCAGGGGCACGCCCGGGGACAGGATCACCATGTCCGCGCCGGCGAACTGCTCGGGCGAGTGCTCGCCCAGCAGCAGCTCCACGCCCAGGGGCTCCAGTTCGGCGGCCTCGGCGGGCGGGGTCTGGCTGCGCTCCAACAGGCGCACCTTCGCGCCCCGGTCCACGGCCAGGCGGGCGGCGGAGCGGCCCGACGTCCCGGCGCCGACCACGGCCACGGTGCTGTTCTTCATATCTGCGCGAGCGTCCATCGTCCCTACCTCAACTTCAGGGTGGACAGGGCCATCAGCCCCAGGAGGATGGAAAGAATCCAGAACCGGATGATGATCTTGGATTCCGGAATGCCCTTCAATTCGAAATGGTGGTGCAGGGGGGCCATGCGGAAGATGCGCTTGCCCCCGGTGAACTTGAAGTAGCCCACCTGCAGGATCACCGAGAGGGTCTCCACCACGAACAGGCCGCCCACGATGACCAGGATCAGCTCGTGCTTGCAGAGCACGGCCACGAACCCCAGGCTGCCGCCGATGGACAGGGAGCCCACGTCGCCCATGAAGACCTGCGCGGGGTAGGCGTTGTACCAGAGGAAGCCCAGGCCCGCGCCCACCAGGGCCCCACAGAACACGGCCACCTCGCCCATGCCGGGGATGCTGGCGATCTGCAGGTACTTGGCGATGGCCGCGTGGCCCGTGGCGTAGACGAAGACCGCGAAACAGGCCCCGGCCACGATGCTCGGGCCGATGGCCAGGCCGTCCAGGCCGTCGGTGAGGTTCACGCCGTTGGACGCGCCCACCACCACCAGCACGGCGAAGGGGATGTAGAACCAGCCCAGATCCGGCCTGAGCGACTTGAAGAACGGGAAGAACAGGTGCGTGTCGTAGGCGGGCTGCTGCACCAGGAGGTACAGGGCCACCCCGGCCACGATGATCTGCAGGCCGAACTTTGCCGTAGCCGAGAGGCCTTTGTTGTGCTTCTTGGCCACCTTCAACCAGTCGTCCAGAAAGCCCACGGCCCCGAAGCCCGTGAAGACCAACAGCGCCAGCCAGATGTAGACGTTGGTCAGGTCCGCCCAGAGGAACACGCCCAGCAGCACGCCGAAGCCCATGAGCAGGCCGCCCATGGTGGGGGTCCCGGCCTTGTGCATGTGGCCGCTGACGTCCTCGTGGATCTCCTGGCCGAATTTCACGCGCTTGAGCCAGCGGATGAACATCGGCCCCACCACGATGGTCACCAGGAGCGCCGTCAACAGCGCCCACACCGACCGGAAGGTGATGTAGCGGAAGACGTTGAAGATGCCCACTTCGCTGGAAAGCGGATACAGCAGATTGTAGATCACTCGGCGTCCTCCCCTGCGGCGTCCGTCATGGCGGACACGAAACGCTCCATCCTGCAGGACCTGGAACCCTTGACCAGCATCACGCCGCCCGCGAGCTCCAACTCCTTCAAATTCGCCCGCAGATCGCGCGGGTCCCCGATCTTCCTCAGCCCGTGGGCGCAGCCGCCCCGGGCCAAGCCCTCGGCCACGGCGTCGCCCTGTCCCTGGTGCCAGAACACGGCGGCCGCCTTGCTCGCGGCAAGGTGTTCGCCCAGTTCGCGGTGCAGGTCGGCGGCCCCGGGGCCCAGTTCCTTCATCTCGCCGAGAACCAGCACCAGGGGCCCGTCGCCGGCCAGCTCCCCCGCGTTGTCCACGGCGTTGCGCATGGACAGGGGATTGGCGTTGTACGTGTCGTCGATGACGGTCCAGGCCCCGGCGCGCATGACCTGGAAGCGGTGCTCGGGCACGCCCGCGGCCTTGATGCCCGCCACCACGTCCCCGGCCGTTGCGCCCAGGCCGTGGGCCACGGCGGCGGCCGCCGCCATGTTCTCGGCGAAATAGCGGCCCGTGAACGGGGCCGAAAACTCCACGCCGTCGCCGCACAGGGACAGGGCGAAACGCCCGCCGCCCCGCCCGTCCGGGCCCAGGTAGCTCCCCGCGTAGGGGGCCGCGGCGTCCCTGGCCGTGAAGCCCACCGCCCCGGGGGCCAGTTCCCTGGCGCGCTCCCAGAGCAGGGGGTAGTCCACGCTGGCCACGGCCGTGCCGCCCGGGGCCAGGTACTTGAAGACGTCGCTCTTGTGCCGGGCCACGCCTTCCAGCCCGCCCAGGCCTTCCAGGTGCGCGGGGCCGATGTTGGTCACCACGGCCACATCGGGCCGGACCATGGCCGCCAGCTCGTCCATGTCCCGGGGCTGGCTGATGCCCAGCTCCAGGACCCAGAACCGCTCGCGGCCCGTGAGCCCCAGCATGCACAGGGGCACGCCCAGCTGGTTGTTGTGGTTCTTGTAGTTCTTGCCCGTGTCGCCCAGGCGCTCCAGGATGCAGGCGAGCATTTCCTTGGTGGTGGTCTTGCCCGCCGAGCCGGTCACGGCCACCACGGTGGCCTTGCTGGCCGCGCGCCAGGCCGCGCCAAGGGCGCCCAGGGCCTCCAGCACGTCGCGCACCATGAACACGGGAACCCGGCCCTCGATCTCCGGCAGGGGCCGGGTGGCCACCACGGCCAGGGCCCCGGCACCCACGGCGCGGCCCGCGAACTCGTGGCCATCGAAGTTCTCGCCCGCCAGGCAGAAGAACAGTTCGCCCGGGCGCACCAGCCGGCTGTCCGTGCACACGCCCGCCAGGGTCGTGTCCGCTCCGGTCCCGATGTCGCCCAGCGCGCCCATGGCGGCGGCGGCCTGTGCGAGGGTCACATTCAGCAAGCCAGCTCCCGTACGACCTCGGCGTCGTTGAAATGCGTGCGCACGCCCTTGACCTCCTGATAGGTCTCGTGGCCCTTTCCCGCGATGACCAGGACGTCGCCGGGCTGCATGGCGTCCAGCGCCAGGGCGATGGCCTGGGCCCGGTCCGGGTCCTCGATGACCTCGGCGCACCCGGACAGGCCGGGGCGCACGTCGTCCATGATGGCCCCAGGCTCCTCGTCGCGGGGGTTGTCCGAGGTCAGCACGGCCACGTCGCAGTAGCGGCACACGGCCTCGCCCATGAGGGGGCGCTTGGCCTTGTCGCGGTTGCCGCCGCAGCCGAACACGCAGAACAACCGGCGGAAATCCAGCTCCCGCACCGAGGAGAGCACGTTCTCCAGGGCGTCGGGGGTGTGGGCGTAGTCCACGAACACGTCCAGGCCGCGCGCGTTCCGCACGCGCTCCAGGCGGCCGGGCACGCCCGTGAAGTCCTCCAGCGCCTTCAGGTGCCGGGGCCTGAGGCCCAGGGCCAGGCCCACGGCCTGGGCCGTGAGCAGGTTGGAGGCGTTGTGGCGGCCGATGAGGGGCGAGTTGAGCACCCAGGAATCCGCGCCGTAGTGCATCTCCAGCTCCAGGCCGCGCGAGGAGCTGGTCTTGATGCGCCCGGACAGGCCGGGGCCCGGGCCCATGCTCGGGTAGTACAGGCCGTAGCCCACGCAGTTCTCGCAGCGGGTCAGCAGCATGCGGCCGTAGGCGTCGTCGGCGTTGACCACCGCGGCCTTGCCGGGCTTGGGCCAATCCTCGAAGAGCCGGGCCTTGGCCCGGAAATAGGCGTCCATGGTCTTGTGGTAGTCCAGGTGGTCCTGGGTCACGTTGGTCAGGGCGGCCACGTCGAAGTCCAGGCCCCAGACGCGGTCCTGGTCCAGGGCGTGGGAGGAGACCTCCATGACCACGGTGTCCACGCCCGCGGCGGCCATGTTGGCCAAGAGCTCGTGCAGCTGCCAGCAGTCCGGGGTGGTCATGGACGCTTCCAGGTTGAACCCGGGCCAGCGGTAGCTCACCGTGCCCACCACGCCGACCTTGCGCCCGGCCTTGGCCAGGAGGTGCTCCAGCATGTAGCTCACGGTGGTCTTGCCGTTGGTGCCCGTGACGCCGATGACGGTCAGGCCCAGCTTGCGCGTGGAGAAGCGCGCGGCCGCCAGCTCGCCCAGGGCGCGGCGGGGGTTGTCGTGCTCCACCAGCTGCGCCGCGCAGCCGGCCGGGAACCGGGCGCCCGACCGGGCCACCACGAAGGCGGCCCCGCGCGCCACGGCGTCGGGAATGAAGGCCCCGCCGTCGGCCTTGGCCCCGGGCATGGCCACGAAGACCTCGCCCGGGCGCACCTGGCGGGAATCCGTGCGCACCATCAGGCCGCCCGCGACCTTGCGCAGCAATTCCTCCCACATGACCACGTCCCGGCCCTCAGCTCCGGTCCGGAGGGTCGCCGAGCCAGAGGACGCAGGCGCGTCCCCGCTGCGGCCAGGGACGGCCCGAAGGGGGGTCCTGCTTGCGGACGACGACGCCGTCCCCCCGGAAATCCGGGACGGTTCCGGCATCGGCGAATATCTCAACGGCCCGCCGGACGGACAGGCCAACGACATCCGGTACGGTACGCCCCACCTTCCGAATTTCAGGGCGAAGGCCGTCGACCGCAGCCATCCCGACACGATGTCCGTCATCATTCCCATTGTTCTGTCCTCCATCTGCAATGGCCCGCGCCGCCTCCACGGACGGCTCGGGCAGCTTGCCCAGCTGCGCCAGGGTCTGTATGGCGATGTCCCGCACCGCCGGCGCGGCGACAACGCTGCCGTAGTGGTGCGGCTGGGGCTCGTCGACCATGACCTGGATGAGATATTGCGGCTTGTCCGCCGGAATCAGGGCCACGAAGGACGCCAGGTATTCGTCCCCGTAGCCGCCCGAGGGCGAGGCCTTCTGGGCCGTGCCGGTCTTGCCGCCCACGGGCAGGCCCTCGATGCGCGCCGCGCGGCCCGTGCCCTCGCCCTCCACCACCTCGCGCAGCATGGACAGCACCTCGCGGCAGACGTCGGGGTGCAGCACCTCGGCGCCCTGCTGGGGTCCGGTTCCGTCGCGCAGGATGCGAAGCGGCGTGTAGACGCCGCCCCTGGCCAAGCAGAGATAGGCCTCCGCCAGCTGCAGGGGGGTCACGGCCACGCCCTGTCCAAAGGAAATGTTGGCCGTATCCACCTGGGTCCAGGCATCGGCCTCGCGCAGGATGCCCCGGCTTTCGCCAGGCAGGGGCAGGCCCGGGCGTCTGCCCAGGCCCAAACGGGACAGGTAGCCGTACAGGCGCTCGGCCCCGAGGTCCAGGCCGATTTTCGCGGCTCCGATGTTGGAGGACAGGGTGATGATCTCGCGCACCGTGAGCTTGCCGTACTTGTGGGTGTCGCGGATCACGGCCCCGGGAACCTCCCACTTGCCGTTCTCGCAGAAATACGTGTTCCCGGGCTTGATCACACCTTCCTGCAGGGCGGCGGCCACCACGAAGGGCTTGAGGGTCGAGCCCGGCTCCAGGGCGTCCAGGGCGATGCGGTTACGCCACACGCCCGGCCCGCTCTGGCGGTAGATGTTGGGATTAAAGAAGGGATACTGGGCCCAGGCCAGGATTTCCGCGCTGGCCACGTCTACCACCAGGCAGGTGCCGTTGGCGGCCTTGTTCCCGGTTACGGCCCGCTCCAGGGCCGCCTCGGCCACGGCCTGGATGTCCGCGTCGATGGTCAGATCCACGTCCTGCCCGCTCTGGGCGGCCTCGTCCGTGGCCCCGTCCAGATACAGGGTCCGGCCCCGGGCGTCGCGCTGGACGACGGCGCGGTCGGTCCTGGCGGCCAGGGCCTTGTCCATGGAGCGCTCCATGCCCTCCAGGCCCTCGCCGTCGTAGCCCGTGAAGCCCAGCAGCTGTCCGGCCAGGGAGCCGTTGGGGTAGATGCGCTTGTACTCGTCCACCAGGTGCACGCCGGGGAGGTCCAGGCCTTCCACCAGGGCGGCCTCGCGGTCCCCCACCTGGCGCGCCAGCCACTCGAAGGGGCGGCGGGAGCGCAGGTCGCGGGCCACGTCGTGGGAGGGCAGGCCCAGCACCCGGCCGAGCCGGACCGCGGCCTCGGCCGGATCCTTGATCTCGGCGGGGCGCACGAACACCGAGCGGCATTCCACGCTCTGGGCCAGCACCCGGCCCTTGCGGTCCATGATCCTGCCGCGCTCGCCGCTCACGAATTCGCTGGCCAGATGCTGCCGACGGGCCATGGCCGACAGTTCGTCGCCCTTGAGCACCTGGACCTGGAAGGCCCGGCCCCAGAGCGCGATCCAGGCCAGGCCGAAGAGCACCGCCACCGCCGCCAGACGAATACCGGCCCAATCCCGGTTTCTGACGTGTCGCGGTGCGTACTTGGCAACCATGAACCTACTCCTGTGATGGCTTGTCGGCGCCCGGCGTCTTGGCGGGCAACCGCCTGAGCCGCCCCTGGCCGGCGGGCTCGAGTCCGAACTCGGCCGCCCTGGCCCTGAGCCTGTGTGGCGACAGCAAGCTGTCGCGCTCCATTTCCAGCCTGGTCACCAGGGAGCTCGCCGAGTCCAGTTCGCCCTGCAATGTCTTGAGGTCGTAGGCCAGGCCCACGCGCTCGATATTGCACAGGACCACGCCCAGCCCCAGGGCCAGGACCAGCGCCCCCATCACCGCGATCCACCAGCGAACGGACCTCACCGGGTCCCCCCCGAAGGAGGCGCCAGCTTCTCGGCCACCCTGAGCTTGGCGCTGCGCGCCCTGGGATTCGCATCCCGCTCGGCCTCGGTGGCTGTGACAGGCTTTCTTGTCAGTATCCGCAGTTGCGGGACATGCCCGCAGGTGCAAATGGGAACCTCTTTCGGACAGAGGCATCCCTTGGCCTCCCGCTGGAATGCGCGCTTGACGATCCGGTCCTCCAGCGAGTGGAAGGAAATGACCGCCAGCCGCGCTCCGGGCTTCAGGAAAGGCAGTATCCCAGTGACGTATTCCTGAAGCTCGTCCAGTTCCCCGTTGACCTCCATGCGCAGCGCCTGGAAGGTCCGGGTAGCCGGGTGGTTCCGCGCCTTGGCCCGCATTTTCGGCGGGTAGGCATTTTCAACTATGGCCGCCAACTCCAGGGTGGTTTCGATGGGCTTTTTCTCCCGGGCCCGGATGATGGCCCGGGCGATGCGCCCCCCCTGGGGTTCTTCGCCAAAGCGGCCGATAATCAATTTCAGGCGCTCTTCGGACGCCGTATTCACTATTCTGCTCGCCGGGGCCTGTCCGTCGGCGTGCCCCATGCGCATGTCCAGGGGGCCGTCGTGGATGAAGCTGAAGCCCCGCTCGGGGTCGTCCAGCTGCATGGAGGAAACCCCCACGTCCACCAGGGCGCCGTCCAGCTCATCCCAGCCGATCTCGGCCAGGGCGCCCGCGAAGCGGCTGAAGCGCGTCTGGGCGAAGCGGACCCTGTCCCCGAACCGGGCCAGGCGCGTGCGGGCCAGCTCCAGGGCCTGGGCGTCGCGGTCCAACCCCAACACCTCGGCCTTGCCGCCCGAGCGCTCCATGAGCCCCTCGGTGTGCCCGCCCAGTCCCAGGGTTCCGTCCAGGAACCGCATGCCCGGCGCGGGCCTCAAATAGTCAATGACCTCGTCGAACAGGACGGGGACGTGCCGCTCGGCGGGTGCCTTCCCGTCTTGTTCGCTCATGCCCGTCTCCTACAACCGAAGCTCGAAGCCCTTGTCCGCGAGATCGGCCATATCCTCGTCAAAGCTCTCTTCCATCTCGCGGCGCTTGGTCTCGAACAGGCCGCGATCCCAAATCTCGAACTTCTTGCCCACTCCGGCCACGACCACGTCCTTGCCGAGCCCCGCGTATTCGCGCAGGTGGGGCGGAATGAGCACGCGCCCCTGCTTGTCCAGGAAGACCTCGGTGGCACCGGAGATGAAGAAGCGCTGGAAATTGCGCAGACGCTTGTCCAGACCGTTGATGCGGTTGAAGCTCTCCTCGATGCGTTCCCACTCGGGCAGCGGGTAGGCCATCACGCAGCCGTCGAAATTGGTCAGCATCAGAGACCCCTCGGAACCGAGGGAAGCCGCGACCTCCCTGAACTCCGGGGGAATCATCAGCCGCCCCTTGGGGTCCAGGCTGCGGTTGGAATGGCTTCTGAACATGCGCATTGGTCTTACACTTCTTCCCACTTTTTACCACTATCTACCACCAGACCGTGGGCGCATGCAAGGAAATTCCAGCGGGAGAGTTGAGTTTTCTAGAAATTATTTAGAGAAAATATCAAAAAGTAAAGGTCCACGGTTGACAATCCGCTGAAAAAACAGAAGGGATAGGCGTAAGTCCGGCCGCGCACGTGGAAACGGGAAACCGGAGACCGCAGGACCGCCGTCATCCGCCTGGAAACGGGGAGACGGCGTGGAAACCTCGCCCGGCCCCTCCGGCCGGGCACGCGGAGGACACCAGCACGAGGCCGCCCGGGAAGCCCGATGGGGTGGGACGGACGGCCCGGAAAGCAGCCACGAGGTCATGCCCAATGTGTTCCCTGAAGACCACGCTCAAATCCAACATCGTCGACAACCTCGCCGAGGAATACTACCAGATCAGCCTGGACATCCTGGCCAGCTTTCCCAAGTTCAGGCCGCCCTTGAACCTGTACGTGCTCAAGGAAGACACGGCCCAGATCCTGCTCTTCGAGAAGCAGGGGGACCGCATGGACACGGCCAAGCAGGAGCAGCTGGCCGAGCTGTGCAAGGAAGGCAACATATTCGTGGCCCGCAGCGACCACTCCATCTATTCCAAGCACATCGCCAAGCAGCTGGACCTGGTGCTGGTGGACGAGAACTTGAAGGAAGGCGAGATCGCCGAGATATTCTCCTACGCCCTCACGGACCGCATCGCCGAATTCCTGGAGCAGCCCGTGAAGCCCGTGTTCACCAAGCTCTACAACGACCTCATGGTGCTCACGGAATATCTCTGGAACGACCTGAACCGCATCCGGGCCCTGGTGCGGCGCATGCACAAGGAGCACACCCTGGAGAACCACAGCTTCAACACCGGCGTGCTGGGGCTGTGGTTGTTCGAGAAGATGCGCCCGGGAGGCTCCAACCGCCGCGACTACGACAAGGTCGCCCTGTCCCTGTTCCTGCACGACATGGGCATGGCCAAGATTCCCCCGTTCATCCGCGAGAAGGCCAAACCCCTGACCCAGGACGAACGCGCCAAGGTCAACATGCATCCGCTGCTCGGCTCCAAGATGGCCCTCAAGCTGGGGCTACAGTTCGACGAGATGCAGCAGTGCATCATGGAGCACCACGAACGCCTGGACGGCAGCGGCTATCCCAACAAGCTCAAGGAGATATCCTTCCTGGGCACCCTCTGCGCGGTGGTGGACTCCTACTGCGCCATGACCACCAAGCGGCCCTTCGCCGAGGCCATGGATCCCAAGGAGGCCGCCATGCAGATCTCCCAGGCCGAGGGCAAATACACCCAGAAGATGGCCAAGCACATCCTCGAGGCCCTGTACTCGGAAAAGCTCTAGATTTCCCCGCGCAAAACGAACCAAGGCCGGAGGGACGTCCCTCCGGCCTTGGTCTTTTCCGATTTCCGAAACCCGGGCGGCTATACCTGGGGGTCGCCGGGATAGGCGGGGTTGACCTTGCCCGTGAGCTGCTCCAGGGCCACGCGCACCACGGCCGTGTATTCCAGGACCTTGGGGTCGTAGGAGTCCACGGGGCCGCCGTGCTGGGCCATGATCACGTCCAGGGCCCGGGCCTTGTCCTGCGGGTCCGTGAGCACCTCGGCGCGGCCGAAGCCGGTGACGGAGGTGTAGTGGGTGGTGAAGCCGCAGCCCTTTTCCGCGCGGATCAGCTCGCTGTCCACCACCGTGGCGAAGCTCACCAGCCCGTTGGCGCGGATGCAGTCCATCTTGCGGCCCTTGGCCGCGCCGTGGAAGTACACGGCCCCGTCCCGGTAGCCGAAGTTCACGGTGGCCACGTACGGCCGTTCGCCGTCCCACAGGCCGAGCTGCATGGTCAGGCAGCTCGTGAGCAGCGCCTCCACCCTGGCCTTGTCCTTGATCTCGCGTTTCTCGTGCCGCATGTCATAACTCCTTGGTGATGTTGGCTAAGAGGGTGTCCAGCAGAGGCTCCAGGGCCGCGATGCCCGCCGCGCCCCGGCGCAGCTGACCCACGGTCTGCACGAAGGGCGCGGGAGCCAGCTCGTCGGCGCAATTGGTGATGAGCAGGTCCATGCTTTCCCGCGTGGTCTCCAGGTGGAATTGCAGCCCCGCCACCCGGTCGCCCAGGGCGAAGGCCTGGTTGGCGCAGGCCGCGCTCCCGCCCAGGCGCACTGCGCCCGGAGGAATGGCGAAGGTGTCCCCGTGCCAGTGGAAGGCCGGGAAGACCCGGGGGAACCCGTCGAACACGGAGGATTCGCCCTCCCCCGAGCGGGTCACCGGGAACCAGCCGATCTCGCGGCCCGCCGGGTTGGGCTCAACCTCCGCGCCCAGCGCCCGGGCCATGAGCTGCGCCCCCAGGCACACGCCGAGCACCGCGCGCCCGGCGTCCATGGCCCGGAGCAGGCAATCCTGTTCCGCGCGCAGCCAGGGCAAGCGCCCCTCGTCGCGCACGCCCATGGGCCCGCCCATGGCCACCAGCAGGTCCGCGTCCCCGGACTCCGGCAGGGGCTCGCCCGCGAAGACCCGCGTCCTGTGCAGCTCGTGGCCGTGCTCCCCGGCCCAGCGCGCGATGGCCCCGGGCCCCTCGAAGGGCACGTGTTCCAATGTCCGAATCCGCATCGCCTCTCTCCTTGTCTCCGGCCGCCCGGCCGTGGGCGGCACGCGTTTACATTGACGCACCTCGCTGTTAATTGAACAGATGCAATTCATATGAACAGCAACCTTAACAGACTTGGACACCCATGCCCGCGACGCCCGCCCCGCCCTACCGCTACAAGGCCATCGAGGACCACATCCTGAAGCTCCTGGAGGACGGCGGCCTGCGCCCCGGGGACCGGCTGCCCTCCCTGCGCGCCATGGGCGCGGCCAGGGGGGTCAGCGTGCCCACGGTGGCCCAGGCCTATGCCGGGCTGGAGAGCCGGGGCGTGCTGGAATCGCGCGAGCGCTCCGGGCACTACGTGCGCCAGGACTGGGGCCGCCTCACGGGCCCGACCCTGGAGCCCGGGGCCCAGGCCGGGGCGGTGGACCTCTCGCGCCAGGGGCTGCTGCGCGCCTCCCAGGACGAGCACGGGCAGTGCGAGGGGCATTTCTTCCACAGCTCCTTTCCCCACGCCTCCCTCCTGGGCGGCCCGGCCCTGGCCCGGCGGCTGTGCGCGGCCGTGCGCGAGGCCCCGGACCTAGCGGCGGCCCCCGCCCCGCACCAGGGACTGCCCGACCTGCGCAGGCAGCTGGCCCTGCGGGCCATGGCCGCGGGCGTATCCGCCCTGCCCGACGAGGTCTTCGTGACCACGGGCGCGCGGGACGGGGCCATGACGCTCCTCAAGTGCATGACCCACCCCGGGGACGCGGTGCTGGTGCAGTCGCCCACCTATCTGGTGTATTTTTCGGTGCTGGAACAGCTCGGGCTGCGGGCCATCGAGGTGCCCTCCTGCCCCACCAGGGGCATCCGCGTGGACCTGGTGGAGGAGGCGCTTTCCAACTTCACCATCCGGGCCTGCCTGGTCATCGCCAACTTCCACCTGGACGGCAGCCTGACCCCGGACGCGGCCAAGGCCGATCTGGTGGACCTGCTCACGGCGCGCGGCATCCCCCTCATCGAGGACGACGTATACGGGGACCTGCACTTCGGGCCCGAGCGGCCGCGCCTGTGCAAGGCCTTCGACGGCACCGGGCTGATCACGGCGGTGTCGTCCTTCAGCAAGACCCTGGCCCCGGGCTACCGCGTGGGCTGGGCCCTGCCCGGCCGCTTCGCGGAGGCCTTCAAGGCGGCGCGCACGGGCATCAACGCCTTCGCCGCCAACCCCGCGCAAATGGCCGTAGCCGAATTCCTGCGGCGCGGGGAATACGAACGCAACCTGCGCGGCCTGCGCGCCTCCATGGCCGCCTACGCGGCCCGGCTGCACAGCGCCATCGGCCGCCACTTCCCCCCGGGCACCCAGGCCGCCCTGCCCGCCGGGGGCATCTGCCTCTGGGTGCGCCTGCCCGGCGGCGTGGACTCGCGCGAGCTGTTCCTGCGCGCGCGGGACCTGGGCGTCACCGTGACCCCGGGCGGCTTGCAGACCCTGTCCGGGACCTTCGACGACTACATCCGCATCAACTGCCCGGGAGTCTGGGAGGACGGCACGGAGGAGGCCGTGGAGCGGTTGGGTCAGGCGGTGGCCGAAATGATGAAAAAGGCCGCGCCCGAAGGCGCGGCCTGAAAGGTTCGGATTTCGCCCCGGCTCAGCCCAGGGCCAGCCTGGCGGCTGCCAGGTCGAAGAGCGCGCTGCCCACGGACTTGTAGAACACCGGCCCCTCGGGCGCGGGCCCGTCCAGGACGTCCGCCAGATAGGAGACACGGCCCCAGTCCACGTCCGCACGGATCAGGTCCCCGGCCTCGTGGCGCACGTCGGGCGTGTCCGCCACCACGAAGGCCCCGCGCACCACGCCGGGGGGGATCTCCGCCGCCTCGGGCGTGAAGGAGCCCACCGCCGCGATGAACGCGCCGGGCATCAGGAGGTCCAGGGCGTCGTCCGGGAGCACGGGCTCGCGGCTGGTGGTGGCCGTGACCACCAGGGGGCAGCGGGACAGGACCTCGGCGGGCGAGGCCACCACCGAGGCGTCCACGCCCAGGGACAAGGCGTGGTTGGCCAGGCTCATGAGATTCTGTCCGGAACGCGAGCAGAGATAGGCCTGGCGCACGCCCAGGCCCGAGGCGAAGGCTTCCAGGTGCGCCCGCGCCTGCACCCCCGCGCCCACTACCAGCAAGGGGCCGCCACGCCCCCGCGCCAGGGTCCGCGCTGCCAGCAGGCTGGCCGCGGCCGTGCGCCGCGCCGTGACGGTTTGCCCGTCCAGGATGCCCAGGCGCTCGCCCGTGGCCGCGTCCAGGGCCAGGACGTCGGCGCTGATGAGCGGCAGGCCACGGTGGGCGTTGCCCGGCAGTACGGTGAGCACCTTGGTCACGGCCATGCGCCCGTCGGACGCGGGCATGAGCAGCAGGCTCCCGCCGTCGGGCAGGGAATGCACCAGGCGCGGCGGGGCCTGGGCCTCGCCCCACGCGGCCGCGCGCAGCACGTCGGCCACGGCGTCGGACAGTTCCTTGTACGGCAGGAGATCGGCCGTCTCCCGCGCGGAATAGACTTTCATCCCGTCTCCGGTGCCAGATGATTATTGGAAATTATGTAGCCCAGCAGCCGCCGCAGAGCGTTCACAAATAGTGAGATGCAAGGCGCAAAAAAAATGTTCGCTGGCCGTCCTGGCCAGCGCCCCTGCGGGCGATGCGCTTCGCCGCATCGACCAATTTTGCCCTCCTGCAAAATTGTGCAAGACCGAAGCGTACTCCCCGTACGGGAGGGTTTGCATTTTCGCAGTAACGCAGCAGATCGCTGTTTGTGGACGCTCTGCTATTGGACGTGGCGCAGCACGTCGCTACTGACTTCCCTGAAAATGTCGCTCTTGAAGATCACGCCCAGGACCTGCTCGGCCTCCTTGACCAGCACCCAGTTGCGACGGTGCTTGAGCAGGGTCTCCACCACGATGACCAGGGGATCGTTGGGCAGCACGTAGATGGCGTCGCCCTCCAGGAGCCCCTCCAGGCCCTTGTCCGCGCAGGCGCGGCAGGCGCGGGCGAAGGCCCGGTCCCAATCGCCCTCCTCGTGGGCCATGAGGACCTCCTCGGAAAACACGCAGGCCTCGAGCTTCTTCATCACGCTCCACATGGAGATCACGCCCAGGGCCTTGCCGTCCTTGTCGTAGACCACGGCCACGTGGTTGTCCGCGTCCTCGGCCACCGCCTCGTGCAGGGTGCGGATCAGCTCCACCAGCCCCACGTCCTCTCCCACCTTGATGAAATCGTCACGCATCAAATCCCAGGCTCGCTTGCGCATCAGCACAATGGCAACTCCTTGTATGAGTACGTGTCCCGGCCCCGCCGCACCCCACGGCGTTGGGCGTCCTCGATTCTTGTGTATGTCATGTCGCGGTGTTGGGCAACTCCCGGGTTGGACGCGAGCCCACGCCGACGATTGCCCGGCGTCCCGGAACACCCCCGAATCCCGCGCGCCGGGGCTACCCGCCCGTTGCCCCGGAGATATGAAATCTGATATTGCTTGCCGCATGACCGATGCCCAAACCGCCTCCGCCCTCCTGGCCCTGGCCCGCGAACGCTTCGAGGAGCTGTCCGCCGCCGAGGTGGAATTGTTCACCAAGGCCCCGACAGGGGAGACGGTGACGTGCGGCTGGGGGGACGACGATGAAATCGACCCGGCCCAGGCAGCGGAATGGGGAACGGAGAAAATCATCCGCAGCGAATGCCTGGAATGGCTGTGCGCGAACCGCGAGGCGCAACCGTACGTGCATCGCCAGGGTCCGTGCATCCAGGGCGCACGAATCGAGAACAATATTGATCTTAGAGCTGCCGACATACCTTTCAGTATCGGTTTATTTCAATGTGCTATTCATGCGGGGCTGACTCTCTACGATGCGCACATAAAAGGAATATATATTAACAACTCCTATATAGGTCCATTTGAAAGCGACAGAGTGCACGTTCATGGATCCCTCTTTCTCAACTGGACGTCCATCAAGGGCGGAGCCAGGCTCCTTGGAGCAACAATCAGCGGAGACCTAACTTGCGGCGGTGGATGCATTGAAAACGACGAAGGATTCGCCTTCGACGCGGACAGGGCCGCCATTAACGGCTCCCTCTTTCTGAACAAGGAGTTCCACGCCAGGGGCGAGGTCAGATTTCTCGGTGCGGATATCGGCGGTAACCTGGAATGCAGCAACGGACTCTTCGGCAACCCCAAGGGCACGGCCCTCAACGCGGACGGGATGACCGTCAAAGGCGACGTCTTTCTGGATGACGACTTTCAAGCAGTGGGAGAAACAAGATTCCTTGGCGCGGACATCGGCGGCAACCTGGAATGCGGAGGGGGACAATTCACCTGCGTCGGCGGCTATGCCCTCGACGCAAGCACGGCCGACATCAGAGGAAACGTCTTCCTGGAAAAGGGATTCCAGGCCACGGGAAAAGTCAGCTTCATGGGCGCAAATATCGGAGGGAAATTGCGTTGCGACCAAGGCGTCTTCAACAATCCCGGGGAGACGGCGCTATACGCCGACAGCATAACCGTGGGCGGATATGTGGGGCTTCGCAAGGGATTCCAGGCCCAGGGCAAGCTGGACTTCAGCCGGGCCACGGTTCACGGTACGTTCCAGTACCACGGCCTGCTTGATCCCAATGCGGCGGAACTGAGCCTGGAATGCGCCACCCTGGGCGTACTCATGGACGAGGAGGCAAGCTGGCCCGCCCCCGGGAACCTGCGCCTGCACGGCCTGACCTACACGGACATCCACCACACGGCCCCGCGCGACGCGGCGACGCGCAAGCGTTGGCTGGCACTGCAACCCAAGGGCGCGCACACGCCCCAGTCCTACGAACAACTGGCCTCGGCCCTGCGCCGGGCCGGACACGAGCGGGACGCGCGGGAAATACTCATTGAGAAGAATCGGCGGCTCAGGGAATTCGACCCCAACATGGGCTGGTTGCGAAGCTTGTGGCACAAGTGGTTCGGTCGCACTCTCGCATACGGATACAAGCCCGAAAAGGCCCTTGGTTGGATCGCTGGGTCCATAGCTTTGGGCATCGTAATTTTCCACGCAGCCTACCTGGGCGGGCTCATGGTGCGGGCACAGACCTGGAACATCCGGCAGGGCCAGGACCTAACCGCCACCATGCAGGGCGAGCCCTATCCTTGCTTCAACGCCGTTGCCTACGCCATAGATACCTTCGTCCCCTTCATCGACCTGGACCAAGAGGACTACTGGATACCTGCTAATTATGATGAAACCAAGCTCACTCCTCTGGTGCTCATAATTCTGAAACCCCTTGGTCAAAAATATTTGACTTGGACATCCCTCCTCCACGTCTTTTTCTGGTTCTACATCTGCCTGGGTTGGATATTCACCGGCCTCTTGATCATCGGCATCACGGGCATGCTCCAGCGACGTAGTGAATAGAATATTCATCTTTATATTACGCGTTTCGTAATGCAAGCAGCGACAATTCTAGCAAACGCGTAAAATCGCACCGATCCCCGGCCCGCAACGGTTTGCGCCGGGATCCGCTTCGCGGAAAGTGACCCCGGGCGACAATTTCGTCGGTTTCAAACACAATTTCCGTCTCCTGGGCCTCGGGCTATTGCAATCCGAAAACTTTTGAGTATCAATGGCCGGACCGCCTGACGACGGGAACACGAAAGAGAGAATCCCAATGGACACCGCCTCCATATACGCGGACCTGGAAAAAGTCCGCGCCGCCGCGCCTTTGGTGCACAACATCACCAACTTCGTGGCCATGAACAACACCGCCAACGCCCTCCTCTGCCTCGGGGCCTCGCCCATCATGGCCCACGCCATCGAAGAACTGGACGACCTCATCGCCATTTCGGGTTCCCTGGTGCTGAACATCGGCACCCTCAGCCCCATGTGGATCGAAAGCATGATCGAGGCGGGCATCGCGGCCCAGAAACGCGGCGTTCCCGTGCTCCTGGATCCCGTGGGCGCTGGGGCCTCGTCCCTGCGCACGGTCACGGCCCTGTCCATCCTGCGCGAATGCGCGCCCGCGGTGATCCGCGGCAACGCCTCGGAAATCCTCGCCCTGTGCACCGCCCTGGACGCGGCCAGCCCCGAGCATCTGCGGGCCGCCGCGAGCGGCAATCTGACCGGCCCCAAGGGCGTGGACAGCGCGCACTCCGGCGAGGGCCTGGTGGGCGTGGCCCGGGACTTGGCCACCTGCTGCGACTGCGCGGTGGTGGTCAGCGGCCCCGTGGACATCGTGGCCGACAGCGAACACTGTATTCTCGTCAAGGGCGGCAGCGCCCTGATGCCCAAGGTCACGGCCATGGGCTGCACGGCCAGCGCCGTGGTGGGGGCCTTCGCCGCCGTGGAGCAGGACCCGCTGCGGGCCGCCGTGTCCGGCATGGCCGTGATGAGCGCCGCGGGCGACGCGGCAGGCAAGAAGGCCGAGGGCCCGGGCACCCTGCAACTGCATTTCTACGACGCCCTGTACAACCTGGACGCCGGACAGATCGCCTCGTCCATCGTCCTGGAGGAAGTGTGAGCAGGCCCGCCGCCGACCTGTCCGTGTACTTCGTCACGGACTCGGCCCTGTGCGCCCCCCGGGGCGTGCCGGAGACCGCGCGCCTCGCCGCCCTGGGCGGCGCGGGCGTGGTTCAGGTGCGCGAAAAGCACGCTTCCACACGCGAATTCATCGACCTGGCCCGCGCGGTCAAGAACGCCATCGCGGACACGGGAGCCCTGCTGCTCATCAACGACCGCGTGGACGTGGCCCTGGCCGTGGGCGCCGACGGCGCGCACGTGGGCCAGTCCGACATGCCCTACGACGAAGCCCGCCGCATCCTGGGCCCCGACGCCCTCATCGGCCTGTCCGTGGAGACCATGGACCAGGCCCGCGAGGCCGAGGGCTGGGACGTGGGCTACCTGGGCGTGAGCCCCCTGTTCGACACCCCCACCAAGACCGACACCGCCCCCGCCTGGGGCCTCGACGGCCTGGCCGAGTTGCGCCGGACCTCCCACCACCGCCTGGTGGCCATCGGCGGCATCAACGCCGCCAACGCCGCCGACGCCGCACGGGCAGGAGCCCACGGCGTGGCCGTGGTCTCCGCCATCTGCACCGCCTCCGACCCCCAAGTAGCCGCGCGCGAACTACGCGTCGCTGTATGCGGCGCGCTACGTAGCCAGGCCCCCGCATCCGCCGCTCTATGCGACGATCTGCGAATTACCGGGGCCAGTGCGTAGCGCGCCGTTACCGCTGGCCTAAGCCGTTTTTTCTTCCATTTTTCGATTTTCAAGGTCCAGGGCAGAGCCCGGGCCGGATACGAGCGCGCAAGCTCACCCAAGGAGATTTCCCATGACCGCGACCTTCGCCAAACGCATGCAGACAGTGCCCCGTTCCTTCATCCGAGAAATTCTCAAGGTCACCCAGGACCCCTCGGTGATCTCCTTTGCCGGCGGCCTGCCCAACCCGCGGCTGTTCCCCTGCGAGGCCCTGGCCGACGCGGCCCACGCCGCCATCGCCGAGAACGGCGCCAACGCACTGCAGTACTCCACCACCGAGGGGCATCCGCCGCTCAGGCAGTGGATCGCCGACCGCTACAAGCAGAAGGTGGGCCTGGACATCGACCCGGACAACGTGGTCATCACCACGGGCTCGCAGCAGGCCCTGGACCTGGCCGCCAAGGTCTTCATCAACCCCGGCGACACCGTGGTCATGGAGTCCCCGGGCTACCTGGGCGCCATCCAGGCCTTTTCCATGTTCCGGCCCAACTACCATCCCGTGCCCCTGGAGGAGGACGGCCCGGACCTGGACGCCCTGGCCAGCGCCCTGAAGACCGGCGCGCGCATGTTCTACGCCGTGACCACCTTCCAGAACCCCTCGGGCCTGACCTATTCCGACGCCAAGCGCCGCGCCGTGGCGGACCTGTTGGCGGGCACGGACACGGTGTTCATGGAGGACAACCCCTACGGCGAGCTGCGCTTCGCCGGCGAGCACCAGACGCCCCTGTTCGCCTACCGCCGCGAGAACAGCATGCTCATGGGCACCTTCTCCAAGATCGCCGCCCCGGGCTTCCGCATCGGCTGGGTCGTGGCCGAGCCCGAGGTGCACTCGGCCCTGGTCAAGGCCAAGCAGGCCGCCGACCTGCACACCTCCACCGTGGACCAAATCATCCTGCACCGCTGGCTCACGGACAACGACCTGGACTCCCACGTGGCCAAGATCAGCGAGAACTACGGCCGCCAGTGTTCGGTGATGCGCGAAGCCGCCGACAAATACTTCCCGGACTGCGTCTCCGTGACCCGCGCCGAGGGCGGCATGTTCCTCTGGGCCACCATGCCCGAGAGCGCGAACTCCCACGAGCTCTTCGACCTGGCGTCCAAGGAGAAGGTGGCCTTCGTGCCCGGCACCCCGTTCTACGTGGACGGCGGCGGCCAGCGCACCCTGCGCCTGAACTACTCCAACGCCGACGAGGCCACCATCGAGGAAGGCATGCGCCGCCTGGGCAAGTGCATGACCGCCTATCTGGCCAAGCTGTCCGCCAAGGAGACCCAAGCCGCCTAGCGCTGGGCCCCGCACGGCTACAGACAACAAAGACTGGCCCCCTCGGGGGCCGGTCTTTCATTCTACCTCGGGGGTTGGAGGATCAGCGGCCTACGGCATAACGCGCGAGGACGCGCCCCACGAACCCGTCGCTGATCATGGAGGCCAGGGTCGCGCCCAGTTCGGCGGCCAAGGCGGACTTGGGGGATTTGGCGGAAAACGCGCAGAACATGGGCTGGTAGCCCTGATAACGCAGGGGGGTCTTGGCCACGTGCTCGGCCGTGCGGTGGTGGGCGGCCAGCCACCAGTCGGCCTGGAACTCCTCGGCCGCCACGGCCTGCACCTGCCCGGCCAGGAGCCGCCTGAACCCGTCGTCCAGGTCCCGGACCTCGGCCTTGCGCAGCTCCCGGTCGTAGTCGAACTGCGGGAAGTGCTTCTCGCCCCGCTTCACGCCGATGCGCAGGCCGCGCAGGTATTCGTAGCGCACGATGGTCGGCGCGCGCGAACGCGTGGAATAGAAGGCCGAGGCCGTTTCCGTGACGTAGGGGGGCGTGACGTACACCAGCCAGGACTCGCGCTCGGGCAGGCGCAGCAGCCCGGTCATCAGGTCGGCCTTCCCGGCCTTCATGTCCTTCAGGCAGCGGGAGAACGAGGCCACGCGGAACTCCAGGCCCAGGCCCATGCGCGCGGCGGCCTCGCTCAGGATGTCCACGTCGATGCCCTGGGGCTCCCCGTCCAGCACCATCTTCCACGGCGCCAGCTCGGACAGGGCCACCACCAGGGTCTCCCCGCCCAGGGCCGGGCACGACCAGCCCAGGAGGGCGAACAGCCAGACGGCCAGCACGGCGAGGCGCGGGCCACGGGGGCCGGACCTCGGCCCGATGCGTTCGGTGATGGCGTGCGTCATGCGACCTGCTTCACGGGGTTTGCGCGGATGCCCCGGGCGTTCAAGTCCTGTCCAGGGTCATGTGCAGCAGGGGAAAAGGCTTCCCCTGTCCGTCAACCGCCGAACGCCCGTCTTTCCGAAATCCCACGTGCTCATAAAATCCCACGGCCTGCGGGTTCTGCTCGTTCACGTCCACATGCCGGACGCGCATCCGCCCGATGGCATGGGCGCACAGGGCGGAACCGATCCCCCGGCCCCTGCTCCCGGGCGCGACGAACAGCATCTCGAGCTTCCCGTCGGCCACGCCGCAGAAGCCGAGGATCGCATCCCCCTCGCCCCGGACGCACCGCAATTCCACGGCGTCGAAATACTGCCCGAGAATCAGCGGCCGCAGGAAGGCGATGTCTTCCTCCGCCAGAAAATCATGCGACGCGCGGACCGATCCTTCCCAGACCTCCAGCAGCTCGCGATAATCATCCTTGCCGGCTCGTTCTATTCGCATGCGGTCCTTTGATTGAAACGTGCGCGTGGGGAGTGTCCCGTTGCCCGCCATGCCGCCTCCGGGACGGCCGCGCGCCGGGGCGGGCCTCGCCGCGCATGAGCCGCTCCGAGCGCGGCCCAGCCATAGAAAGGGCCAACATCTTGTTTTGTATATGAAAATACAAACAGAGCCAAGCCCGCACCCCAAAAACGCCCCTGCCCCTGGGGCCAGGGCAAATCCCCGGCCGACCGCTACACGCTGACGGCCAGGCCGTCGTAGGCCATGAGGATTTCCAGCTCCGTGTCCGGCATGTAGAGCAGGGAGTAGCGCTTGGTGTCCTTGTGGAAGGCCTCGATGGACGCGTCGTCCAGGGTCGGCTCCTGGTGGAACATGCACAGCCGCTTGACCCCGGCGCGCTTGGCCAGCTCCACGCCCACGATGTTCGAGGAATGCCCCCAGTCCTGCTTGCTCGTGCTGGCGGCCTGGAAGGTGTACTGGGCGTCGAAGATCAGGAGGTCCGCGTCGCGCACGAAGTCCAGGAAGGGATACGCGGGGTTTTCCATGTCCTGGCGATGCTCGCTGTCCGTGGACATGACGAAGACCTTGCCCTCGTGCTCCATGCGGTAGCCGTAGGACGCTCCCGGGTGGTCCTGCCTCCAGGGCATGACCGAGACCCCGGCGATGTCGCGGGGCTCGCCGGGCGTGAGCGAGTGGAACTCGATGTCCGCGCCCAGGGCGTCGAAGGGCACGGGGAAAAAAGGCTCGGACATCTGGGTGCGCATGGCGTGCTCGATGCCCTCGTGGCAGCCGTAGAAACGGATCACGTTGCCCGGCACATAGGCCGGGGTGAAAAACGGGAACCCCATGAGATGGTCCCAGTGCAGGTGGGTGATGCAGATGTTGTAGACCTGGGGCCTGGGGCCCTTGGTGGCGAAGACGTGGTTGCCCAGGTCGCGCAGCCCGGAGCCGCAGTCGATGATCAGGAACTCGCCGCCCCCGGCCGAGACCTCCACGCAGCAGGTGTTGGAGCCGTAGGACCCGCGCACGGAAAAGGGCAATTCGCGGTCCACGAAGGCGTTGATGTCAGTGCCCTTGCCCACGCCCCTGAGCACGGCTGTCTCCAGGGCCGCCACGATCTTCTTGCGCACCAGCGGTGCGTTCACCGACGCGGGAAGCGATCCCCTGCATCCCCAGATACTGATCTTCACCCGCGCCTCCCGCGCCGCGTCCCCGGCGAATTGAGGTTTTTCATTGGACGGGTTTATACACTCCGGCAAACCTTTGCGTCAAACCCGTACCTGAAAGGGGGAAAATCGTTAAGGCCCAGGGGCCGCAGCCGGTCCTAGTCGAAATCCGCCAGGAGAGCGCCCACGTGCAGGTCGCCGAAGGAGAAGTCGTTGTATCGTTTGCGGATGCGCCACACGGCCTGTTGCAGCTGGTCCGAGGAGATGCCGTTGCGAAGCGCCGTGTAGGCCTCCACGAAGGCGGCCACGCTGTCGCAGGCCTTGAGCAGGCGGCCGTCCTTGGGGTCGAACGCGTCGGCGTTGTAGAGCGCGTTCAGTTCAGTCCCGTCCACGGCCCGCACCCGGCCGTCCTCGCGGATCACGGACTGGAACTCGTCGCCCACCTCCAGGCCCAGGAAATAGGACAGGCGCTCGGCCAGGTCCTCGTAGCCGCCCTGGCGCAGGGGGCCGAACACGCGGCCCTGGAGCTCGTCCTCCTCGTACTGGCGGATCAGGTCGCCGATGGGGGCCACGGATTTCTTGACCGGCGAGATGATGTCGCGGGTCAGCACCTCGGGCAGGTCGTGGAACAGCCCGGCGAAGAAGTTGTTCTGCCGCCGCATGGCGCAGGCGTCCACGGCCAGGCTGAAGAAATACCCGTAGGCCGCCACGATGAACAGGTGCCCCAGCACCGAGGTCTCGGGGATGCGCGGGGTCTGGGACCAGCGGGTCTGGAAGCGCAGCTGCCCGCAGAGGTGGGCGAAGCGCCCCAGCACCGAACCGGTGCCCTCCATCAGCTCGGGCACGCCCTCCAGATGCGAGTATTCCTTGAGCCCGACCACGAAGGACTCCTCGATGCCCGCCTTTTCCGCGTCCCAGGGACCCAGGTCCTTGATGAGATTGAACTCCCAGCTGGAGGCGTAGAGATGCGCGGCCCCCAGGATCTGACCTGCCAGGCTCTCCTCGTCCGGCTCCGACAACCGCGCCGAGAGGCGTTCCCAGAACTCCGGGCCCAGGGGCTGGAGCGCCGGGCGGATCTGCTCCAGGACCCAGGCCGTGAGCTGGGCGAAATGCTCGGGGTTCTCCTTGATGCGGTAGAAGATGGGCGGCTTGATGTCCGTGATCACCAGGCGGTAGAAATAATCGAACAGCCCGCCCTCCATCACGTCGTCGCCCAGGGCCCGGCGCTCGTCCGCGCCCATGCCCCGGGAGTTGAGGGTCATGAGCATCCAGGCCACCATCATCTTGTGGGCCTGCTTGTCCACCTCCAGAAGCGCCACGGGCCGGAGCTTGTCGTTCCAGCGCTTCATGTAGGTGCCGGAGAAGATGAGTTGCAGCAGACTTTTCCTGATAATGGGCATGTGTCCCTCCCTGAAACAGAGACTACATTCGGGCGGCGCAAAGCTCAAGGCCCGGAATGACTGGCCTTTGAGGGATTGGCATTCAGGGGTTCACAAACGGATTCTTTTTGTTTATGGTACGCGCCCCCGTTATGATTTTCGGCAAGACCGATTTCGGTTTTGTCATTGACTTGCGGGACGAAAGCGCTTATCAAGCGCCGTTCCGACACTGAATTCCGATTGAGGAGCAGCCAATGAAGACATATACCCCCAAGGAAGGCGACATCGCCCGCGAGTGGTACGTGGTGGACGCCGAGGACAAGATCCTGGGCCGCCTGGCCACGGAGATCGCCACCCGCCTGCGTGGCAAGCACAAGCCCGAGTTCGCCCCCCACGTCGACACCGGCGACTTCATCGTCGTGGTCAACGCCGAGAAGATCAAGGTCACGGGCAAGAAGCTCGATCAAAAGAAATACTATCAGTACAGCGGGTTCATCGGCGGCCTTCGCGAGACCTCCCTCAAGGAGATGCTGGAGAAGAAGCCCGAGGAAGTGATCATCAAGGCCGTGCGCGGTATGCTGCCCAAGAACCGCCTTGGCCGCGCCCAGCTGAAGAAGCTCAAGGTCTACGCCGGGAGCGAACATCCGCACACGGCCCAGGCCCCCAAAGAGCTGGACTTCTAAGCACCGCCAAGGAGTAAGAGGAAATGAGCGAATTTTTCTACGGTACCGGCAAGCGGAAGTCCTCCGTGGCCCGCACCCGCCTGTATGACAACGGCACCGGACAGATCACCGTCAACGGCCGCCCCTACGAGGATTACTTCCCCCGGGCGACCCTGCAGATGATCATCCGCCAGCCCCTGAACATCACCAAGACCCTGGGCAAGTTCGACATCAAGGTCAACGTCTGCGGCGGCGGCATCGCCGGCCAGGCCCAGGCCGTGCGCCACGGCATCACCCGTGCGCTGATGGCCTTCGACCTGGAGACGCGCCCGGCCCTGAAGAAGGCCGGCCTCGTGACCCGCGACGCCCGCGTCAAGGAGCGCAAGAAGTACGGCCAGCGCGGCGCCCGCGCCAGGTTCCAGTATTCCAAGCGCTAGAACTCGCCTTTTGGCGGTGCACTCCCCGGGGCGGACTTGCATGTTGCGGGTCCGCCCCTTTTTCTATTCCGGGCCCCCGCGCCCCGGGAACCCAGGAGGCCCAGATGGCCAAGGTCCAGCCCCAGCTTCTGTTCGCCGACGAATCCGGCCGCATCTACGACCACCCCGGCCTGCTCATGCTCTGCCGCCGGGGCGACGAGCTGGCCCTGCCCCGGCCCCAGGACCTGACCCCCCTGCCCCCGGGCAGCGACGTGTTCCTGCTGCCCGGCCGCCACGCCGTGGGCCTGGACCCCGAAACCGGCGAGGCCGTGGCCCTGGAGGAGAACGCCGTCTCGGCCTTCGTCTGCCCGGCCTACACCATCAGCGGCATCACGGCCTACGACACCGCCGAGGACGCCCCGACCCTGCCCCTGGTGGCCTACGCGGCCGTGGGCTACGCCCAGGGCCGGTTCTGGGTCTGCGCCAAGAAGGTGGACGAGGACCCGCGCCAGGTGTTCGAGGGCATCCCCCAGGAACGCATCGACAAGGGCGCCCACGCCCTGCTGGCCAAGTACCCGAACAACCGGCTCGTCGCGCACCTGGCGGGCTGCGCCCTGACCTACTGCTGCCCGGCGGCCAAGAACCTGGCCCTGGGCCGCTACGAGGCCCCCCTGCCCACCTCCCGGTCCTGCAACGCCCGCTGCGTGGGCTGCATCTCGTACCAGGACGAGGACTCGGGCTTCCCCTCGCCCCAGAACCGCATCGACTTCCGGCCCACGCCCGAGGAGATCGTGGAGGTCATGGCCGAGCACGCCCGGCGCGAGAAGAAGCGCCCCGTGTATTCCTTCGGCCAGGGCTGCGAGGGCGAACCCCTCACCGAGGCCGCCACCATCACCAAGGCCGTGGAGGCCTTCCGCAAGGCCGGGGGCGCGGGCACGGTGAACATCAACACCAACGCCAGCCTGCCCGAGACCATGGCCCCCCTGGCCCGGGCCGGGCTGTCCTCCATCCGCGTGTCCCTGAACAGCGCCACTCCGGACCTGTACGCGGCCTATTACCGCCCCCGGGGCTACGCGGGCCTGCCCGCCGTGCGCGAGACCATCGCCCAGGCCAAGGAAAACGGCCTGTTCGTGTCCCTGAACTACCTGTTCTTCCCGGGCGTGTCCGACACCGAGAGGGAATGGGACGCCCTGGCGGGGCTGGTCCAGGACCTGAAGGTGGACTTCATCCAACTGCGCAACCTGAACCTGGACCCCGAGATCTACCTCGGCCTGGCCGCGCCCCACGCCTCGGGGCCCAGCATGGGCCTGGCCAACTTCCGCAAGCGCCTGAAAAAAGCCTGTCCCTGGATCGAATTCGGGTATTTCAACCCCTACCTGGGGGGCTAGCCCCCCCACGCCCCGAAAGCTGCCGAACAGCCGCCTGCAAGCCTTGGGAAAGTAGAAAATCTTTCTCTTTGCCTGTGTCCTCAATAATCTGCTATCCTTGGACTCTAGGACAATTTGGCCGAACAATCCGGATACTCAAGACGCATGCACACGACCCGCCATTTCCTTCCCGCCACCGCGCTGCTGACGCTTGCTCTCGTGCTGTGCCTCGCGCTGGGCGCGCGCGCGGACAACCACCTGGTGGTGCGCGGCGACTACAACTATCCCCCATTCGAATTTCTTGAAAACGGCGTGCCCACGGGCTTCTCCGTGGACGTCATGCGCGCCGTGGCCAAGGCCACGGGGCTGAAGATCAAGATCGACCTGGGCCCCTGGCCCGAGGTCCGGGAGCAGCTGGAGCGGGGCGAGATCGCCGCGGTCATGGGCATGCACGCCTCGCCGAAGCGGGACCTGGCCGTGGACTTCTCCACGCCCTTCTACCTGACCTCCCATTCCCTGTTCGTGCGCCACGGGTCGAAGATCGCGGGCACCCGGGACATCGCGGGCCACTCGCTCATCGTTCAGGACAGCGACATCATGCACGAATACGCCCAGGACCGCTTCCCCGAGGCCCGGCTCGCGCTGGTTTCGTCCCCGGGCGAGGCCCTGACCTTCCTGTCCTCGGGACGCCACGACGCCGCCCTGCTGGGCACCTACCAGGGGCGGTATCTGATCAAGAAATACGGGCTCACGAACATCGACATCGCGGGCGAGCCCATCGAGCCCCTGCGCTATTGCATCGCCGTGCCCGAGGGCCACGGGGGCCTGCTGGCCCACTTCAACGAGGGCCTGGCCATGATCAAGCTCTCGGGGGAGTTCGACGCCATCCGCGACAAGTGGTTCGGCGTGTACGAGGACAAGGCCCTGGCCCGGCACCTGCTGCGCCACTGGCCATACGTGGTCGCGCCCCTGTCCCTGCTTCTGGCCGCCACCCTGCTCTGGACCTGGACCCTGCGGCGCAAGGTGCGCGAAAAGACCGAAGCCCTGGAAAAGGAATTCGGCGAACGCCTGGACGCCGAACGCGCCTTGGACGACAACCGCAAGCGCTTCCAGGAAATGGTGGGCAACTCGCCCCTGGGCACGACCATCGTGAACAGGGAAGGGAAGCCCCTGCTGATGAACAAGGCCATGGAAGAGCTCTGCGGCTACGGCCTGGAGGAAATAACCGACATCCAGAGCTGGGGGGACCGCGCCTATCCCAGCAAGCGCTACCGCGCCATGGTGGAGGACAGGTGGTGGTCCGCGGTGGAGAAACTCTACGCCGGCGAGGCCGAGCCGCCACCGGCGGTGATCAAGATCAGGTGCAAGGACGGCACGGTCAAGGACGTGGAATACCGCCTCGGGCTCATCGGCGAGGACATCATGATCCTGGCCATGGACGTCACCGAGCGCCTGCGCACGGAAGAGGCCCTGGTGCAGACCGAGAAAATGATTTCCCTGGGCGGCATGGCCTCGGGAATGGCCCACGAGATCAACAACCCCCTGGGCGGCATCCTGCAGGGCATCCAGAACGTGGTGCGCCGGATCACCCCGGGCCTGCCCGCCAACGAGAGGGCGGCCCGCGAGGCGGGCGTGGACATGGAGCGCATGCGCGCCTACATGCAAAGCCGCGGCATCGACAGCATGCTCGAGGGCATCCGGGCGTCCGGGGAACGCGTGGCCGAGGTGGTCACGGACATGTTGAGCTTCTCCAGCTCCAGCGGATCGCAGCGCGCTCCGTGCGACCTCGCGGCCCTGGTGGACAGGGCCCTGGAGATGGTCGCGGCGGAATACCGCATGACGAGCCGCCAGGATTTCACGGCCATAGAAATCCGGCGCAACTATGATCCGGATCTGCCCGAGGTTCCCTGCACGGAGACGGAGATCCTCCAGGTCTTCATGAACGTCCTGCGCAACGCGGCCCAGGCCATGGCCGGAGGGCGCGAGGGCGGCGACCCGCCGCGCATCGGCATCACCCTGCGCCAGGAAGAGGGCATGGCCGTGGCCGAGTTCGAGGACAACGGGCCGGGCATGCGCGAAAGCGTGCGCAAGCGCGTGTTCGAGCCCTTCTTCACCACCAAGGAGCCAGGCGTGGGTACGGGCCTGGGGCTCTCGGTGTCCTATTTCATCGTCACCCGCAACCACCACGGGACCTTCGAGGTCTGGTCCGCGCCGAACCAGGGCGCGGTCTTCACCGTGGCCCTGCCCCTGGGCACGGATTAGCCGAACCGCAATGAAAAAGCCCCGGCCGGTTTGCACCGGCCGGGGCCCGAATCATCCTGATTGCGGAAACGGGTCAGCAGGCTTCGCCGAAGTCCACGGCCACCTGGTCCTTCTCGCCCTTCTGCGCCTTGCGCACCGAGCCGATGACCCAGGCCTTTTCCCCGGAGCCCACCAGGCGGGAGACCACGTCGTCGGCCTGGTCCGCGGGCACGACCACGATGTAGCCCACGCCGCAGTTGAAGATCTGGAGCATCTCGGGCCAGTCCAGGCCGCCCTGCTCCTTGAGCCAGGTGAACACCGGCAGCATCTCCCAGGAGCCGAACTCGATCTGCACGGCCGTGCCCTTGGGCAGGATGCGCGGGATGTTGTCGTAGAACCCGCCGCCCGTGACGTGGCACATGCCCCGGATGTCCATGTCCCGCAACAGCGCCTTCACGGCCTTGACGTAGATGCGCGTGGGCGTGAGCAGCACCTGGGCCAGGGTCTGGTCCGTGCCCGGGAAGGGGTCGCCGCCCTTGAGGCCGGACTCGGCCACCAGCTTGCGCACCAGGGAGTAGCCGTTGGAGTGGATGCCCGAGGAGGCCACGCCCACCACCGCGTCGCCGGGGCGGATGGCCGAGCCGTCCACGATGTGGGCGTTGTCCACCACGCCCACGCAGAACCCGGACACGTCGTATTCCCCGGGCTTGTAGAAGTCGGGCATCTCGGCGGTCTCGCCGCCCAGGAGCGCGCATTCGCCCTGCTTGCAGCCTTCCACGATGCCGGCCAGCACGTTGGCGGCGCGCTCGCCGTCCAGCTTGCCCGTGGCGAAATAATCCAGGAAGAACAAGGGCCTCGCGCCCTGAACCAGAATGTCGTTGACACTCATGGCCACAAGATCAATACCGATGGTATCGTGGAGGTCGTACTCGAAGGCCAGGTTCAGCTTCGTTCCAACGCCGTCGGTGGAGGCCACGAGCACGGGCTGCTCCATGCCCGAAGTATCCAGCCTGAACAGGCCGCCGAAGCCGCCGATGTCCGTGATGACCCCGCCGGTGAAGGTGGAGGCCACCATGGATTTGATGCGCGAGACAAACGCGTTTCCCGCGTGAATATCCACACCGGCCCTGGTGTAGGCCTTGGCCCTGTCCGTCATGAGGTACGCTCCTTGCAATCGTGCAGAAGGGGAAGGGGGCGATGGGCGGGCGGCACCGGCCGCCGAGGGATTGAGTTATAGGTACTTCGGCCCTGAAATTCAAGGGAGCAAATATGACCAGGAAATACCGCGTATTCCGCCTGCCGCCGCTGGCTTTGGCGCTTCTGCTGGCCTGGGGCCTGCTGGCCGCGCCCCTGTGGGCGGCGGAAACCGAGGCCGAGCCCGCCACTGGAGAGGAAGCCGTGGCCGAGGAGACGCCCAAGGCCCAGCCCGCGCCCGAGCGCCGCGACGAGGTCTTCGGCACCATGGACGAAAACATCCGCATGGACCGGGACCCGCAAACCGGCGACAGCGTCATCAGCGTGACCCCCAGGCCCCGGCCCAAGCCGCAGTACGGCATGCCCCCCGTGACCGTGGAGCCCCGCGTCCAGGTCCCGGCCCGGGGCGGGCAATCACAGGGCTGGCAAGGACGCACGGGGCACGGGCGGCACAAGCAGGGGAACTAGGAGAACGCGCATGACCGAGGCCCGCCTCTGGAAGCCCCTGCCCGAGGGGCGCGTCCAGTGCCGCCTGTGCAACCATTTCTGCGTACTGGCCGACGGCGAAAGGGGAACGTGCGGCGTGCGCGTGAACCGGGGCGGCACGCTCATGACCCTGGTCCACGACCGGATTGCGGCCCTGAACGTGGACCCCGTGGAAAAGAAGCCCCTGTTCCATTTCCTGCCCGGAACGCGCACCCTGTCCTTCGCGGCCATGGGCTGCAACCTGGGCTGCGACTTCTGCCAGAACCACAGCCTGTCCCAGCCGCCCAGGGACGGCCACGAGCCCATGGGGCAGGCCGCCTCGCCCATGGACCTGGTGGACGCGGCCAGGCGCCACGGCTGCGCCAGCGTGTCCTATACCTATTCCGAGCCCACGGTGTTCTTCGAGCTCATGGAGGACACGGCGCTCCTGGCCCGGGACGCGGGACTGAAGAACATCATGGTCTCCAACGGGTTCATGAGCCCCGAGTGCCTGGAGCGCCTGGGCCCGCTCATGGACGCCGCGAACATCGACCTCAAGGGCTTCAGCGAAGAGTTCTACCGCGACCATTGCCAGGCGCGGCTTCAGCCCGTGCTGGACAACCTGATGCGCATCCGCGAGGCGGGCTGGTGGCTGGAGGTCACGACCCTGGTCATCCCCGGGCTCAACGACTCCGACAAGGAATTGACGGCCATCGCCGAATTCATCGCCCGCGACCTGGGGGCCGAGGTCCCCTGGCACGTGTCGCGCTTCCACCCGGACTTTCGCCAGACGCGCATCCCGCCCACGCCCGTGGCCACCCTGGAGCGGGCCTGGGACATCGGCCGCGAGGCCGGGCTGTCCTTCGTGTACACGGGCAACGTCCCGGGCCACGACGGCGAGTCCACCAGCTGCCCGGGCTGCGGGGAGATGGTCCTCCCCCGTAGGGGCTTCACCTTGGCCGGACGCCCGCCCGAGGGCGGCTCGTGCCCGCATTGCGGCCGCGTGCTGGCCGGGGTCTGGGCCTGACGGCCCTTCAGCGGGCGCTCAGCGGCGGCCTTCCAGGGCCCGGGACAGCTGGTCCGGGCAGGACGTGGTCTTCCTGCCGCAGCGGATGCCCTTCAATTTCCCGACGACGTCCTCGACGGACATGCCCTGCACCAAACGGGAGATGCCCTGCAGGTTTCCGTCGCAGCCGCCGGTAAAGGCCACGTCGTACACGCGGCCGTCGCGCACCGTGAACCGTATCAGCTTGGAACACACGCCGGACGGCGTGAAGGTAGACACATCCTCGTCACCCGTCCGCTCTTCGCGCGCGGGCATGACCGGAATCTCGAACATGGTGATCAAAACCTCTGGGAATTGGAATGACAGTTGGGCAAGGCGTGTTGATATACCTGCGGCCCGCGAAATACAAGCCGCGGGCGGACCGCCCGGCCCCGGACCCAGGCACGGCCCGCACCCCGGGTTTCTTGCTTTGGCACGGGCTTTCGGTTAGGAAATCACCTTCCTCGGGGCGTGGCGCAGTCTGGCAGCGCGTCAGCTTTGGGAGCTGAATGTCGAAGGTTCAAATCCTTTCGCCCCGACCAGGACACCAAGGGGGTCCGCGGCCAATCGCCGTGGGCCCTTTTTCTTGAAACGCGAAAGCGGTTCCAGGCCCGAGGCCGCTGTGTGTCCCCGATCGAAGCTCCTGCGAAAAAACGGGATAAACCAGTCGGACTCGAATACCCGTCAGCCTCCCGCCAACACCCCGCAAGGACATGCCCCGCGGATTTCGCATCCGCCGGTGATGTCCGCGTCCCGAATGATTGACCTTGCCCGACACTTGGTACTAAGTTGTATAGTAAGAGCAACCTATACGCAGGACCCGCCATGAAGAAGACGGACGCCCCCGGACAGGGCAGGAAAACACACGCCCCCGGGCTGGAGCTCGAGATCGCCAACGCGCTGTCCAATTTATACAAACCCCTCCTCTCACAACTCTCCGACATCCAGACCGTCGCGGACCTACTGCTCGATGAGGCGAAAAAACTGACCTCGAGCAGGGACGGATACGTGGGGACCATCGACCCGGAAACCGGAACCCTGGTGGTGCATACGCTGACCCGCATGATGAGCGGGAACTGCCGCATCGAACGCACAGAGAGCAAGTCGTTCCGATTCGAACCGCTGCAGGACGGAAAATTCGGCGGACTCTATGGGCATTCGCTCAACACGCGGACGGCACACTTCACCAACGAGCCGTCCAGGCACAAGGCGTCCAGGAGTGCCCCCAAAGGCCACGGCACGATCCGCAACTTCCTGGCCGCGCCCGTCGTGCTCGGCGACGCGCTCGTGGGCCAGATAGCCCTCGCCAACAAGGACGGCGAATTCGACGAAAGCGATCTCGCGAAGATCGAACACCTCGGCAACTTTTTCGCCCTGGCCATACAACGGCACAAATCCGAGGAGCGGACACGGGAATACGCGGCGCTCCTGGCCGCCGTGCTGTCCGGCATCAAAGTCGGGTTCATCGTCATCGAAAACAGATCGAACCGGATCATCCAGACCAACGACGTGTTCAGGAGCCTGATCGGGCTTCCCGAGGCCGCCATCATTGGCGGCCAGCGGGACGACATCGTCGCCCTGCACGCCTTGGACACGGGCAAGGTCCGCCCGAAGGGCACGCTACACCTCGAAGTCACGCTGGAGACGAAGTCCAAAGGCAAGATACCGGTCGTCCACTCGGCGTTTCCGATCATCCTGAACGGAAAGAAGCACACCATCGAGACGTTCTACAACATCACCGAGCGAAAAATGCTGGAAAGCCAGCTCCTCCAGGCCCAGAAGCTCGAATCCATAGGCCAGCTCGCGGCGGGCATCGCCCACGAGATCAACACGCCCTGCCAATACGTGGAGAACAACACCCGCTTCCTCAAGACGGCCTTCGACGACATGACCGACGTCATGGCCGTCTACGAACGGTTCAGAACGCTCGTCGAAAACGGCGGGGACTACCGCGCCACTCTGGACGGCCTGGACGCGAAGATCAGGAGCCTGGACCTCGACGATCTGCTCCAGGACATACAGGAGGCCATCTCCGACACCCTCGACGGCATAGAGCGCATCTCGACCATCGTGAAATCAGTGAAGCAGTTCGCCCACCCTGGGCAGGAGAAGAAGGAACAGGTCAACATCAACACCGTCATCGGGAACGCCGTGACCGTCTCGACCAACGAGTGGAAATACCACTGCGAGGTGCAAACGAACCTCGCCGAGAACCTGCCCACGGTGAACGCCGTGCTCTCCCAGGTCAACCAGGTGATGCTCAACATCATCATCAACGCCGCGCACGCCATCGAAAGCAAGGTGGCCCGCCGCATCTTCGACAAGGGGACCATCTCCATCACCACCACCGAAGAGAACGGAATGGTCGCCATCACGGTGCAGGACAACGGCATCGGCATCCCCAGAGACATCCAGAGCAGCATCTTCAACCCGTTCTTCACCACCAAGCCGCCCGGCAAGGGCACCGGCCAGGGCCTGGCAATCGCCCACACGGCCATCGTCGACAACCACAAGGGAAAGCTCACCTTCTCCTCCATGGAGGGCCAGGGCAGCACCTTCAGGATCGAACTACCCCTGGACACCGAAGGAGCCGCCGATGTCTAGAAGGCGCATCCTGTTCATCGACGACGAGCCCCTGATTCTGCGCGGGCTGCGGCGCTCCCTGCGCCCCAAGGCGGAAGAATGGGACATGATCTTCACCGACAACGGCGTGGCGGCCCTGGAGGCGATGAGGCAGGCTCCGGTGGACATCATCGTCTCCGACATCGTGATGCCGGAGATGAACGGCCTGGAATTGATGAACAAGGTCAAGGACCTGTACCCCGACACCATACGCATCGCCATGACGGGGCATTCGAGCGCGGATGTGGCCTCCCTGTCCGCGCTGACGGTCCACAGGTTCCTGAACAAGCCATGCAAGGCGGAGGAACTGATTGAAACCCTGGAAGACAGCATAATCGGCCGCAATTCCATGCAATGCGACTCGATCCGCAAGGTCGTTTCCAGGATCGACCGGCTCTGCTCCGTGCCGACCATCGTGGCCCGGTTGAATGAGGAGCTGTCCAGGCAGGAGGTGGACATCAACGCCGTGGCCGCCATCGTAGCGAAGGACGTCTCCATGTCCGCGAAAATCCTGCAGCTGGTCAACTCGCCGTTCTTCGGATTCGCGCGGCACATAGACAGCCCCAACCAGGCGGTGACGCTCCTTGGCCTGAACGTAGTCCGGTCCCTGGTCCTGTGCCTGCATCTCTTCGCCGGCTTCAACAAGGACAAGACCCCGGACTTCAATTTGGCCTTCCTCTTCGACCACAGCGTACGCGTATCGGTCCTGGCAAAGCGGATCGCCCGGGCCATCGGATGCACCAAGGAGGAGGCCGACCACGCCTTCATCAGCGGCCTGCTGCACGACATCGGCAAGATCATCATCGCAACCCACCTCCCAGACAGCTTCAACGAATCCATCGCCATGGTAAAGCGGGAAAAGACGCTGCTCTGGCAGGCGGAGCGGAAGGTCTGCGGGTGCAGCCACGACGACATCGGCGGCTATCTCATGCGCCTCTGGGGCCTGCCCAGTGAAGAGGTCCTGGCCATAACGCACCATCATATTCCCAGCGCGGCGGGCATGAACAGCAGCCCCCTCATGGCCGTGCATGTGGCAAACATCTTCGACCACCGGCTCGTCGTGTTCAGCAAGCGCGATACGGCCCCCCTGATCGATGGCGACTACACGAGGAGATACCTGGTCAGCCCATCCATAGAAGAACTCTGGACCCTGACCCTGGAATCAGCCGACCGGAAGGACAACAATGCATAGCATCCTCATCGTCGACGACGACAAGAAGCTCCTCTCCTCCTTCCAGCGCGTCCTCTGCCGCCGCTTCACGGCGCAGACCGCCTGCAACGGCAAGGAGGCCTTGGCCCTGCTCGCCGGAGGCGACGAATTCTCCGTCGTCATCTCCGACTACAAGATGCCGGAAATGAACGGTCTCGAATTCCTGGCCAAGGCCCGGGACGCGGCCCCCGACATGGTCCGCATCATGCTCACGGGGTATGCGGACCTGGACCTGGCCCTGAAGGCCGTGAACGAGTCGGGCATCTTCCGCCTGCTGACCAAGCCCTGCAATCCCAAGGACCTGGCCCTGGCGCTCAAGGACGCCATCCGGTACCACGAGGCCCTGGTGGCCGAGGCGCAGTTGCTGGACCAGACCCTGCGCTCCAGCGTAGGCCTTCTGGCCGACGTCATTTCCCTGGTCCGGCCGGACATCTTCAGCCGAACGTCCCGCATGCTGCCCACCGTGCACTTTCTCGCCCGGTGCCTGGCCCAGGCCGGGGACTGGGAAATCGAGACCGCCGCCCATCTCTCCATGCTCGGCTTCGTCACCCTGCCGGACTCGATCGTGGCCAAGGTCCTCGCGGGCAAGCCGCTGGCCCCCGTGGAGACGCCGCTGTTCGAGGACCATCCCACCTTCGCGGCCCAGTTCATCAGCCGGGTGCCCCGCATGGGGCACGTCGCCCGCATCGTCTCCTACCAACTCAAGAACTACGACGGAACGGGCCCCCCGGCGGACGGCGTGTCCGGCGAGGACATCCCCCTGGGCGCCCGTATCATCCGCGTGGCGGCGGACTACGACGCGGCCCTGTGCTCCGGCGCGGCCAAGGGCGACGCCCTGACCCTTCTGCTCAAACGCGAGGGCCGCTACGACCAGAAAGTGCTCGACGCCCTGGCCGACCTCATCGGCGAGGAAGGCTGCTACGCCCTACGGAAATACCACCTGCTCGGCCTGCAGCCGGGCATGGTGCTGGCCGCCGACCTCGTGGCGAAGCACCACAGGAAAAAAATCCTGGCCAAGGGCCAGGTCATCACGGAGATGCTCATCGAGTACCTCCTGCGCTACTCCAAGCGCGACGAGATCCAGGAACCCATCCAGGTCATCGAGCCGCTGACCTGCACCCTGTAGCAACAGTCCCGCAAGAGCAAGGCATGCCCGAAAGAATCCTATTCGTCGACGACGACACGAAGATACTGACGTCCATCCGGCGCATGCTGGGCAGGAAATACGACATCGTCACGGCCACCAGCGCCAAGGAAGGCCTCTCCCTCATCGCCACTGCCCCTCCCTTCGCCCTGGTCATCTCCGATATCCGCATGGCGGGCATGGACGGGCTGAAATTCCTGGCCATGCTCAGGAAGAATGATCCACAAAGAATCCTCATGGTCCTGACAGGATACGCGGACCTGGAGAACGCCCTCTCAGCGGTGAACAACGGTCACGTCTTCCGCATCCTGTCCAAGCCCATCACCCAGCAAGACCTGGAAAAGGCCATCGACGACGGTCTCCGGCAGCGGCGGCTGCTTCTCGACCAGCAGGAGATCGTCTTCCTTCGGCGGCTCAAGGATGCCATGGAAGGCATCATCACGGGATTCGGAATCCTCGTCGAGGCCCGGGACCCCTACACAGCCGGGCACCAGCGCAACGTAACCGGCCTGGCCGTGGCCATCGCAGAAACCATGGGCATGAGCCACGACCACATCCAAGGCCTGCGCCTGGCCGCCGGGGTGCACGACATCGGCAAGCTCTACGTGCCTGCGGAATTCCTCAACCGACCCGGCAGGCTGACGCCGGAGGAACTGGCCATCATCAAGGCCCACCCCAACGTGGGCTACTCCATCCTTTCTCCCGTGGAGTTCCCCTGGCCCATCGCGGAGATGGTCCGCCAGCACCACGAGCGCCTGGACGGCGGCGGCTATCCCCTGGGGCTCTCGGGGGACGACATCCTGCCTGAATCCAGAATTCTCGCCGTGGCCGACGTGGTTGACGCCATCAATTCGCACCGCCCCTATCGCCCTGGCAAGGGCATAAACGCCGCCATGGCGGAGATCCGCACGGGCTCGGGCATCATCTACGACCGGGACGCGGTGCGCGCCTGCATCAAGGTCTTCGAGGAGGACAGATTCACCCTCGCCGTCACCGAGGGCAGCCCGCCCTATTGCGACTGGCTCTGCTCCGGCCTCAATCCACCTCCCTAGCCACAGCAGGCCTCCGTGCACGCCCGGGCGTAACGCAGCCCGGCAGCGCGTCAGCTTTGGGAGCTGAATGCCGAAGATTCAGACCCTTTTGCCCCGACCAATGAGATCAAAGGCTTGCGCGTAACCCGCGCAAGCCTTTTTGGTGTCGTGCAATGGCAAGTGCAATGCCGATTCGCTTCACGCCTTGCGCGCGGCCACCAGCAGCCCGGAGGGGCCGGCCTTGGCGGTCCGCGTTTCGGCGAATCCGGCGTCCGCGAGGAGCCCGGCCAGCCATTGGCCGTGGATGTGGTGGGTCTTGTAGCCCGCCATGCGGGTCACGAACTCCACCACCGTGGAATGCCGGGGGGACGCGTTCCCCTCGGGGTCCAGGTGCTGGGCCACGAACCAGCCACCGGGCCTGAGGGCGGCGAGGATGTCCGCCAGCCGCTCGGGGATCGTGTCGATGAAGGCGTAGAGCACGTGGGAGGCCAGCACGAGGTCGTAGGCACCTGGCGGCATTGCCCTGGCGCGCAGGTCGTGGGCCGTGGCCTTGAGGCGGCCCGCATAGCCCCGCGCGTCGATGCGCTCCGCAATGCCCGGCACGACCCCGGGGAGATCCAGGATCTCGCCGCTCAAGTCCGGATTCAGGTCCAGGAGCCCCATGGAGAATTCCCCGTGGTTGCCCCCGATGTCGGCCATGGTCCGCAGGCCCGCGAACCCCGGCAGCTCCGAGGCGAAACGCACCGTGTCCTGCAGGGTGCCGTCGCGCGCGTCCTGGGCCGTGCCCTCCATGGTATCGCCGCCGCCCCAGCCGTCATCCACCTCCTCGCGCATCCGCACGTCGCCGCGCAAAAGCCCCATGAAGTCCTTTTCCACGGCGTCGTTGAAGCCCACGTGCAGCCTCAGGGACTTGCCCTGGAAAAACGGCGAGGCGCGGACCAGGTATTCCGAGGCCATGGGCGTGTTGGCGTAGGCGTCCCCCCGGCGCTCCAGCACGCCGCTGGCCACCAGCACCTCCAGAAGCGCCTCCAGGCGCGCCTCGTCCACTCCGTGCGCCCGGGCGGCTTCCCCGGCGGACAGCCCGCCCGCCTGCTCCAGGCTGTCGAACAGCCCCATTTCCAGGGACCGCAGCAGCGCGAAAAACGCCATGCGCTGCATCATCATCGTCTTAACCGGGCTGAAATCGCTTTGCGGCTTGTCCATGGCGCACCTCCTCGGCCTGGGCCGTGTGTTCATCCTCAATTCGCAGATATGATTGTGACTTTCATTTTCACGACATTTAGCCAAGGCGTCCGTCCCTGTCAACTCCACGGGCCCGACGACGACGATCCGGCCGCCCGCGCCCGGCCGAAAACGACAGGGGCCCGCGGCTAGCTGCCGCAGGCCCCTTGTAGCCATGCACCCCGTCCGCCCTACGGCATCCAGTCGATGATGCCCTGGGCCGGGTTGCGGCGCTTCCAGTCCCGGAACCCGGCGAGGTCCCGCACGCCGTCGCGCAGCACGGCTTGGTAGATTTCGATGCCCATGGCCTTCTCGGCCTCGGGAAGGCCGTGCTTGATGCCCAGGATGGCCAGCCTGGTCTCGGGCGTGAGCCTGGTCATGACGCCCTCGGCCACGCGCTCGAAATAGCCCGCGTACTGCGAATCAGCCAGGATGTGGATCATGTCCAGCCGCCAGGTGTCGCCCTCCGGCTCCTCGTACCAGGCGTGCCACTCCAGGCAGCGGTCCTCGGCGTCCAGGAGGTTGACGTATTCCACGCGCCGGATGCGGGGATTCTTGGCCAGGCGGGCGATGGCGGCGAAGCTGTCCTCCATGGAAAAGGGCTCCGAGTAGACGTGCATGTCGATGTCCAGGTTGCTTATCAAGAGCCCCATGCGCAGCGAGCCCACCAGTTCGGCCCGGATGCCGAAACAGGCCCAGATGTCCACTATCCCGGTGTCGTCCAGGACGCGGCGCGCGCGCCGCTGGTTGCGTTCGGCCAAAGCGATGATGTCGTCGGGCATGCGGTTTCTCCTGCTTGGCTGCCTGCCGGTGGGCTATGGGAAAATTGCGTCCGCCGGAATCCACGGGAACAAGGGCATAGCCGACCGGGCGACCGAAGGCAAACCCATCAGCCCCGCCCCATGAACCACGGAACCCGGGAACGGAGCACGCGCTCCGCCCCCGGGCCCTGGAGGTCGCATGAGCCGGAGTCTAGTTCCGGCGTTTCACTTCTTTCAGATAGTTGTAGACCGTGTAGCGGGTCACGCCCATGATGGCGGCGATGGCCTCGGCGGCCCCGCGGAACTTGAACACGTCGTTCAGGTACAGGTCGCGCAACAGATCGATGCGCTCGGCCCTGTTCATGGCCGTGGGGTGCTTGCCCATGCGCGACGAACACTCCAGCACCAGGGATTCCACCACCTCGTCCACGGTCTCGGCGAAGGTTTCCTGCCGGGTCTCCACCAGGGGCTCCTCGTTCTGGGTGAACTCTTCCAGAGCGGCCTTGGCGGACAGGAAATCGGTGATGTCCTGGTTGATGCAGTAGCAGGCCATGATCCTGCCGTCGTCGTCGCGCACGAAGACCGTGGCGCATTTGAGAATGCGCCCGGTCTTGGTCACCGTGCGGTAGTTGAGCAGGTCCGGCGACTCGTCCCCGTGCTCCTTGAGCATGGTGTAGGCGAGGTCCGTGATGGGCGCACCGGGCTTGCGCCCGGTGACTTTGCCCGCCACGTAGACCAGGGAATGGGCCATGTCCTCGAGGTCGTGGATCACCACCTCGCAGTTGCGGCCGTATGCGCTGACCGTGGTGTCGGCCAGGTTCATGAGCAATTCTATGATGCGTTGCTTGTCCAACATGCTTCCCCCATCCTCGCTCGCAAGGCTCAGCCGGCCTTGGGCCGGGCCTGCATGAGGTCCACTATGACGTTGTCCAGACCGCAGAAGCCCTTCTGGCTGATCTCAGCCAGGGAGCTGACCGTGGTCTTGAGGTCCGTGTCCACCACTCCCTGGGCGTCCTGGATGCCGCTGCCGTCCAGCACCAGCTGGGCGGCGTTCCAGGCCTCGGCCGCCGCCGTGGAGACCTTCAGGCCGCAGGAGCCCTTGGCCCCGTCGCAGAGCATGCCCATAAGGGATGAAATCAAGGTCGAGGAGGCCCGCTCGGCCTCGCCGGGGGTGCCTCCCATGAGGCGCACCAGCCCGGCCGCCGCTCCCGCGCCCGCGGCCACGGAGCAGCCGCAGATGGGGGTCAGGCGGCCGGTGTAGGCCTTGATGTAGCCCGTGACCAGGTGGGACAGGGCCAGGGCCTCGGCCACCTCGCGACCGGACTTGCCCTCGGCCTCGGCCACCACCGCGATGGGCAGGATGGCCGTGAGCCCGTGGTTGCCGGAGCCGCCGCTGCTCATCACGGCCATTTCCGCCCCGGACATGCGCACGTCCGCCGCGGCAGAGGCCGTGGCGCGCACGCGGCAGGTCAGGTCATCGCCGCAGGACTGGTCCAGAGTGGTCTTGCCCACGCCCAGGCCGACCTTGTGGCGCAGGCCCTCTGCGGCCACGCCCGTGTTGACCTTCACGCCCTCGTACATGAAGGCCACCAGCTCGTCGTCGATGGCCGAGGCGCAGTCCCAGAGCTCCTGCATGCCCATGGCCTTGAGCTCCTCCACGTACCCGGGGCCTCCGGCGTCGCCGCCTCCCGTGGCCGCCGGGGGCGCGACCACTTCCGCGCCGTCCACGACGACGCTCCAAACCTGGTCGTGACGGCCCTTGACCACGGCGGTCACGTTGTGATCCTGGCTCTTGAGGGTGACCTCGGTGTGCACGCCAGGGACCTCCTTCATGACCTCCACGGTCTGGCGGCCGTCCGCCATGAAGGCCAGGGCCTTGTCCACGTCGTCCGGGGTCACGTTCTTGAGGACCATGAGGCCCAGGGCCGGGTCCCCGGCCATGGCGCCCAGGGCCGCGGCCAGCTCGTTGCCGCGGCGGCCGCCCGTGCCCGGAATGCCCACGTCGCGCCCATTCTTGTAGATATTCACGGACATGGCCAGATGCATGGACTCCAGCTCGCCCGTGAGGTGAGAGGCGGCCACGGCCGCGCAGAATGCCACACTCACGGGCTCGGTACAACCCAGGGCCGGCTTGACTTCACTGTGAAAAAATTCGTGCAGATCCATTATATAATCCTGATGGTTCAGTGGTTTAGCTCGGGCCAGCCTAGTTGGCGAACGCCCCGGGCATGAAGTGCTTGGGAATGAACATGAACAGGTCGGGCCAGACGATGCCGGCCACGATGATGCCCAGGGCCAAGAGGAACATGGGCATGATGGCCAAGAACGCCCGTGGCGCGGAGATGCCTCCCAGCTCCGAGGCGATGAGCAGGCAGATGCCGTAGGGCGGCGTAACCATGCCCAGCGCCAGGGTCAGGTTGACGATGAGCCCCAGATGCACGGGCTCCAGGTTCGCGGCCTGGCCCAGGGACTGGATGATGGGCATGAAGATGACCACCGTGGCCACCGGCGACAGGAAGGTCCCCAGGAGCAGCATGGCCAGGACCACCATGCCGAACACCCCGTAGTAGGAGTTGGTCACGGACAGGATCCAGTCGGAGATCTGCGCCGGCGCGTCCAGGTAGGCGATGAGCCAGCCCAGGATGCCCGCCCCGGCCACGCAGATCATGGGCATGGCCGCGTGCACGCAGGACTCGCTGAACAGCGCGGGCAGCTTGCGGATGGGGGTCTCGCGGTAGACCACGAGCATCAGCACCAGGCCCAGGAAGGCGGCGATGGCCGCGGCCTCAGTGGCCGTGTAGATGCCGAAGGTGATGCCGCCGAGGATGATCAGGGGCAGCATGAGCGGCGGAATGGCCGTGAAGGTGATCACGAAGCGCTGGCCCCAGGGCATGGGCTTCTCCACGGGCGCGCCGTGCTTGCGCGACCACAGCCAGCAGTAGAACATCTGGGACAGGCCGATGAGCACGCCCGGCACGATACCCGAGAGGAACAGCGCGCCGATGGATATCTGGCCCAGTGCGCCGTAGAGCACCATCATGATGCTCGGCGGAATGATCACGCCCAGGGTGGACGAGGCCGCGGTGATGGCCACGGAAAAAGGCATGGCGAACCCGGCCTTGTGCATGGTGGGGATCATGATGGAGCCCACGCCCGCCGTGTCCGACGCGCCCGAGCCCGAGAGCCCGGCGAAGAGCATGCTGACCAGCACGTTGACGTGGCCCAAGCCGCCCCGGATGTGGCCCACCCAGGCGTTGGACACGTTCACCAGCCGGTCCGTGACCCCGCCCACGTTCATGACCTGGCCGAGCAGCATGAAGAACGGCACGGCCAGAAGCGGGAAGGAGTTGATGCTGGCGTACATGTTGTTGGCCACGGACGTCAGCGGCATGTCCATGTGCAGCATGACCAGCACGGACGAAAGGATCATGGCGAAGGCGATGGGCACTCGCACGAAGACCAGCCCGAAGAAACTGATCAGAAGCAGTTGGATATCACTCATCGCAGGTGCCCTCCTCCACGGTGCGCGCGTCGCAGGCGCAGCCCGCGCGCACGTCGTTGATCTTTTTCCAGAGGACCTCCACGCCGAACAGGACCATGGCCGAGGCGGACACGGGGATGGAGGCGAAGGTCCAGGCCATGCTGATGGGCACGGAATTGCCGCGCCGGTTCAGACCGAGCATGCTGAAATCGTAGCCCGTCTTGATGAGCACGAAGAAGATGAACAGGCACACGCCCATGGCCACGAGATCCAGACCGCCCACGAATTTGGAACAGGACGCGGGCAGGAAATCCACCACGTAGTGGCGCCCCTCCCGCACGGCCACGGCCGAGCCCAGCATCACGCCCCACACGAAACAGAGCAGCGAAAGTTCCGAGGTCCAGGGCAGATTGAAATGAATGTAGTTGCGGGTCACGACCTGGATGAACACGCACAAGGCAAACACGGCCAGCAGTACGCCGCACAAGGTGTGCATGACCTTGTACAGGCGGTCATTGACTGCGGTCAGAATGGACAGCACGGTTGCACCTCCGGAACCTCGGATGCGGTGTTGGAATGTGACCGGGCCCGCCCGGAGGCGGGCCCGGAGGGTTCGCTACATGGAGCGGATGATATCAAGGATCTCTTTGCCGTGGGGCTTGTCGGAGGCCAGTTCGTCCTGCAGGGGACGGTAGAGCTTGAGGAAGGACTCCTTGTCCACCTCGTTGACCTTCACGCCATGCTTCTCGGCCATGGTCTTGATCTTGGCGTTGTCGCCCTCCTCGGCCAGTTCGGTGATCTTCACGCAGGCCTCGGCGGCGACCTCGGCGACCAGCTTCTGGAACTTCTCGGGCAGGCGCTTCCAGGAGACTTCGCTCATGGACAGGTGGGAGACCATGAACTGATGGCCGGTGAGGGACATGTAGGGAGCCACCTCGTAGTAGCGGCTGCCGTAGTAGCCGGACACGGAGCTGTCAAAGCAGTTCACGACGCCGGTCTGCACGGCGGAGTAGATCTCCTTCCAGGGCAGGGGGCTGGGGATGGCGCCGGTGGCGCCCCATATCTTGGTCAGAAGCGGGTTGGAGGGAACGCGCATCTTCATGCCCTGCATATCGGCGGGGGTCACGATGGGACGCAGATTGTTGGACACGTTGCGCAGGCCGCCGCCGGTGAGGCCGAGCAGCTTCAGGCCCAGCTTATGCTCCGCGTAGAGGCCCTGGTACATCTTGACCATGGGGCTGTCGGCGGCGGTGGCCTTCTTGAACGCGTCGTAGTCCTTGAACAGATAGGGGATGGACAGCAGAGCGTACTCGGGCACGAAGGAGCTCACGGCGGTCACGCCGCCCACGACCATATCGACGGTGCCCATGCGCATCTCATCGATGGTGGTCTGGTCGGAGCCAAGCACGGAGCTGTGGCTGATGGTCATCTTGACTTCGCCGTTCGAGCGCTTGTCCAGCTCCTGGGCCATGAACTCCATGCCGCTGATCCAGGGGTGGACCGGCGAGACCACGGTGGCCACGCGCAGCTTGTAGGTTTTGGCCATGGCCGGGGCGGCCGCGCAGACCACCACCAGCGCCAGCAGGGCGACTAACAGGTTCCTGATCCTCATTTGATTCCTCCTCGCGATAGGGAAACGGGTTAGAGGTGTTCCAACGCCAGGCGAGCCGCAAAATAGTTCGCCTCGGGGGTTGCGGGATCCGCGACGCATCCGGGGCCGATCATCAGGCCCTTGCGGCCGGCCGCCACCACGGCTTCGGTCACATGCTTCTGGATAGTGTCACTGTCTTCCACGTGCAGCACATCGCGCTCGTTGATTCCGCCGAGCAGGCACTTGTCCGTGAGCTTGCGGGCCTCGGGCATTTCCGGGCCGCCCCAGCGGTCGTGCCAGTTGATGCAGTTGCCGGGATATTGGGCCACGCGCTCGAAGCGCACGGGGTCGCCATGGATGTGGATGACGTTGAACCAGGTCTTGTCGGCGAAGGCCTCGAACAGGCGCAGGTCGTAGGCCGCGGCGAACTCCTCGAAGGCCTCGTCGGAGAGCTCGGTCTTCACCGCATTCTGGGTGGCGAAGAAGAAGCCGCTGACCCCGGCCGCGATGTTCTCCTCGATGAAGCTCACCGAGGTGCGGGTGATGGCGTCCAGGGCCTTGTGCAGCAGCTCGGGGCAGTTCTTCATGTCGTCGAAGATACGCTCGCCGGCGAACTTGCGGGCCGTGGTCAGGGGGCTGAAGATGGTCTGGATGAAGGGGATCTCGTCGCCGACCAGACGGCGCACGTGCTTGGCCAGGGTGACCTGGCTGCCGTAGGCGCCGTAGGTGCCGGGCAGCTCTTGGACGGAGTTCCAGTCCTCGGGCTTGTCGATGCAGAACCGGTCCACCACGGGCGGCTGGCCCTTCTTGGAAAAGACGTTGATGCGCGGGCCGAAGTCCTGGGCGCTGTACAGGCCGAAGGGCATCAGCTTGATGAAGTCGTAGTCGAACTTGCGCGCGGCGCGGACCTGCTCCTCGGCCAGGCTGCGGGGGTCCTGATCGAGATGGGAGTAGTGCAACCAGATGCTGCAGGGCACCCGATCCACGTCCTCCAGGGCCAGGGCCGCACGGACGCGTTCGTTTCTGGTCATTGCCGGCATGTGAGCCTCCTTAGGATGGGCAGCTGTTGGCATGGAAACGCGGGAATCACACCGCCGCCGTGGCGCGCCCGCCATATCGTTACTGTTGAATAATTCAACAAAATTTATTTGAATCCGTCAACAAAAATTTTACGCTTTACAATCATGTCATAAGATTTATTAATTTTGTAAAATTTCAAGTGTTTATATATAGATTAAAAAATTTACAAAAACCAGAAAAACCCTCTTTTCAACTTTCCTTCCACAAACAAAGGGCTCCCGCCCCTGGGCCGCAACCCTTTTCGCCCCTTGCGCAGAGAGAACCCCTTGCGGCCATCCGCCACGCGCGCATGAGCGCGTACCGGCGAACCTACGGGAGCCATGGTGCGCACCTCCCTCCCGCAGAGAAAAACCGGCCCACTCTCGTAAGGCCCTTTCATCATCCCTTCGGACAGAAATGCGGCCGCGCACCGCACAATGGGGCGCCATGGAAATGCCTACTGCCGCAGGCTGATATTGCAACGCAGAGAACAGGACTCGGAGCAATTCATTTTTTACTAATTCGTGCTTTACTGAATATTATTTTTCCTCGCATAAAGCCGCTTTTGAATAAAATTATTGCTTTCCGTTGGAAATAAAGGATGCAAAAGAACCATATTATAAGGATATTAAAACACAAGACCGCTCTCTGGAAGGATCAACACATGGCCGACGTGGAGGGGTACCGCGAAGAGCCCGGCAACCTCGGGAACCAGCGGGAACTGCTGCCCATCCTCGGCCGGATGAACGGAACCGGCACGAACATGACGGCCACCAGACAGAGGTTTCAGCGCCTAACGTCGAAGCTCCTTGCACAGGTCGGCCTGGAGCCTCTGAAAAAGACCGTACAGGAGATGGACGGCAAGGCCCAGGTCTGCGTGGACATCGTAATCCGCCATCTCTTCGAGCGCACTGTCTGCATGGACCGGGTGGACACGGGCTGCTCCATCCTGGAGTCGCCGGACAGCTATGTGGAATGCATCATCAAACCCGCGCCCGAAGCCCAGAAGCAGGACCTCCTCGCGGTCCTGGACCCGGACCGCCTGGTGCGCGCCCTGACCCAGTCGAAAAACTGAATTCGGCGAGGGGCCGCCGCACTTTTCTTTTGACGAAGCCAACGGGCGCGATTTATTGCGTTGTCTGCGACAAGCAATCTTTTTTCGCGCCGCCCGGCGTGCGAGGTCCCGGACATATGCGCCCCCATGCCCCGCTCCTTTCCCTTCTCTCTCCGGTCGCGTGCGCGGCGCTTGTCTGCGCCTGCCTCCTGGCCGGGTGCGGCGACGACGCCAACGGCAAGCAGACCAAGGCCAAAGGCCCCATCCCGGTGCGCGTGGCCCACGCCGGCACCAAGGATTTTCCCCTGGACGTGCGCGCCGTGGGCACGGTGCAGCCCCTGGCCTCGGTGACCGTGACCCCGCGCGTGGGGGGCATGATCACCCGCCAGCACGTGGCCGACGGCCAGGTGCTGGCCCAGGGCGACCCCCTGTTCGAGATCGACCGGCGGCCCCTGCAGGCCTCCCTGCGCGAGGCCAAGGCCCGCTTGGCGCGCGACCTGGCCTCCCTGGGCCAGGCCGAGCGCGACATGCGCCGCTACGCCGGTCTGGCCAAGAAGGACGCCGTGAGCCGGGACCAGTACGAGCAGGCCCTCACCGACGCCGACGCCCTGCGCGCCACCGTGGAGATGGACCGCGCAGCCGTGGACCAGGCCGCCCTGCGGCTGGACTTCAGCGACGTGCGCGCGCCCATCGGCGGCCAGGCCGGGCGGGTGCTCATCCAGCGCGGGGCCGTGGTCCAGGCCGACGACTCCCGGCCGCTGTTGGTCATCAACCAGATCAGCCCCATCGCCGCGGACTTCTCCGTGCCCGAGAAGCGGCTCCCGGCCATCCAGGCCCGCATGCGCGCCGGGGCCATGGATGTCCTGGCCGCGCCCGAGGGCGACACGGGAGAGCCCGTGCGCGGACGGCTCACGGCCCTGGACAACGCCGTGGACAAATCCACGGGCACCATCACCCTGCGCGCCACCTTCGAGAACGCGGACAAGCGCCTCTGGCCCGGCCAGTTCGTGCGCGTGCTGCTGCGCCTGGACACCATCAGGAACGCCGTGGTGGTGCCCTCCCCGGCCGTGCGCGTGGGCCGCGACGGGCCCTTCGTGTACACCGTGGGGCGGGACTCCAGGGTGGCCCTGACCCCGGTGGCCACGGGCCCGGACGTGGACGGTGAAACCGTCGTCGCCTCGGGCCTCGCCGGAGGCGAGACCGTGGTGGTGGAGGGGCATTTGCGCCTCAAGCCCGGCTCGGCCGTGAAGCCCGTGAGCGACACCGCGCCCCAGGCCGGAAACTAGGGGACGCGCCGTGAACCTCTCGCGCATCTTCATCGAGCGCCCGGTGATGACCACCCTGGTCATGCTGGCTGTGCTGGTCTTCGGCCTGGCGGGCTACAAGATGCTGCCCATCAGCGACCTGCCCAACGTGGACTTCCCCACCATCGAGGTGCGCGCGTCCATGGCCGGGGCCAGCCCCGAGACCATGGCCAGCTCCGTGGCCTCGCCCCTGGAAAAGGAGTTCTCGGCCATCTCGGGCATCGAATCCATCTCCTCCACCAGCTACCAGGGCAACACCCGCATCACCCTGGAATTCGACCTCGACCGCGACATCGACGGCGCGGCCCTGGACGTGCAGTCGGCCATCTCCTCGGCCCAGCGCTCCCTGCCCGACGGCATGACCACCACCCCCTATTTCCGCAAGACCAACCCGGCCTCCTCGTCCATCTACTACATAGCGGTCAGCTCCCCCAGCCTGCGCCTGTCCGAGGTCACGGAATACGCCGAGAACCTCATGGCCCAGCGCATCTCCATGGTTTCGGGCGTGGCCCAGGTCAACGTCTACGGCTCCCAGAAATACGCCGTGCGCATCGCCCTGGACCCGGAGATCCTCGCGGCCCGGGGCATCGGCCTGGACGAGGTGGCCCAGGCCGTGGAGCAGGGCAACGTGAACAAGCCCGTGGGCACCGTGGCCGGGCCCAAGCGCGAATTCACCATCCGCTCCAGCGGCCAGCTCATGGACGCCGATGCCTTCCGGCCCCTCATCGTGGCCTACCGCAACGGCTCGCCCGTACGCCTGGGCGAGCTGGCCGTGGTGCGCGACGGCGTGGAGAACGAGCGCCGGGGCAACACCTACAACGGCAACCCCTCGGTGATCCTGGCCATCAAGCGCCAGCCCGGGTCCAACACCGTGCAGATCGTGGACGACATCAAGAAATTGATGCCCTCCTTCCGCAGCCGCATCCCCGCGGCCGTGGACCTGGACGTGCTCTACGACCGCTCCGAATCCATCCGCGAATCCGTGCGCGACGTGGAGTTCACCCTGTACACCGCGGCCTGCCTGGTGGTGCTGGTGATCTTCCTGTTTTTGCGCAACGCCCGGGCCACCATCATCCCCAGCCTGGCCCTGCCCCTGTCCGTGGTGGGCGCGTTCACGGTGATGTACGTGGCGGGCTTCAGCCTGAACAACATCTCCCTCATGGCCCTGACCCTGTCCCTGGGCTTCGTGGTGGACGACGCCATCGTCATGCTGGAGAACATCGTGCGCCACATGGAGCGCGGGGCCCCGCCCATGCGCGCGGTGCTGGACGGCTCGCGCGAGATCAGCTTCACCATCCTGTCCATGACCGTGTCCCTGGCCGCAGTGTTCATCCCGGTGTTGTTCCTCAAGGGCGTGGTGGGCAGGCTGTTCCACGAATTCGCCGTGACCATCACGGCGGCCATCCTCATTTCGGGCTTCGTCTCCCTGAGCCTCACGCCCATGCTCTGCGGTCTGGTGCTGCGCCCGGCCAAGGCCAACGGAACGGGCGGTCCCTCGTCCGGGCGGCTGTTCAGCGCCCTCGCGGCGGGCTACGAGCGCAGCCTGGACTGGTGCCTGGCCCACCGCAGACTGGTGATGCTCGTCTCCCTGCTGCTGCTGGCGGGCACGTGCTGGCTGTTCGCGGCCATGCCCAAGGGCTTTCTGCCCAGCGAGGACACCGGGCGCATCGAGATCCGCACCGAGGGCGACCAGGGCACGGCCTTCGAGACCATGGACAAGCTCCAGGCCAGGGTGGACGCCATCGTGCGCGCCGACCCGGCCATCGAGGGCACCATGTCCACTGTGGGCTCGGGCGGCCCCAACTCCACGCCCAACACCGGCCGCATCACGGCCAGGCTCAAGCCCCGCGACCAGCGCGAGGCCAGCGCCGACGAGGTGGTCCGGCGGCTGCGCCCGGCCCTGGCGAACATCCCGGGCATCCGCAGCGTGCCACGCAACCCGCCCACCGTGCGCATCGGCGGCCGCACCACCAAGGCCCTGTACCAGTTCACCCTGCAGAACCCGGACAGCGCGGAGCTCTACGAGCACGCCCAGGCCTTCGTGGAGCGCATGGCCCACATCCCCGGGCTGGTGGACGTGTCCAGCTCCCTGCAGATCACCAACCCGCAGCTCAAGGTGGACATCGACCGCGACCGGGCCTCGGCCCTGGGCGTCAGCGCCGAGAGCATCGAGACTGCCCTGTCCATGGCCTACGGCACCCACGAGGTGTCCACCATCTATGCGGCCAACGACAACTACAAGGTCGTCATGGAGCTGGCCCCCGGGTTCCAGCTGACCCCCGGGGACGTGTCGCTGTTGCGCGTGCGCGCCGCCGGCGGCGCCCTGGTGCCCCTGGACGCCCTGGCCAGCATGTCCCTGTCCGCCGGGCCCATGGCCGTGGACCACACCGAGCGCCTGCCCTCCGTGACCCTGTCCTTCAACCTGGCCCCGGGCGCGTCCCTGGGCCCGGTGGTGGAGAAGATCGACGACCTGGCCCGCGAAACCCTGCCCGGGACCTTCAGCTACAGCTTCCAGGGCACGGCCAAGGCCTTCCAGTCCTCCCTCACGGGGCTCTGGGTGCTGCTGCTGCTCTCGGTGGTGGTCATCTACATCGTGCTGGGCATCCTCTACGAGAGCTTCGTGCACCCGCTGACCATCCTCTCGGGCCTGCCCTCGGCCGGAGCCGGGGCGCTCATCACCCTGGCCCTGTTCGGCCGGGACCTGGACATCTACGGGTTCGTGGGCGTGATCATGCTGGTGGGCATCGTCAAGAAGAACGCCATCATGATGATCGACTTCGCCATCTCGGCCCAGCGCGGGGGAAACCTGTCCCCGGCCCAGGCCATCCGCCAGGGCGCCCTGGCCCGCTTCAGGCCCATCATGATGACCACCATGGCCGCCCTCATGGGCGCGCTGCCCATCGCCCTGGGCATCGGCGCGGGCGCCGAGGCGCGCCAGCCCCTGGGGCTGGCCGTGGTGGGCGGCCTGGCCATCTCCCAGGTCCTGACCCTGTACTTCACCCCGGTCTACTACATCTATATGGACGCCCTGAAGCGCATGCTGCCGCAACGGTCCGCGGCGGCCCTTGAGGAAGCCCCCTAAGCAGCCCGGCACCGGAAAACGACGCCCTGGCCGCGCCGGGGGAAAAGCCTGTACATTCCAGCGCGCCGAGGCTATACAGGGTCGCCTGTCGGCGACGCAACAGGATGTCGCGCCGCCCTTCGCCTGAACGCCAACCAGAGGACCACGCGCCCCGCGCCACCCGCCCCATGCGACCGGAACACGACGCCTCGCTTCTGGAGAAATACTACACCTCCATCTCGACGCTGATGCTCGTCCCCGGACGGCAGAGCGGCTTCATCGTGCACGTGCTCCGGGACGGAAAGTTCGAGCCCTACGCCGAGCCCGACGAGAACCTGACCCCGGCCCACCGCAGCGCCCTGTCCGAATCCGGCGTCGACGAGGTCTACGTGCACAGGGACCAGGAGTCCCTGCTCCGCGACTATCTGAGCGGGGTTCTGGGCGACGTGCTCCAGGACGCGTCCGCGCCCGAGGTCGAACGCGCCCGCGCCCTGCGCGACGCGGCCCTGTGCATCGCCCTGGAGGCCCTGCGCACCGGGCCGCCGTCATTTCCCGGCCTGGACAACGGGGCCTCGGGAATGCAGGCCGTGCTGGCCCGGGCCGTGGACCTGCTGGCCCGGGGCGGGGCCCTGGACGCCCTGTCCAGGCTCGTGGCCCACGACTACAGGACCTTCGTGCACAGCGTGCACGTGTTCCTGTATTCCACGGCTCTGCTCCGGTCCTGCGGTCTGCCCCCGGAGGCCCTGGCCCAGGCGGGAGCCGGCGCCCTGCTGCACGACGTGGGCAAGGCCCTGATCCCGCACGAGATCCTCTGCGCCACGGGCGCGCTGCCCCTGCACGAACTAAGCGCCATCCGGACCCACCCGGACCAGGGCCTGGCCCTGTGCGGCGCCCTGCCCCCGGCCACCGGGGAATGCATCCTCCTGCACCACGAGAAGCTGGACGGTTGCGGCTATCCGGGCGGCCTGCGCGCGGAGGAAATCCCCCTGCACATGCGCGCCGTGACCATCGCCGACATCTACGACGCCATGACCAGCGACCGCCCCTACTGCAAGGCCATCAACCCCTTCCTGGCGCTGCGCGTCATGCGCGACGAAATGTTCAGGGAGATCGACCAGTCCCTGTTCCAGCGCTTCACCCGGCTGTTCTCGACGACGGAATTCATCTAAATCGAACAACAAAATCCTGTTATTATATGACATTATCTCAAAACAACGCCGCTTGACTTCACATTCCCGAAGGAATAGTAGTCCTGATTAGTACTACTATGACGCATGCAACAAAAGCCATAGAGGCTCTCAAGCAGTCCGGGCTCACCAAGCAGGAAGCCATGATGTACGTGACCCTGCTCGCGGGCGGCCCGCTCACCGGATACGAGGCCGCCAAGCGCGCGGGCATCTCGCGTTCCAACGCCTACACGGCCCTGGCCGGGCTGGCGGAAAAGGGCGGGGCCATGCGCGCGGGCAAGGACGCCGTGCGCTTCACGGCCACGCCCCGGCGGATATTCCTGCGCCAACTCAAGGCCCGTTGCGAATCCATCATCGAAACCCTGGAGCAGAGCCTCCCGGACCGGGTGGACGCGGACGAGCCCTACCTGACCATCACCGGCCTGGACAACGCCACGGCGCGCATCCGCTCGATGCTGGAATCCGCCACCAGCCACGTCTACGTCTCGGCCCATTCCCGCGAGGCCGCCCTGGCGGCCCAGGCCCTGGCGGCCTGCGCGTCCCGGGGCGTGAAGACCGTGCTCATCTCCGACGCCGACCCCGGCGTCCCGGGGATCATCTTCCACGAAAAAGCCAAGGACCCCGGGCACGTGAACATCATCGCCGACACGGGCGAGGTGCTCACGGGCTGCCTGCGGCCCGAGGCCTCGGCCCAATGCCTGTACTCCTGCAACTCTCATCTGGTGCGTCTGATGCGCGAGGCGTTCCTCAACGAACTCACGCTCATCGAGCGCCACGGAGACTCCTCCTCATGACCCTCTCAGGCCTGATGACCTCCGGCGGATTCACCGCCTCCGTGAATTTCTTCGGGGACGCCGATCCCTTCGTCCTGCTCGACGCCTTCGGCGGCCCCCTGTACGTGTACAACGAGCACATCCTGCGCCGCCGCTGCCGCGAGATCCGGACCCTGGTGGACCACCCGAAGTTCCGCGTGAACTTCTCGGCCAAGGCCAACTGCAACCCCGAGCTGTTGCGCATCGTACGCGACGAGGGGCTGTCCGTGGACGCCATGAGCCCCGGCGAGATCCATCTGGAGTTGGCCGCCGGGTTCAAGCCCGAGGACATCTTCTACGTCTGCAACAACGTCTCCGAGGCCGAGATGCGCTTCGCCGTGGAGCGCGGGGTGCGCGTGTCCGTGGACTCCCTGTCCCAGCTCGCGCAGTACGGCCGGGTCAACCCCGGCGGCGAGGTGGCCGTGCGCTTCAATCCCGGCATCGGGGCCGGGCACCACGCCAAGGTCGTCACCGGCGGCATGGGCAGCAAGTTCGGGGTCCAGCCCGACGACGTGGACGACGTCCTGGCCGTGCTGCGCCGCCACAAACTGCGCCTGGCGGGCGTCAACCAGCACATCGGCTCCCTGTTCATGGACGGCGACGCCTACCTGGAGGCCGTGCGCACGCTCCTGGACATCGCGGCCAAGCTGGGCGAGCCGGACTTCGTGGACTTCGGGGGCGGCTTCGGCGTGCCCTACCGCAAGCTCTCGGGCCAGAAGCGCCTGGACCTGCCCGCCCTGGGCCAGGGCCTCACGAAGATCATCCGGGAATTCGAGGACGCCACGGGCCTGCACCCGGAATACATGGTGGAGCCCGGGCGCTACGTGTGCGCCGAATGCGGGCTGCTGCTGGGCACGGTGCACGCGGTCAAGGAGGTGGGCGGCACCACCTACGTGGGCACGGACCTGGGCTTCAACGTCTTCTCGCGCCCGGTGCTCTACGATTCCCACCACGACATCGAGGTCTTCCGCAACGGCGGCGAGCCCTTCGGTCCGGACGAGCCCGTGTGCGTTACGGGCAACATCTGCGAGACCGGCGACGTCCTCGCCAGGGACCGCTGGCTGCCCGAGCCCCTGGAGGGCGACGTGCTGGCCGTGCTGGACACCGGGGCCTACGGCCACACCATGAGCTCCAACTACAACTGCCGCCTGCGCCCGGCCGAGGTCCTGGTGCGCAGCGACGGCAGCCACCGGCTCATCCGCCGCGCCGACACCCTGGACGACCTGCTGGCCCCCTATTCCGCGGCGGTCTAGGACGCCTCGTCGCATTACGCCGAAACGGCCCGGTTCCCCCAGGGAGCCGGGCCGTTTTCGTCCGCGCCGGACAAGGCGCTCAGTCCGCCTGGGAAATGATGTGCACGTCGCGCTGGGGGAAGGGAATCTGGATGCCGCCCTCGCGGAAGGCGTCCAGCACCGCGAGGTTGATGGCGCTCAGGACGTTGCTGACCCCGTTCTGCGGGTCCTCGATCCAGACCCTGAGCTCCAGGTCCAGGGAGCTGTCCCCGAAACCCATCATCAGGGCCGAGGGCTCGGGGCGCGCAAGCACCCTGGGCACCTCGGCGGCGGCCCGCGCCATGAGCTCCAGGGCCAGGCGCACGTCCGTGCCGTAGGCCACGCCCACAGGCACCCTGAGGCGCACCTTGCGGTCCGAGAAGGACCAGTTCACCACCTGGCTGGTGATGAGGTCCTCGTTGGGGATGAGGTATTCCTTGCCGTCCCGGGTGACCACGGACACGAACCGCGCCCTGAGCTGGGTGATCCAGCCGTAGACCCCGCCGATCTCGATGACGTCCCCGGGCTTGATGGACTTGTCCATGAGCAGGATGATGCCGCTGATGAGATTGGCGAAGATGTTGCGCAGGCCGAAGCCCACGCCCACGCCCACGGCCCCGGAGAACACGGTCAGCGCCGTGAGGTCGATGCCCACGCTGCCCAGGGCGGCGAACGCCGCCACGGTGTAGAGCAGGATCTTGGCCACCTTGCCCGCCAGCACCCGGGCCGAGGGGGTGAGATCCGGAACGGCCTGCAGGCGACGCTCGGCCAGGGACAGAGCCCAGCCGCCGACCCGCAGGAGCACCAGGAGGACCACCACGGCCTTGGCCAGGGAGAGCACCGTGACCTGGGCCCCGCCCAGGTCGAAGCCCACCCGGTCCAACAGGCTGACCACCGGCCCCAGTACGCCCAGGATGTTCATCGCGGCCAGGACCAGGGCGGTGAGGGAAAAGAGCCGACGCCAGAAACGCGCGCGGATCAGGGCCGAGGCCAGAAGGATGGCGGCCACGGCCAGGGTCAGGTCCAGGGCGGGCTGGATCAGGGCCAGGCCCAGGCCGTTCTGGACCAGTCCCTCGCGCAGCACGGCCAGGGACAGGGCCAGGAACAGGGACGGGACGGCGCGCACCAGGGCCCGCTCCAGGCGCGGCAAAAAGCCGTCGCCGCCGCTGGCAGCGGAAAAGGCCGCGCTCACGGCGCGCCGCAGGGGGCGGGAAACGATCCAGGCCAGGACCAGGGCCACGGCCAGGCCCACGGCCTGGGCCCGCAGGTCGGCGCTGGACACGGCCCCGGCCGCTTGGTCCAGGACCGCCCGGGCCCAGGCCGCGAGGTCTTCGGGAAGGCGTTGCAAAGCATTCATGAACAGGCTCCGTGGACAGCGCTCAGGACGGGATGCGCACCGTGTAGCGGGTGCCGCCCGTGCGTTCCACGTCCATGGTCCCGCCCACCTGCTTGACCAAGCCGCCCACCAGCTCCAGCCCCAGGCTGCCGGGCTGCGCCAGGTCCAGGCCCGGGGGCAGGCCCACGCCGTCGTCGGATAGTTCCAGCACGTAGTGCCCGGCCCCCCTGGCGAACCCCAGGCGGATGCGGCCCGGGCCGCCCTGGGGATAGGCGTGCTTCAGGGCGTTGGACATGAGTTCCGTGACGATGAGCCCCAGGGGCATGACCTTGTCGGGCTCGATGTCCAGGTCCGGGCAGTCCACGGCCAGCTCCACGCCCTTGGGCGGCTCGCTGCCCCGGGCCAGGGAATCCACCACGCTCTGGAAATAGTCCGCCACGTTGACGCTGTCCAAATGCTCGGAGGCGTTGAGTTTCTCGTGGATCTTGGCGATGGAGACCACGCGGTTGCGCACGGCCTGCAAGGCCTCCACGCAGGCCGCCCCCTCGGCATGCAGGGCCTGCAGGGACAACAGTCCGCAGATCATGTTCAGGTTGTTCTTGATGCGGTGGTGGATCTCCTTGAGCTGCAGCTCGCGGTCCTTGGCCAGGAAGCGCAGGTCCGTGAGCATGCCGTCCAGGGTGCGCTCCATGGCCTTCTTCTCCAGCACGATCTCCAGGGTGGCCCTGATCTGCTCGTTCTGGCTGGGCTTCAGAATGTACCCGTAGGGGCGCACGGCCTTGGCCCGCTGCACGTGGGCGTCGTCGCCGTAGGCCGTGAGCAGGATCACGGGGATATCGTGGTCGTCCTGGATCCTGCCGCAGGCCGCGATGCCGTCCAGCTCGCCGGGCATGACGATGTCCATGAGCACGGCGTCGGGCTTGAGCTCCCCGGCCAGGCGCACGGCCGCGTCGCCGGAGGAGGCTTTGCCCACTACGTCGTAGCCCATGCCCATGAGCAATTCTTCGAGCTGGGTGATGATCACCGCCTCGTCGTCCACGACCATGATCCTGTGCTGCCGTCTTTCGGCCCGTTCCATGCGCGCTCCTTTCCCGCCCGCCGGGGCTTTCCATCCCGGCCGCGCGGCCCCTCGGAGGGCCGGTGGCGGATTCAGATGCTTCTTATCCGTTTTTGCCTTCCAAAGTCCAGAGCGGACAAGTCCGGGAAGGACGTGCTTGAATCCGGGAAACGCCTGCGGGAAGCTGGAAAATCCCGGACGGCAGCTGAAAAACATGGACACCTGATCGGCAGAATACCCCGGAATCCATACGGGACAACGGTTCGCGAGAAACTCACCGTCCGTTGTATTCTTTACGCAATATATGTATACTAGTTACATGCAAAAAAGTTCAGACACGCCCGTCCGCGCCGCTTCCATCCGGCGTTGGGCGTGGTGCGCCGCGTTCGTCGCCCTGGCGCCGGCTCCGGCTCGGGCCGCCGAGGCCCTGGCCGTGGACGGCGCTCCTCTGCTCCTGGCCGCCGTGGCCACGGCGCTGGGCCTGTGGCTGGCCCTCAGCCTGCGCCGCCTGCGCAGCGAACGCGCCCTGCGGCGGGACGGGGAAACCGTGTTCAAGGCCCTGGCCGACGCCTGCGGCGGGCTGGCTTTCGTGTGCGATGAAAACGGGCGCATGGAATACGTCAACGCGGCCCTGGCCGAGCGCATCGGCCCGGACCTCCGCCACCAGCCCTGCCACAAGGCCCTGTTCGACAGGGACGAGACCTGTCCCTGGTGCGTGAACGTGGGCCTGTTCGCGGACCAGACCGCGCGCTACGAATTCCAGGACCCGCGCGACGGGGCCTGGTACGCGGCCCTGAACGCCCCGGTGCGGCGGCCCGGCGCGTCGGGCTCCAAGCTCGTGGTGCTCACGGACATCACCCGCGACAAGACCGCCGCGGGCCAACTGGAGGACCTCCAGGAACGCCACCGCATCGTGGCCGAATACACCCACGCCATGGAAGCCTGGCTCGGGCCCGAAGGCTCTTTCCGATTCGTGAGCCCGGCCTGCGAAGGGCTCACGGGTTACCCGCCCGAGGACTTCATGGCCGACCCGGACCTCCTGCGCAGCCTGGCGCACCCCGAGGACGCCCCGCTCTTGGCCGACTTCCTGACGGGCGGCGAGGCCGAGACCCTGGATTTCCGCATCCTGCGCCGCGACGGGGCCATGCGTTGGCTGTGCGCGGCCCGGCGCGAGGTCAGCGACGGCAACGGGGGCGGCCGCGGCCTGCGCCTGTCCGCGCGCGACATCACCGATCGCAAGCTGATGGAAATCCAGATGCGCTACCAGGCCCTGCACGATCCCATGACCGGGCTGGCCAACCGCGTGCTGGCCTCGGACCGCATCGCCCAGGCCGTGGAGCGCGCCAAGCGCCGCGAGCGCTACCACTTCGCCGTGGCCTTCGCCGACGTGGACCGCCTGAAGGTCATCAACGACAGCTTCGGCCACCGCGTGGGCGACATGGTCCTGGAAGAGATCGCCACCCGCCTGCACAAGGGCGTGCGCCAGCTGGACATGGTGGCCCGCTACGGCTCGGACCAGTTCGTGCTGCTCCTGGAGGAGCTGGACAAGCCGCGCAAGGCCGTGAGCATCATCAAGCGCTGCCGGGAGGCCCTGGCCGAGCCCGTGGTGGTGGACGGGCACGAGCTGAACATGAGCGTGTGCTTCGGCGCGGTGCTCTTCCCCCCGCCCGAGGACGACTCCGGGGAACTGGTGCGCAAGGCCAACATCGCCCTGCACCTGGCCAAGCAGGCCGGCTTCGGCAAGCTCAAGGTCTTCGTGCCGCGCATGCTGGACCAGGCCGTGGAGCTGATGACCATCGAGCGGGACCTGCGCCGGGCCGTGGCCAACAACGAATTCTACATGGAATACCAACCCATCCTGTCCCTCACGGATTCGCGGCTCAAGGGCTTCGAGGCCCTGGTGCGCTGGCGGCATCCCGTGCGCGGGATCGTGCCGCCCACGGAATTCATCCCCGTGGCCGAGGAAGTCGGCCTGATCACGGACCTGGGCCGCTTCGTGCTGGAGGAGTCCTGCCGCACCATGAGCGGCTGGCGCGAGAACCTGCCCCAGGCCCGGGACCTGGTCCTGTCCGTGAACCTCTCGGCCCGCCAGTTCTCCCAGCCCGACCTGGTGGACTGCATCCGCGACATCCTCGCGCGCACGGGCATGCCCCCGGAGCGCCTCAAGCTGGAGATCACCGAGACGGCCATCATGGAGAACGCCAAGGCCGCAGTGGAGAAGCTCAACCGCCTGAAGGAGCTGGGCATCCAGATATCCATCGACGACTTCGGCACGGGCTACTCGTCCATGAGCTACCTGCAGAAGTTCCCCCTGGACCACTTGAAGATCGATCTGTCCTTCATCCGCAACATGGACTCCACCATGGAGAACCGCGCCATCGTCAAGGCCATCATCAACCTGGCCCACAGCCTGGGCCTCAAGGTGATCGCCGAGGGCGTGGAAAAGACCCTGCAACAGGAAATCCTCACGGCCCTGGAATGCGAATACGGCCAGGGCTACCTGTTCTCCCGCCCCGTGGGCCAGGACCGGGCCCGGGCCTACATCTCGGGCGAGGCCCCCTTGCGCGCGGACGCCAGGGAGGAATTGATCCTCCGCGACACCCGCGCCCCGTTCCCGGCCTGAGAATCGAGCCTTGCCGGCCGCGCTGGCCCCCTTCTTGCTCTTCTTCCGGGTCCGAGCCCCCTCAACCCGGCAGGTGAACCATGTCCCGTTCCCACGGTTTTGCCCTTCTCGTTCCGGCCGCCCTGATCCTGGCGTCCGTGACGCTCCTGGCCGCAGGCCCGGCCCTTGATTCCGGCGCTTCAGGCTTGTACAATGATTCCGGCACCATGCACGGGGTCATCCTGACCCTGGGCTGCCTCGCCCTGGTCTCGCTGGCGGGCTGCGCGGCGGTCTTCCTGCGCGCGGATCGCTCCCGGCGCATGGTCCTGGCCCAGCGCCTGGCCCCGCTGCTGCACCAGGGAGCGGGCGAAACCCTTGACAAAAACGACAATATAGCAGCCCTCATTGATGACATTCTTGTAGAGGTTTCCAGGCGGACCGAGGCGGCCCAGCGCGCGGACCAGGATTTGCGGCGGACCATGGACGACCTGGGCAGGGCCCAGCGAGCCGTGGACGAGACCCGCGCCCAAGGCGAGGCGGCCCGCAGCCGCAGCCTCAAGAACGCGGCGGCCACCATGGCCGAGGCCATCTCGGGCATCCACGCCGCCGCCGACGACCTGCGCTCGGCCACGGCCCAGGCGGGCGAGGCGGCCCGCGAGCAGTCGCGCCTCTCCGGCGAGACGGCCACGGCCATGGTGCAGATGAACGCCTCCGTGGCCCAGGTGGCGGAAAACGCCGAGAACGCGGCCATCGCGGCGGACAAGGCCATGAAACGCGCCCACCAGGGCGAGGAGAGCGTGCGCGAATCCGTGGCGGCCATCGTCAAGGTCAGCGAACGCACCCAGGAACTGGCCGGCGTGGTCCAGGGCCTGGGCAAACAGGCCGAGGGCATCGGGCGGGTCATGGGCCTCATCGCCGAGATCGCGGACCAGACCAATCTCCTGGCGCTCAACGCGGCCATCGAGGCCGCGCGCGCGGGGGACGCGGGCCGGGGCTTCGCCGTGGTGGCCGACGAGGTGCGCAAGCTGGCCGAGAAGACCATGGCCGCCACCCGCGAGGTGGGCGAACAGGTCACGGCCATCCAGGACGGCGTGCGCAGGACCGGCCAGGGCATGGACGAGGCCTCGGGCATGGTGGAAGAGGCCACGGACGTGGCCCGGCGCTCCGGGCGCATGCTGGCGGACATCGTGGACCTCTCCGGCCAGACCGCCGACCAGATCCGGGCCATCGCCGCAGCGGCCACCGAACAGTCCGCCGCCAGCGAGCAGGTCACCAGCGCAGCGGCCAAGGTGGACGACCTGTCCCGGCGGACCGACCGCGACATGAACGTCTCGTCCCAGGCGCTCACCGCGCTCCTGGGCGGCCTGGACGGGCTGGGCGGGCTGAACGCGGCCTTCGACCTCATGGGCACGGGCCGCGTCCAGACCATCATCGCGGACCTGGCGGCGAGCGAGGACGTTCGCTCCATGGAGCCCAAACGCCAGGAAGCGGCCCTGCGCCGGGCCGTCGGCGCCAACGAGATGCTGGAGCTGGCCTACCTCACGGACGCCCGGGGCATCCAGCCCATCGCGAACATCCCCCGGCCCGGCCGGGAGACGCCGGGCGACGCCTCGGCCAGGGGCAGGGACTGGTCCTCGCGCCCCTGGTTCATGGAGGCCATGGAGACGGGCACCCTGTCCATCTCCCAGGTCTACGTGTCCCAGGCCTCGGGGCAGCGCTGCATCACCGTGTCCTCGCCCTTTGCCTCGGCGGACGGGCGGCCTTTGGGCGTTATTGCGGCGGACGTAACCCTGGACTAGCAGGCCGTCCACAAACAGCGATCTGCTTCGTTGCTGCGAAAAATCCAAAACCTCGTGTATCGGAATACACGTCGGTCCTGGATTTTTCTTGCGCCTTGCATCTCACTATTTGTGGACGGCCTGCTAAAGTCGCTTTTAGGCCAGGGAGGGGGCGTGGACTCCCGGCGGGTTCTCGGGTATGCCCGGCCCATGGACCAGGGAAATCCTTGCATGCCGCGGCAGCGGCCGTGTGAGCCGCGCCTCGCGTGGCGGCTCATCGACGGGGCCTACGAGACCGAGCTGGCCGAGGGCCTGCCCCGGGGCTGCGACGCGGGCTGCAACACCTACGTGCTGCGGACCCCGGAATGCGTGCTGGTGGTGGACCCCGGCGCGGACCAGGAGCGCGCCCTGGCCCTGCCCGCGCTCCTGGCGTCGCCCGGCCGGCGCATGCCCATCGTTTTCCTGACCCACTGCCACGCGGACCACTGCTCCGCGGCGGCCGCGCTCCTGGACGCCCTGGGCCCTGCGGCCTCCCTGACCTGCCACGACGCGGCCACCCGGGCCCTACGCGGCGAGGACGAGGACGCCACCGGCGCCGGGATCCTGGGCCTCCCCAGGCCCAGGGCCGCGCAGTCCATGGGCCTGTTCGCCCCGGCCGGGGCCGGCGTGCTCCGGGACATGCGGACCCCGGGCGGCGGCCTGCGCTGCCTGTCCATCCCCATTTCCGGGCGCGACGCCGCGCAGGTCTACCACACCCCAGGCCACAGCCCGGACAGCCTCTGCCTGCGCGTGGGCGGGGCCCTGTTCATCGGGGACGCGGCCTGCGAGCGGCGGCCCGAGCTGCCCGGGCGGGACGCGGAGCGGCAGGCGGCCACCCTGCGCAAGCTGCTCTGGCTCCTGGACCACGCCAACATCGTGTCCGTGTATCCGGGCCACGGCCCCGGCCTCGCGCGCGGCCAGGCGGCGGAGCTGTTCCGCTCCCTGCTGCCCAGCCCCTGAACCTCAGCCCCCCAAGACCATGGAAGACGAATACAAAAGCAAATCGCAGAAAAAACGCGAGATGACGGAGCTCCAGGACCTGGGCGAACGCCTGGCGGCCATGCCCCTGGAGAAGATCAGGGCCCTGGACATCCCCGAGCCCATCCGCGAGGCCGCGCTCTTCGCCCACTCCCTCACCAAGCACGAGGCCCGGCGGCGGCACATGCAGTACCTGGGCAAGCTCATGCGCGCCGAGTCCGAGAACATCGACGCCCTGCGCGAGGCCATGGACCGCGTGGACCAGGCCAGGCGCGCGGCCGACGACATCTTTCACCAGCTGGAAGAATGGCGGGACCGGCTCGTGGCCGGGGACGACGATCTGGTGGAGGAAATCGTAACCGCCCACCCGGCGGCCGACCGCCAGCGCCTGCGCACCCTGGCGCGCAACGCGGCCTCCGAGGCCAAGGCCGACAAGCCGCCCAAGGCGGCGCGGACGCTGTTCAAGTACCTGCGCGAGGTCGCCGCCTCCTGAACCGCCTTTTTCCCTTGCCTTTGCCCCTGTCTCGTGAATATGCATAATCACGGGTTCTGCGCGCATTTTCCGACGCTGCCCCGAAACCCGTGCACACGCGAGGCGACATGACCGCGACCAAGCTGAAGAAGAATTACGACGTCATCATCGTGGGCGGCGGCCCGGCCGGGCTGTTTTCCGCCTGGTATCTGGCCGAGCACTCCAACCTGGACATCCTGGTCCTGGAGAAGGGCAAGCTGCCCCTCAAACGCCGCTGCCCCATCAGCGAACGCCAGGAATGCGTGAAATGCCGCCCCTGCAACATCCTCTCGGGCATGGGCGGCGCGGGCCTGTTCTCCGACGGCAAGCTGAACTTCATCCCCATCCTGGGCAAGACGGACCTGACCCAGTTCATGCCCCTGGCCGAGGCCCAGGCCCTCATCGACGAGACCGAGGCAATCTTCAACGCCTACGGCATGGACGGCAAGGTCTACCCCACGGACATGGACAAGGCCCGCGGGATTCGCAAGGAGGCGCTGAAGTCCGGCGTGGACCTCTTGATCATCAAGCAGAAGCATCTGGGATCCGACAACCTGCCCGGGCACATCGCGGGCATGGTGGACGACCTGAAAACCAGGGGCGTGGCCATCCGCACCTCCGAGGAGGTCAAGGACCTCATCGTGGACGGCGGGCGCGTCACGGGCGTGGTCACGGCGCGCGGGGGCTACTACGCGGACAACGTGATCCTGGCCCCGGGGCGCGTGGGCGCGGAATGGACGGCCAAGGTGGTGCAGAACCAGGGCATCGAGGTCACCCAGCGCGGCATCGAGGTCGGCGTGCGCGTGGAGGTGCACAACGACATCATGAAGGAGCTCTGCGACGTGGTCTACGACCCGACCTTCTTCATCCGCACCCGCAAGTACGACGACCAGACCCGCACCTTCTGCACCAACTACGGCGGGTTCGTGGCCCTGGAGAACTACCAGGACTTCGTGTGCGTCAACGGCCACGCCAACATGGATCTCAAGAGCTCGAACACCAACTTCGCCTTCCTCTCCAAGGTGGTGCTCACGGAGCCCGTGTCCGACAACCAGGCCTACGGCGAGTCCATCGGGCGGCTGGCCAGCATCATCGGCGGGGGCAAGCCCATCCTGCAGCGCTTCGGGGATCTCAGGCGCGGCCGCCGCAGCACCTGGGACCGCATCCGCAACTCCTACATCGACCCGACCATGAAGGACGTGGTGCCCGGGGACATCGCCATGGCCCTGCCCGAGCGCATCGTCACCAACCTGGTGGAGGGCCTGGAAAAGCTGAACTACGCCGTGCCCGGCGTGGCCAACGACGAGACCCTGCTCTACGCGCCGGAGATCAAGTTCTTCGCCACCCAGGTCAAGACCAGCCCGCACCTGGAGACGTCCATTCGCGGCCTGTTCGTGGCCGGGGACGGCCCGGGCGTGGCCGGGAACATCGTCTCGGCCTCGGCCACGGGCATCATCCCGGCCAAGGAGATCGTCAGGCGGGCGGCCGGGGCCTAGCTACGCGGCGAGGAAAACACCCCGCCCTCCTTCACAATGGCGGCAAAAGCGCATCATAGGTGGCCAGGCCCGTGGCCTTCGCCGCAATTTCCGTCAGCGGGACGATGTCTTCCCGCTCGATATGGCGGAGGGCGAATTTCCGGTTCAGCGCCATCAGCTGCCTGAGGCCGACCGAGACCCTGTTCAGATACGAATACAGGCCAATGGCGCCATCCGGAATCGCTTCGGCCTCGGCGCCGTATTCCGCCTTGAGCAGACGGTAATCGGCAAATACCTGCTCCTTTGTCGAACCGAATTGGGAATAGATTTTCGGCAGTGTGTTCTTGCGCAAGGCTTCCCCGACCTGCCGCCCCACCATGGCGGCGGCCATTGCCGCCCGCCCGAGCGCTATCAGGCCGACGTAGGGCGCCCCAAGGGCCAGGCCCTTGAAAATCTGATCCTCGGTGGCGAAACCGCCGGCCATGGCGATGGGCGGAAGCGGCTTGCCGGAGGCCTCAAGCCGTTTCAAGATACGGCAGACAATGGTTTCAAGGATCACCGTCGGCATGCCCCACTCGTTCATCATCTTCACGGGGCTGTGCCCGGTGCCGCCTCCTGCTCCGTCCAGCGTGACAAGGTCGACGCCCGCCTCCGAGGCGATTTCGAGTATCGTGGCGATGTCTCGCGGATCGAAGGGCCCGGTCTTGAAGCACACGCGTTCCGCACCCAAACGCCGCAGATCAGCCACCCGCCGGACGAGTTCTTCCGGAGACCACATCGGCAGTTTGTCGACCTTTTCGAATACGGGCCCCACGCCGTTGGAAAAATCTTCGACAACCTTGGGATCCGTGGGATCGGGCAAGACAATGTAGCCGAGTTCCTTGAAGCGGAGCGCGGCCTCCAGACTGGGCACCTTGCTCATGCCCTGGATGCCTTTCGCCGCTTGTCCGAACTTCAACTCCACCGAAGTCACGCCCAGGTGCTCAATGGCGTACTCAAGGACCCCCAGATATTCATCGTCAAAATTCGCCTGCAGAACGATGTCCCCGTAACCGCGTTGATGGCGCTTGTACGTTGCAACCATCTCCTCCAGCAGAGGCGACGCGACAACGTGATGCCCATCGACGACGAGCCCCCCGTCCTTGGCCACCACGGCTTCGCCGATGACCACGGGAACGCCGGAAATCGCTGCGCCGCTGAAATATTCCTTCCAGGCCAGCTTGGCCATTGCCGGGAGGATGAACGGGGCCTTGATGCCGACCTTTCTGGCCTTGCCGAACGTCGAGGCGATGTCGGCCTTCGGGAAGGTGGCCTCATAGGGGGCCGCCGGGGCCCCCACAGCGCCGAACACCCGGCCGTTGATGTTGAAATGGGAAAAATCAAGCGGATAGCGCTTCTCTGAAGCGAACTGGTTTCTATCCGCGGCAAAGGGGAGCATGGCTTCCGCCCCCCGTATTGCGGAAAGGCCTATCTCGCAGGGGCCGACGCAATCACTGGTACAGACGGAACACATGCCCGAGATGTCGGCCACGTGATTCTGGCTGCGCACTTTCGTATTGGTGACGGGGCTCCCCAACAAAGGACTGTGACTCATTTCAAGCAACCTCCAATTCCGGTTCATGTACCAGGCGCACACCTTGCGGCCCCCGTTCTCGAAGTCCGTCGCACTCCCTTCGCACGCCTCGCTTTGTGCGGGATTTTCAAAAATATCCCCAGAATAGTTGATTCCGCAACACGCATTTATATCCAAGCGGCATGCCAGGACACACGTTCGGAAACACGGGGTGACACCTTCCGGACCCATCACGCCACACAGACCGAAAATTCAGCGGCAGGGGAAACGGACAAAAACCGCGCGCCCTCCCGCCCCTCCTTGCCCGGCCCGCGTCCGGATGCTACGCTTTCCGGGCCGGCCCAAGCACCAGGCAGGCGGGAGGCGCACCATGAAGATCATCTACGCCCTGGCCCTGTTCGCGGTCCTGTTCCTGGCGTGGCACTTCTACGTCCACAAGCTGCTGAAGGACATGGTCTTCGCCCGCGTGACCCGCAAACCGGTCATCCTGACGGTCATGTCCCTGGTTTCCTTCGTGGCCGCGCTGTTCATTCTCTGGGCCATCTCGGGCATCTCGGTGCTGCAATACTTGGCCGCCGTGCTGGCAGGCTCCGCAGGCCGTTGAAAAGCAACGAAGCGCTACTTTTGAACGGCCTGCGTACAGCGATGAATCGCCCCAACTACACTAGCAACAACTTCAGGAGGAACAGCCCCGCCATGCCCGCCCCACGCACTCCCGCCGCGCCCCTGTTCAAAACCATGCTGGAGGCCACGGAAAACGCCCGCGACATCGCCCGCCAGGAGATAGCGGAGCTCAAGAAGGACCTCGCGACCCTGGACCGCATCCTGGCCGGGCGCAAGAAGGCCGAGGACTTCGCCCTCATCGACATCGCCCACAGCGCCTTCGAGATATTCCGCACCGCCTCCATGGTCCTGGAGAACGAGCAGCTCATGGCCGACATGGGCCAGGCCGTGGACGATTCCCTGGCCGAGGGCTTCCTGGCCGAGCACGGGGCCGCCCTGCTCAAGGAGCCCGAGGGCTGGCATTGGATATCCCCCAAGGGCGTGATGCGCCATCTGGGCCCGGGCGAGGACCCCGTGGGCGCGGCGGCCAAGCTCAAGCGCTACCTGCCCAAGACGCCCGCCAAGGGCGCCGAGGGCCCGGCCGGAGACGAGGACTGAACAAAAAACCCCTCCGCCTCGCGAGGCGGAGGGGCCGTTCCTGGCCGGGGCCGCTATTTCAACGGCACGTACACGTCGGTCAGCAATTCCTCCGCCGGGGTCTCGTCCGGCGCATTCAGATAATGCTCTATGCTGGGCGCGGACAGGATCTCCCGCCCGTTGGCGGGCGCCCACTGCCCGCAGATGGCCGCATAGGTCTGCGCGAGGTTCGCATACGTCCCCCGATGCGTGGCCACGGCATATTCGCCGCCGAACACCTCGGCCACGCCGACGTCGCCCTGGGCCTCGAAGTCCTCACCCACCGGCAGGCACGCGTCGTAGCGGATTCTCTCCGGATCGGTGACTTCCGGGTCGTCGTGACAGACGCCCAGGAACATGCTCTCCGGCCCCAACAGGCCCCTGCCGCCCGCGAAGGCGCACAGTTTCTCCCAGGCCCGCTCGCACTGTTCGTAGGGCCCGATGTGGCGCACGCAGGCGACCCGCGTGGCGGGCATCATCCTGACCTTCACTTCCATGGCTGTTTCTCCTGTCCATTGGTCACGCAGTTGCTTGATGTGGATTTCGGCCAGCGCCGGACAAGGCGACTCCGGGACGATGCCGCGCCGTTCCCTGAACAGGGAAGGCGACATGCCGAATCGGGCGCGGAAGGACCGGCTGAACGCCTCATGGCTGGCATACCCGGAATCCAGGGCTATCCCCGTCACCGGCTCCTTGCCGTAGCGAAGCCGCATGGCCGCGCGCTCCAGGCGCAGGCGGCGGATGTAGCTTTTCACCGATTCCCCGATCATGCCCCGGAAGATGCGGTGGAAATGATACGGCGAGAAGTTGGCCACACCGGCCAGCGTTCCCAGGTCCAGGCCGTCGTCCCCTTGCTCCGCGAGCCTGGATTCGATGTAGGTCAGGACCCGGAGCATGCGCTCCCAATACGACGTGTCGATCATTCCGTTCATGCCTTTCTCCTCCGTCCGACAAGCAGAAGCCTAGCGCACGGACATGGCGTTCGCTTGATAATTTTTGCTTTTCTGGGCGAAAGAAGGCGCGGCCCCGGGAACGCGCGGGCCGCGCCGTTTTCCGGAGAATGCGCGCGGGTCTCAGGACGCGCCCATCTCCTCCACGATGTCCTTGAGCTTCTGGGCCTGGCGGGCCAGGTCGGACACGGCGTGCGCCGACTCCGTCATCACCTGGGCGGTTTCCCGGGCGATGTGGTTGATCTGTTCCGTGGCCCCGGCGATCTGCTCGGAGGTGGCGGACTGCTCCTCGGCGGCCGCGGCGATGGAGCGCACCTGGTCGGCGGTATGCACCACCATGTCCACGATCTCCGCGAGCGCCCGGCCCGAGACCTGCGCCTTTTCGCGGCTCAGGCTCACCAGCTCGGCGGCCTCGTCCGTGCTCACGATGTTGGCCCGGGCGCTGTCCTGGATGCTGCCGATGGAGTCGCGCACCTCCTGGGTGGCGCCCATGGTGCGTTCGGCCAGCTTGCGCACCTCGTCGGCCACCACGGCGAAGCCGCGCCCGGCGTCGCCCGCGCGCGCCGCCTCAATGGCCGCGTTGAGCGCCAGCAGGTTGGTCTGGTCCGCGATGTCCGTGATGACCTCCACGATGCGCCCCACGGCCTCGGCCCGTTCGCCCAGGTCGGCCATGCTGGCCCGGAGCGCCTCCACCTGCCCGGCCACGTTCTCGGCAATGGCCGCGGACTCCTCGGCCAGGGTCCGGCCCTCCTGGGCCTTCTCCCTGGTCTCGTCGGCCAGCTCCGCCACCTCGCCGGAATTGCGCGCCACCTCCAGCACCGTGGCGTTCATCTGCTCCATGGCCGTGGCCACCTCGCCCGTGCGCTCCTGCTGCTGGTCCGCGCCGTGGCTGGCCTCCTCCACCTGGGCCGTGAGCTCGTCCGCGGCCGAGGAAACGTTGACCACCACCTGCCCGGCGTCGGCCGCGGCCTTGGCGATGCGCTGGTTCTGGGCCTCGATGAGCCCGCGCTGCTCGATGACCTCGGTGATGTCCGTGATCAGGGCGAAGGCGCCCATGAGCTCGCCGTCCAGATCGTACAGGGGCGCGGCCTCCACGCAGAGGTAGCCCACCTCACCGGCGCGGCTGGTGAATTTCCACTCGGGCACGGCCAGGGGCTTGCGCCCGCGCATGACCTTCTGCACCAGGGTCTCGCGCTTGGGGTCGCCGCCGAAGAGGTTCACCGTGGGCTGGCCGTTGTAGGACTCGGGCGAGCCGTCCAGGTCCAGCATCTTCAGCAGCGGCTTGTTGGCGAATGTGGTGGCCCCGCGCGTGTCGCACACGTAGCAGCCCACGGTCATGCCCCTGAGGATGCCCTCGGAAAATCCGAGTTGCGTCTTGAGCCTGGCCACGGTCTCGCGCAACCCGGCCTCCAGCCCGCCCAGCTCGTCGTCCGAGCCGCCCGGGAAGACCACGTTGAAGTTGCCCCCGGCCACCTCGCGGGCCGCCCGGGACAGGGCCGTGACCCGGCAGACCACGCCGCGACGCAGGAACAGGGCCGACGAGGCCGAGACGAACACGACCCCCAGGACACAGAACACGGCGAATATCCAGACCGGGGAGGCCCCGCGCTGCTCCAGCTCCCCCGTGCGCAGCCACCAGGCCATGGCCACGGCCAGCCCGGTAAAGGCCACCAAACTCACGCCCCCCACCTGCAGGGTCAGCCTTGCCCCCATGCGACGCCTGAAACATCCGAACATCCGCTCCTCCTGCGCCCGCCGCGCCCGCGCGGCGGCTGAAAATGACGACCCCCTGCCAACGGCCCCGCCCTGCGGGCGGCGAGCGCCGTCATGCCTCCGGAAGCGCTCGCGCGCCGCCTGGGAATGGTCTTGCGGTACGGCCCTGGGGAGGAGAGTCGGCCAACTCGATCGGTCGGGGCGGGCCGTGAACATCCGAGTCCTGTTCAGTGCGAGGAAGAGCACCGCAAGGCTTTGGTGTCCGTATCGCACCAAACGGAAAGAAAATGAGGGTGATGAGCAGTTTTTGTTACTTTTAAGACCCAAACGCACAAAAATGCCCGCTCAAATGCACAGGACGATTTTGAAACGGATGGGCCCGCCCGCTAAAGGCCCCGCCTCCTTCGTCCGATACAGCCTGTGAACACGTTGTTTTCCCCGGAGGCCGCCCCATGCAGAAGACCAAGCTCACGCCCTTCGCCACCGCCCTGGCCATCTCGCCGGACCGCGACCGACTGCGCCGCGACCGCGAGGCGTTGCAGGCCGCGGGCGTCGCCGACGTGCGCGTGCGGGACTCCATCAAGGACGGCCTGGCCTGGCTGGCCGAAAACGATGTGGACTTGTTGCTCCTGGACGCGGAGCTCGGCAGGACCACGGGGCCGCGCGTGCTGCGGATGCTGCGCCGCCACAGGGAATACCGGCGGCTGCCGGTGATCGTCACGTCCAACGACGGCAGCCGCGCCGCCGTGCTGCGCTCCCTGGCCGCCGGGTGTTCGGGGTTCCTGGTGCGGCCCTATTCGGTCAAGGCCCTGCTGCGGCAGTGCGCCCTGGCCGCCGCGGACACGGATCCCGGCCGCGAGCGCCTGGCCGCCCTGCGCCTGGCCCGCGAGGAGGCCGAGCTGGGCCGGCACGAACGCGCGATCTCGGCCCTGGACCGCGCAGCGTCCAAGCGCGAGGAGGCCGAACGCCTGTACGACGAGGGCTGCATGCACCTGGCCGAGGAACGCTTCGAGCAGGCCATCGCCGCCTTCGGCAAGGCTGTGGCCCTGAACGACCTGTTCGCCGAGGCCTACATCGGCATGGCCAACGCCTGGACCGCCCTGGAAAGGCCGGACAAGGCGCGGGGCTGCATGCGCCGCGCCGCCGAGGCCCACGCCCGGGCCAGCGACATGGACCGCACCCGCCAGGCCCTGGCCCTGGCCCTGCGCGACAACCCCCTGGCCGCCAACCCCTTCCTGGACCTGGGCTTCGCCCTGGTGCGCCAGGGCGAGTTCAAGGCCGCCGGACAGGCCTACGTGCTGGCCTCGCGCCACGGGGCCACGGGCGAGGATTCCTTCAAGGCCGCGTCCCGGGCCTGCCTGTTCACCCGCGACCCCAAGACCGCGGCGCGCCGCCTGTCCGAGGCCATGGCCGAGGCCGACGCCGCCCTGGACGCCCTGCCCGTGTACAAGCGCATCATGGGCGACATCCCGCGCACGCCCCCCACCGGGCACGGACGGGACCGGAGCGCGGCCCTGGGCCGCCCGGTGAACGACATCTGGGCCGTGGTCAAGTTCACGGCCAAGGCCTTCCTGGGCGGCGGCCCCCCGCCCTTCGAGCCGCTCCTGCCCCTGGATTTCTAGCAGACCGTTGAAAAACAGCGATCTGCGGCGTTGCTGCGAAAAATCCAGACCCTCGTGTATTGGAATACACGTCGGCCCTGGATTTTCCTTGCGCCTTGCATCTCACTATTTTTGAACGGCCTGCCCCAAATGATGTACTTGCAATCCGCTACTGTTGGCCGACTTCTGAGAGAGCCCGCTCCACATCCCAGCTCTGGTGCACTAGGCCGTTGAGGGCCTTGACCAGGCGGTAGGGATTCTCGGCCTGGAAGATGTTGCGGCCGATGGACAGGCCCGCGCCCCCGGCCTGCAGGGATTCGGACACCATCACGAACAGGTCGCGAACGCTGTCCAGCTTGGGCCCGCCGGCGATGACCACGGGCACGCACACGCCCTGGGCCACGCGCGCGAAGCTGTCGGGGTCCCCGGTGTAGGGCACCTTGACCACGTCCGCGCCCAGTTCCATGCCCACGCGCGCGCAATGCGCCACCACCTCGGGATCGTACTCGTCCTTCACCTTGGGGCCCCGGGCGTAGACCATGGCCAGCACGGGCATGCCCCAGTCCGAGGCGCTGGAGGCCACCTGGCCCAGGTCGCGGAGCATCTCCCGCTCGCTCTCGTCGCCCACGTTGACGTGCACGCTCACGGCGTCGGCCCCCAGCTTGATGGCGTCCTCCACCGTACCCGTGAGGGACTTGGCGTTGGGGAACGGCGAAAGGCTGGTGCTGGACGAGAGGTGCACGATGAGCCCAATGTCCGCGCCCTGGCGGCGGTGGCCGCAGGGCACCAGGCCCTTGTGCATGAGCACGGCGTTGGCCCCGCCCTCGGCCACGTGCGAGAGGGTCTCGCGCATGTCGATGAGCCCGTCCACGGGGCCGATGGTCACGCCGTGGTCCAGGGGCACGATGATGGCCCTGTCCGTGTCGCGGTTGAATATCCGCTCCAGGCGGATGGCTTTTCCGATGTGCATGGCTGTCTCCTCCAAAGGTTGCGGTGTCCCGGCCCGAGGGCCGAAAAAAGGGGCCACCGGTATTCCGGCGGCCCCTGTGGCGTCATAGTCGCGTCGCTAGCAGCGCGTCACGAACCATCGCCCCGGGCCAGGCCCCGGGCGTAATAATACGAAAACCCAAACTGCGCGCTGCTGGTGGTGATCATGAAACTATCCCTACCGTTCCCGCCCACGCCCTGTCAAGCGCGGCTTTCGCCACATCCGCGACTATTTAACAGAAAACTCCCGGGAGGTTAGACACGACGCGCAGCGCCTGTTATGCTCCCCCGAGACGAGGCACGCCACTGGCCCCGAGAACCCGCAAGGGGAGGAATACACATGCGCATCATCCGAGTCGGCTACGGAAACATGTCCTTTTACGCCCAGTTGCTGGACGACGGCGTCCTCTGCCTGGACAAGAGCAAGGGCGTGACGGAACCGCTGCCCCTCTCGGAGGTCCGCGTCATGCAACTGGCGGTGCCCAGCAAGATCGTCTGCCTGGACGGCAACTACCGCTCGGGCCTCGATGAGGCGGGCGGCCGGACCGCCCCGGCCGAACCCCGGCTGTATCTCAAACCGCCCACGGCCGTGGTGGGCCACGGGCAGGCCATCCGCATCCCGCCCATGTCGTCGCGGGTGGAGTTCGCGGGGGTGCTCGGCGTGGTCATGGGCCGGATCTGCCACAACGTGGCCCCCGAGGACGTGCCCCAGGCCATTTTCGGCTACACCTGCGCCAACGACGTCACGGCCCGCGACCTTGCGGAACGCGACGGATGCAGCGCCCGGGCCAAGGGCTTCGACTCCTTCGCGCCCGTCGGCCCCTGGATCGAGACCGAGGTGGCGGACCCGGCCGCCCTGCGTCTGCGCACCCTGGTCAACGGCGAAGTGCGCCAGGACGCGCCCACCTCGGAGATGCTCTTTTCCGTGCCCGAGGCCGTGAGCTTCGTCTCCCGGATCATGACGCTGATGCCCGGGGACGTGCTCCTCACGGGCACCCCTGCGGGGAGCGGCCACCTGGCCCCCGGCGACGAGGTCAGCGTGGAGATCGAGGGAGTGGGCTACCTGTCCAACCCGGTGCGCGACCCCAGGCAGGAAGAGGACGCGGACGGGGAGCGCCCCCTGCAGTGACGCGGGCCGGGCGGACGATTGTTTTCCCCCGCTAAACCGGGACCTTGTTCGGATTCCCTAGAAGACTTGCCAGAAGCGCGGATTTCGCGTAAAAGTCCGCGACTCTTACAAACCGCACACCCAGGCCGCGTCCCGGGTGCCCCGCATGGGCGGGGTTTGAAGGACGCGAGGCGGCCCGGGTGGAGGAAACAACCCGACCAGGAGGCACAATGAGCTACGCAACCATGAAGCAGATGCTGGAAACCGGCGTCCACTTCGGCCACCAGACCCGGCGCTGGAACCCCAAGATGCGCCCCTTCATTTTCGGCGCGCGCAACGGCATCCACATCATCGACCTGCAGCAGACCGTGCGCATGTTCCAGACGGCCTACGACTTCATCGCCGACGTCGTGGCCGGTGGCCGCAAGGTCATCTTCATCGGCACCAAGCGCCAAGCCCAGGAGGCCGTGAAGCAGGAAGCCGGCCGCGCCGGACAGTTCTTCGTCACCAACCGCTGGATGGGCGGCACCCTGACCAACTTCCAGACCATCAAGCGCTCCATCGACCGCCTGAAGAAGCTCGAATCCATGTTCGAGGACGGCACCACCAGCAAGTACACCAAGAAGGAAGTGGTGGGCATGACCCGCGAAGTGGTCAAGCTGAACAACGCGCTGGGCGGCATCAAGGACATGGAGAAGCTGCCCGGGGCGGCCTTCATCATCGATCCCAAGCGCGAGGAAATCGCCATCAAGGAATGCCGCAAGCTCGGCATCCCCATCGTGGCCGTGGTCGACACCAACTGCGACCCCGACCTCATCGACTACGTGATCCCCGGCAACGACGACGCCATCCGCGCCATCAAGCTCTTCGTGACCCACGTGGCCGACGCCTGCATCGAGGGCGCCGCGCGCCAGGACGAGGTCGCCATGGAGCAGGCCGCCGCCGCCGCCGAGGCCTCCGACAAGGCCGAGGCCGAAGCGCCCGCCGCCGAGCCGGTCGCCGAACCGGCCGCCGAGGATGTCGAGGAAGCCGAGTAGATTTCACGCGATCATAATCTCCAAGGAGTCGAATAATGGCTATTACCGCTGCCATGGTTAAGGCGCTGCGCGAGAAGACCCTCGCCGGCATGATGGACTGCAAGAAAGCCCTGGTGGAATCCGGCGGCGACGAGGAAAAGGCCATCGCCTACCTGCGCGAGAAGGGCTTGGCCAAGGCCGCCAAGAAGGCCGGCCGCGCCACCTCCGAGGGCCTGGTGGGTTCCTGGGTGGCCGCCGACGGCAAGACCGCCGCCATCGTCGAGGTCATGTGCGAGACCGACTTCGTGGCCAAGAACGAGGAGTTCCAGAAGTTCGCCGCCGAGCTGGCCGAGAAGGTCGGCGCCATGGACGTGACCTCCGGCGCGGCCGCCGACCTGGACCCCGCCCTGGTGGACGTCACCGGCCTCATCGCCAAGCTGGGCGAGAACATGGGCGTGGGCCGCTTCGCCAAGGCCACCGCGGCCGACGGCGTGGTGGGCGTGTACATCCATTCCAACGGCAAGATCGGCGTGCTGGTGCCCATGCAGGGCTCCGACAACGCCGAGGTCGCCAAGGACCTGGCCATGCAGGTGGCCGCCGTGAACCCGCTCTGCGTGGTTCCCGCCGACGTGCCCGCCGATCTCCTGGAAAAGGAGAAGGACATCTACCGCCACCAGGCCATGGAAGAAGGCAAGCCCGCGGAGATCGCCGAGAAGATCATGCTCGGCCGCATCAACAAGTACTACAAGGACGTCTGCCTGCTGGAGCAGCCCTTCATCAAGGACGACAAGAAGGCCGTCAAGCAGTACATGAAGGAAGCAGCCGCAGGGGCGACGGTCACGCAATTCTTCCGGCTGGCGCTGGGAGAGGGCGCGACGGAAGACGAAGCCGAATAATCAAAACGGGCCGCAAGGCCCGTTTTTTTTGAGCGCAATTCAGGGCCGCCGCCCTCCCGGGCGGGCGGCCGGAAATCAAACCACGGGAGACACCAGGCATCATGAGCACACTTCGATTCTCCAGGGTCCTGTTGAAGCTCAGTGGCGAGGCATTGGCGGGCAGCCAAAAATTCGGTATAGACCCCGAATCCGTGGGGGCCTTCGCCAAGGAGATCGCGGAAATCGCGAACCTGGGGGTCCAGGTGGCCCTGGTCATCGGCGGAGGTAACATCTTCCGCGGCATGGCCGCCAGCGCCAAGGGCATGGACCGCGCCCAGGGCGACTACATGGGCATGCTGGCCACGGTGATGAACGCCCTGGCCGTGCAGGACGGCCTGGAGAAGGAAGGGATCCAGACCCGGGTCCTGAGCGCCATCGACATGAAGGAGGTGGCCGAGCCCTACATCCGGCGCCGCGCCGTGCGGCACCTGGAAAAGGGCCGCGTGGTCATCTGCGCCGCGGGCACGGGCAACCCCTACTTCACCACGGACACGGCGGCGGCGCTTCGGGCCGCCGAGCTGCATACCCAGGCCATCCTGAAGGCCACCAAGGTGGACGGGGTCTACGACAAGGACCCCATGACGAACGAGGACGCGAAGCTCTACGGCAGACTGACGTACATCGACGTGCTGAGCAAGAGGCTCAAGGTCATGGACTCCACGGCCATATCCCTGGCCATGGACAACGACCTGCCCATCTGCGTATTCAACCTCTTCACGCCCGGAAACATCAAGAGGGTGGTGCAAGGCGAAGACGTCGGAACCATCGTGCAAGGAGGATAGGACCTATGAAGGCCGTGTTGGACGACGCCAAGGACAGGATGAAGAAAGCCCTGGCGAACCTGGACCGCGAATTCGCAAAGCTGCGCACGGGCCGCGCCTCCTCGACCCTGGTCGAGGACATCATGGTGGACTACTACGGCACGCCCACGCCGCTGAAGCAGATCGCCTCCATTTCCGTGCCCGAGTCCCGCTCCCTGACCATCCAGCCCTGGGACCGGGGCGCCTTCGCGGGCGTGGAAAAGGCGATCATGAAATCCGACCTCGGCCTGACCCCGGTCAACGACGGCAAGCTGATCCGCATCAACATCCCGCCGCTGACCGAGGAACGCCGCAGGGAACTGGTCAAGGTGGCCAAGAAATACACCGAGGACTGCCGCGTGGCCATGCGCAACGTGCGCCGCGACTCCAACGATTTCCTCAAGGAAATGCAGAAGGACAAGGAAATCACCGAGGACGACCTGCGCCGCGGCCAGGAAGACGTGCAGAAGATCACCGACGCGATGATCAAGGAAGCCGACGCGGCCCTGGAGGCCAAGGAAGCCGAGATCATGGAAATCTAGCATCCCCCGCCGGGATGGACCGCGCCCCGGAGCGTCGCCGCTCCGGGGCTCGAACGTCTTGCGGACGGTTTCAATCCAAGGAGTTCGGACCCTGTCTTTCGCCACTCTGCCGAAGCATCTTGCCGTGATCATGGACGGCAACGGCCGCTGGGCCAAGGCCCGGGGCCTGTCCCGCAGCGACGGGCACCGCGAGGGAACCAGGGCGGCCAAGCGCCTGGTCAGCGAGTGCCGCAGGCTGGGCATCGCCCATCTGACCCTGTACACCTTCTCCCGCGAGAACTGGTCCCGGCCCAAGCAGGAGGTCGCCTTTCTCTTCGACCTGCTGGGGGAATTCTTGACCAGCGAGCTGCCGTCCCTGGTGGAGCGGGACATCCGCCTGCGCATCCTGGGCGAGCCCGGGGAGCTGCCCCTGGCCACGCGCACGGTGCTCAAGCGCGCCGTGTCCCAGACCAGGGACTGCAAGACCATGACCGTGAACCTGGCGCTGAACTATTCCGGCCGCGAGGAGATCGTGCGCGCCGCGCGCCGCCTTGTTGAGGACGGGGTGCCCGCCGCCGAGATCGACGAGGCGGCCCTGGCCCAGCGCCTGTACACGGGGGACCAGCCCGACCCGGACCTGGTGGTGCGCACCAGCGGGGAATTCAGGCTCTCCAACTACCTGCTCTTCCAGACCGCCTATTCCGAGCTCTATTTCACCGACGTGTTGTGGCCGGATTTCGACGAACGCGAACTGCACAAGGCGCTCGAGGATTTCGCAGGGCGCAAGCGCCGCTTCGGCAGGACCGACGAACAGATCCTGCAGAACGGCTGACCGGGGGAGGCCATGGCCCTATCCACCTCGCACAAGCAACGCATCGCCACCGCCCTGGTGCTGCTGCCCGTTCTGATCCTGGCCGTGGCCCTGCGCGGCTGGGTGGAGTTCACGGCCCTGGCCGTCCTGGCCTCGGCCGGGTTGTGGGAATTCTACGGCATGTTCTGGAGCGGGGGGCGGCACGCGCCCCTGAAGATCAGCGGCCTGGCCCTGGGCCTGGTCATCCTGCTGGCCGGCAAATGGGCCCTGCCCTGGGCCATTCTCGCGGCCCTGGTCGGCGCGTTCTGGGTCTGCAACCTCTGGTTTTTGACGCGCTACAGCAAGCACCCCGAGGACCTCAGCGAGGAGAACTCCTACGGCCGGGCCTCGGTCTTCCTCACCGGGCTGTTGTACGTGCCCGTGCTCCTGCAGTTCATCCTGCATTTCAAGCGCATGGAGATCGCGCTGGTCCTGTTGGCCGTGTTCGCCTCGGACACCGGGGCCTTCTATTCGGGCGCCCTGGTGGGCGGGCCCAAGGTCTGGCCCATGGTCAGCCCCAAGAAGACCTGGGCGGGCAGCGTGGGCGGCCTGGCCACCAGCGTGGCCGTCTGCCTGGCGGCGGGCGCGGTGGACGAATACTGGCTGGCCGGGGCCGGGGCCGGGCGCCCCTGGTGGATGTGGGCGCTCCTCGGCGTGGGCCTGAACATCTCGGCCCAGTTCGGCGACTTTTTCGAATCGGCCCTCAAGCGCAGGCTGGGGGTCAAGGATTCCGGTTCGCTCCTGCCCGGGCACGGCGGGGTCCTGGACCGCATCGACAGCCTGCTCCTGGCCGTGGCCACGTATGCGGGACTCGACGCGGTCTTCCACTTCTTCCGCTAGCAGGCCGTCCCAAAACAGCGATCTGCTGCGTTGCTGCGGGAAATGCAACCCCTCGCGTATTGGGATACGCTTCGGCCTTGCATTCCCCTCGCGCCTTGCATCTCACTATTTTGGAACGGCCTGCGCGTAATGTTTTTATAACAACCTGTTGAATAAGAGAAACGCATGGTTTCCTTCATTTCACCACTGCCCACGGAGCATCCGAGGCCCAAGCCCCTGGTGCTTTTGGGCAGCACCGGCTCCATCGGGGTCAGCGCCCTGAAGGTGGTGGCCCAGCACCGCGAGGACTTCACGATCCTGGCCCTGGCCGGGGCGCGCAACGCCCGCCGCCTGGCCGAGCAGGCCGCGGCCTTCCGCCCGCCCCTGGCGGCGCTGTTGACCGCCGAGGCCGCCGACGAATTCAAATCCCTGCTGCCCCCGGACTACCGGCCGGAAATCCTGGTGGGACCCGAGGCCTACGTGACCCTGGCCACCCTGCCCGAGGCCCACACCGTGCTGGCCGCCCAGGTGGGCGCGGCCGGTCTGCCCCCGGCCCTGGCCGCCGCGCGCGCGGGCAAGACCATCGCCCTGGCCAACAAGGAGGCCCTGGTCCTGGCCGGGCATCTGTTCCGCGAGGCCTGCCACGCCTCCGGGGCCTGCATCCTGCCCGTGGACAGCGAGCACAACGCCCTGTTCCAGGCCCTGGCCGGGCACGCCGGGGACCGCGTCTCCCGCCTGATCCTCACGGCCTCGGGCGGCCCCTTCCGGGGACGGACCAGCGAGAATCTCCGGTCCGTGACCCGCGAGCAGGCCCTGGCCCACCCCAACTGGTCCATGGGCGCCAAAATCAGCATCGACTCCGCCACGCTGATGAACAAGGGCCTGGAAGTCATCGAGGCCCACCACCTCTTCGGCATGCCCCCCGAGCGCATCGACGTGGTGGTCCATCCCCAGAGCGTGGTCCACTCCCTGGTGGAGTTCGCGGACCGCTCCATGCTGGCCCAGCTCGGGCCCGCGGACATGCAGATCGCCATCGCCTACGCCCTGGGCTGGCCCGGCAGGCTGGCCCTGGACCTGGAGCCCCTGGACCTGGTGCGGGCCGGGCACTTGACCTTCGAGGCCCCGGCATTAGATATATTCCCGTGCCTGGCCTACGCCTTCGAGGCTCTCGCGGCCGGGCCCAGCCACCCCGTCGCCCTCAACGCGGCCAACGAGGTCGCGGTGGAGCTTTTCCTGGCCGGGGACGTGGGTTTTGCGGACATCCCGGCCCTCATCGGCCGCGCCCTGGAGGCCCACGCCGGGGCCGACGCCTCCAGCCTGGAAGCCATCCTGGACGTGGACCGCGCCGTGCGGGCCCAGGTCCGGGCCAAGGCCGCCCGGAGCAAACGAGCGTAGACAATCGCCCTCGGGCGAATCGGAGCACCAGTCTTCATGCAGGGAACCATCGCCGTCATACTCGTCCTGGGAATGCTGATCTTCTTTCACGAGCTGGGCCACTTCCTCATGGCCCGGACGTTGCGCATCGGCGTCAAGACCTTCTCCTTGGGCTTCGGACCCAAGCTCCTGGGCTTCACCCGGGGCCGCACGGAGTACAAGCTCTCGGCCGTGCCCCTGGGGGGCTACGTGTCCCTGGTGGGCGAGAGCGGCGAGGACGACCTGCCCGAGGGCTTCGGCGCCAGCGAGAGCTTCGCCCTGCGCCCGCCCCTGCACAGGATGCTGGTGGTGGCGGCGGGGCCGGTGTTCAACTTCATCCTGGCCTGGCTGATCCTCTGGGGCCTGTTCTTCGCCGAGGGCAAAATGGACCTGAAGCCCGTGGTGGGCATGGTCCAGGAGAACAGCGCGGCCCAGAAGGCGGGCATCAGGCCCGACGACCACATCACGGCCATCGACGGCCAGCCCCTGACCTTCTGGCGCGAGATGACCGCCATGATCCAGGACAGCGGCGGCCGGACCCTGTCCATGACCGTGGAGCGCGGCGACGAGATCCTGACCCTCAAGGTCACCCCGCGCCTGTCCCAGCGCAAGAACATCTTCGGCGAGGTGGTCTCCACCCCCATGGTGGGCGTGGGCTCGCGCGGGGACGTGGTCACCGTGCCCCTGTCCTTCGGCGAGTCCCTGGTGGAGGGCGCGGCCCAGACCTGGGACTACATCGACCTGACCCTGCAGGCCCTGGTCAAGATCGTGGTCCGCTCGGTGCCGCTGGATTCCGTGGGCGGGCCCATCATGATCGCCCAGCTGGTCAGCAAGGGCGCCCAGGAGGGCCTGACCAGCGTGCTCTTCCTCATGGCCATCATCAGCGTCAACCTGGGGCTCATCAACCTCTTCCCCATCCCGGTGCTGGACGGCGGCCACATCCTGTTCTGCGGCCTGGAGATGATCCTGCGCCGCCCGGTGCCCGAGCGGGTGCAGATCGCCACCACGCGCATGGGCATCCTGTTCCTGGTGCTGCTCATGGGCCTGGCCATCTTCAACGACCTCTACCGCATCTTCGCCGCTCCGGCGTCCTAGGAGCAGCGCCATGCCCGCCTCTTCCGCCCCGGTCCTGGCCCTGAACGGCTGCGAGGCCCGGATTCAGGCGCTCCTGGCCAAGGACGGCGAGGTCCTGGCCTGCCGGGAGCTGGCCGTGGCGGGCAGCGCCATGCAGCACCTGGCCCCGGCCATCCAGGGCCTTTTGGCGGACATGGGCCTGGCCGCCGCCGACCTGGGCGGCGTGGCCTGCGTGCGCGGCCCCGGCGGATTCACGGGCCTGCGCATGATCCTGGCCACGGCCCTGGGCCTGGCGCGCGCGGCGGACCTGCCCCTGGCCGGGCTGGACTACCTGCCCCTCCTGGCGGCGGGCCCGGCCCCGCTCCTGTCCGGCCCGCTGGCCGTGCTGACCCATTCGCGCTCCTCCCAGGTCTACGCCCAGGCCTTCGCCTGCCCCGCGGGCGGGCCCCTGGGGCCGCCCCTGCCCCTGTCCCTGGAGCAGGCCGCGGCCTGGCTCAAGGACGCGGGCGCGGCCCGCGCCCTGGGCAGCGGCCTGCGCAAACACGCGGAATTCTTCGCCCAGGCCGTTCCCGGCCTGAGCCCCCTGCCCGAGGACTTCGACCACCCCCTGCCCCGGGTCCTGGCCCGGGCCGCGGCCCTGGCCGACTATTCCCCGGACGACATCGAGCCCCTGTACCTGCGCGCCTCCGATGCCGAGGACAACCTGTCCGCCATCGCGGCCGGGCGCGGCCTGGATCCGGCGGATGCGCGCGAGCGCCTCGACCGGGCCACCTCCTCCCTGAACGATCCGAACCAAGACAGTTAGGCCTCCAGCCGCTTCCAGCCCCCTCCCGGCCCCCTGTTCCCCCCTGCGGGCGTGGATGTTTTAGCGCGCGCGAAAGAAACTTCCCCGCCTTTCCCGGGGCCCTAAAGTTTTCCCTTTCCAACGACGATGAGTTCTGCAGCATGGGGACAAATGGGCCAAGGATAGGCCCGCAGCCCCCACGCGCCCCCCAAAGACCGGCATGGAGGCCGGTACGGATACTTTCAAGGAGGAAAGTGCCATGTCGCTGGTTATCAACAATAACCTGATGGCGGCCAATGCCGCCCGAAACCTGAGTAGTTCCTTTGGCGCACTGTCCGTTTCCGTGCGCCGCCTGTCGTCGGGCCTGCGCATCGGCACGGCCGCCGACGACGCCGCAGGCATGGCCATCCGCGAGATCATGCGCTCCGACGTGGCCGCCCTGAACCAGGGCGTGCGCAACGCCAACGACGCCATCTCGCTGATCCAGACCGCGGACGGCGCCCTGTCCATCATCGACGAGAAACTGGTGCGCATGAAGGAATTGGCCGAACAGGCGGCCACGGGCACATACAACTCGGACCAGCGCCTGATCCTGGATTCCGAGTACCAGGCCATGGCCTCGGAGATCACGCGTATCGCCAACGCCACGGACTTCAACGGGCTGTATCTGCTGAACGGCAGCCTCTCCAGCTCGGAGCACGACGGGTCCGGGATCCAGTCCTCGGGCAAGCTCAAGGTCCATTTCGGCACGGCCAACGATTCGGCGGAGGACTACTACTACATCCAGATCAACAACGCCACGGCTTCGGCCCTGGGCGTGGGCAACCAGGCCAACCCCGCCAACGCGGGCTTCGCCATCTCCACCCAGTCCGCCGCCCAGCAGGCCCTGCAGGGCATCAACGAGGCCATCGTGTCCAAGGACAACATCCGGGCCGGCCTGGGCGCATTGCAGAACAGGCTGACCAACACCATCACCAACCTGCAGATCCAGGCCGAAAACCTGCAGGCCTCGGAGTCGCGCATCTCCGACGTGGACGTGGCCCTGGAAATGACCAACTTCGTAAAGCAGCAGATTTTGTCCCAGGCGGCGGTGGCGATGCTGGCCCAGGCCAACTCCCTGCCCAGGCTGGCGATGCAGCTCCTCGGCGGATAACGATGCACACGCAGCACGGCGCGTTCCCCATACCCGGCAAACCGGCCCCCGCCAACGGCGGGAGCCGGTTTGCCGGGTGCTTGTGGCGCGAAGATTGCATTGCAACGGGCGGAAATCCGCAACCCGGAAATAATTGCATGCGAGGACGCGATTCATGCCTGGCGACTACATAACCTCGGGAGCCATCCACTTCACCGGCCTGGGCAACGGCACGGACTTCGATTCCATCATCGAGGCCACCATCCAGACCCAGAGCTTCCACAAGAACCGCCTGGAACACTGGAAGTCCGGCTGGGAGGAGAAGCAGGAGGCCTTCGACGAACTGAACACCGCCCTGGTGGCCCTGCAGACCCACATGCGGACCATGGACCGGCCCGACGAATTTTTCGAGAAATCCGTGGCCACCACCGACGACGACGTGCTCTCGGCCAAGGCCGAAAGCAGCGCGGGCGTGGGCAACCACACCATTCTCGTGGACCGGCTGGCCCAGAACAAGATCCAGACCTGCACCACGGGCTACACGGACCCGGACATGCCCGTGAACCTCACGGGCAGCAACCAGACCATCGTCCTGAACTACGGAAGCGAAGCCCCGGTGACCGTGGTGGTGCCCAACAACACGACCCTCACCGGCCTGGTCAACATGATCAACAAGGACCCCGACAACCCCGGGGTGCGCGCGGCCGTGGTCTCCGACGGCAACCAGCACTACCTGCAGCTCCGGGGCCTGGACATGGGCGACGACGCCACCCTGTCCCTGGCTGGCTCCACCCTGGCCGGATACGACGACACCGCCGGGAACTGGGACATCAACCAGGAGAACCAGGACTCCCGCATCCGCGTGGACGGCTGGCCCACCTCGGGCTGGATCGAGTCGGATTCCAACACAGTAGACAGTGCCCTGGAGGGAGTATCCTTCACCCTCAAAAGCATCCCCCTGGGCCAGTCCAACGCCTCGGTGACCATCTCCATCAGCAACGACGACGAGGCCATCAAGGAGAACGTGCGCGGGTTCGTGGACAAGATCAACGAAGTCCGCACGATGCTCATCGACATGACCAAGTACGACGAGAACCTGGACCGGGGGTCCATCCTCACGGGCAACTACGGCCTGCAGATGATCTCCTCCATGCTCAAGAACGTGACCTCCGAGAGGGGCGTGGGCTTCGACTCCGACGACGACACCGTCAGCACCCTCTCGCAGATCGGCATCATGACCGTGGCCGAGGAAGGCGACGTGAACGTGGGCCTGTTGGAGTTCGACGAGGAAGTCTTCGAAGAGGCCATGAAGGCGGACTCCGACGGAGTGGCCGCCCTGTTCAGCGCCTATTTCGACGCCACAACCAACTCCCCGGACTTCGCCTACAACTCGCACATCTCGGGCGTGACCCAGGCCGGCACCTACAAGGTCGAATACACCGTGTCCGGCGGGGTCGTCACCTCGGCCACCATGGGCGGGCGCGCGGCCTCCGTTTCGGGCACGCAGATCACGGGAGCGCCGGGCACGGACATGGCCGGCCTGGCCCTGGACGTGCTCAACCTCTCCGACGGCACCTACTCCGGCGAAGTCCGCATCAAGCTGGGCAAGGCCGGGCAGATGGACAGGATCCTGGACGAGATCACGGATTCCCACAGCGGGCCCCTGCACATCCTGGACGAAAACTACCAGGACATCATCGACGACATCGACGAAAAGATCGAATACGAGGAAAACAAGCTGGCGCGCATGGAGCGCACCCTGCGCAACCAGTACGCCCGGCTCGAAGCCACGCTGGCCAACTACAACAACATCCAGACGTCGTTGCAGAGCCAACTGACCCAACTCAGCAGCTAGCAAAGGAACTTGACGATGCTCAAAGGCGCCAAGGCCTATTTCCAGACACAGGTAAGCACGACCACGCAGGGCGACCTGCTGATCCTGCTTTACGACGGAGCCATCAAATTCCTGAGCCAGGCAAAGGACAAGATGGCCGAGAAGGACTACGCCCAAAAGGGTATCCTGATCTCCAAGGCCATCGACGTCATCGGCGAGCTGGACAGCAGCCTGAACCCGGAAAAGGGCGGCGAGGTGGCCCAGAACCTCCACCAGCTCTATTTCTACTGCAACACGCGGCTTCTGCGGGCCAACCTGGAGATGAACCCCGACCTGCTGGACGAGGTCATCCGCATCCTCGCGGCCCTGCGCGAAGCCTTCGACAAGATCAAGAACGAGGCCCCCGCCGTGGCGCCGCCCGCGGCCAGCGCCGCCGCGCCCACGGCCAACCCCGGCCTCATGCAGCAGCCCGGCGCGCCCACGGCCTCCGCCGCCCACGCGGCCGCCGCCTACGGCGCACCGCAGCGCCCCACGGCCCCGGCGGCCCGGGACGAGGACGCCCCGGCCGAACCGCAGCCCCAGGCTTCGGGCATCTCCCCCGTTCCGGACGCGCCGCGCCCGGGCCCCAGGCTGGTGCGCAGGCAGGGCCTGCCCGGCGCCTACGGCAACCCCGGCGGAACGGCCTGAGCCCATGACCGCGACCGGAGCGCCCATACCGGTGCTGCACGTGGCCGGAGGCCTGGGCCTCGGCGGCACGGAAAAAACCCTCCAGCTCCTGGTCTGCCATCTGGACCGCTCCCGCTTCGCCCCGGCGGTGTTCGCCTTTGCCGACGGCCCGCGCCGCGCGGCCCTGACCAGCGCGGGCATCGACGTGCACGTGGGCGACGACCTGCTGCGCGTGCTGCAACGCCTGCGCCCGGAGATCGTGCACCTGCACCGCCCGGGCTGGCCCCAACCCGGGGTGCTGCGCGCCCTGCGTCTGGCCGGAGTGCCCCACGTGGTGGAGACCAACGTCTTCGGCCGCTTCGACCCCAGCCCCCAGGCCGCCGTCATCGACCGTCATTTGTTCGTCTCGGACTTCTGCCTGCGCCGCTACGGGGCCATGAACGGGGTGGACGTGTCCGGCCCCCGCCACCGCGTGCTCTACAACCCCGTGGACACGGGCCGCTTCTCCCTCTGGCCCCGGCACAGGGACCCCGCACGCCCCAGCGTGGGCCGCGTGTCCCGGGCCGACCCGGGCAAGTGGTCGCCCCTGGCCCTGGCCATGCTGCCGCACCTGGCGCGCCAGGTGCCGGACTTCACCTACCGCGTCATCGGCGGCACCCCCGAGGCCCGCGAATGGGTCCGCTCCCACGGGCTGGACGCCCACGTTGAGTTCCTGGACCCGGTGCTCTCGGACGACGAACTGGCCGCATATTTCGAGACCATCTCCGTCTTGGCCCACGCCAACGACACGGGCGAGAGCTTCGGCATGGTCATCGCCGAGGCCATGGCCGCGGGCCTGCCCGTGGTCACCCACCCCTGCCCCGAGCCCAGGGACAACGCCCAGCTGGAGCTGGTGGAATACGGACGCACCGGGCTTGTGGCCACCTCGGCCGAGGAATACGCCGGGGCCGTGGCCTGGCTGCTCGACAACCCGGACCGGGCCCGGGAGATGGGCGCGGCCGGACGGGCCAGGGCCCAGCGCCTGTTCAACGTGCGAAGCATTGCCAAGCAGCTGGAATCCATCTACGAAGAACTCATCCTCGAACGCACCAGCCACCCCGGACGGCCCCATGCCCACGCACCCCTTCAGGCAGTACACGGATCAGATTCTCGCCTTTGACCTGGGCGGCTCCCCCTCGGAGCCGGTTCCCGACATGCCGCCGGAGCGGGCGCAGCAGGCCCTGTTGTCCATCGTCAAGGCCTGGCGCAAGGAGCCCCGTCCCGTGGTCCTGCTCATGGGCCTGGGCGACGGCGAGACCGTGCGCCTGCTGGACCAGGCCCTGCCCAAGGACGTGACCCTGGTGGTGGCCGAGCGCGACGTGGCCCACGCGCGCAGGCTGGCGGCCGATCCCGAGGCCCCCTGGTCGCGGCCGGACGGGCGTACGCACCTCTTGGCGGACACCTCGCCCTGGGCCCATTTCATGCTCTGGACCCTGAACGGCCTGACGCCCGGGACCGCCCTGCTACGGGCCACGCCCGGCGGCGCGCACCGAGGCTGGACCGACCCCCGCCGGATGTTCACGGCCGCGCGGCCCCTGGCCGCCCCGGCCACGGACGCCACCCCGACCATGTGCCTGGCGGCCATCCTCGCGCCCGGCGACCCGGGGCTGGAGGAATTCTTCGCCCAGGCCCCGGCCTTCCTGAAGGAGGTCCTGGTGGTCTGGGACGCGGAGGAGCCCCCGGCGCGGGAATTCGCCTGCGCCGCGCCCGTGCGGCACCTGGCCCGCCCCCTGGGCGACGACTTCTCGGCCCAGCGCAACCTGCTGCTCTCCCAGTGCCGCTCCCAGTGGCTCTTGTCCCTGGACGCGGACGAGCGCCTGAGCCCGGCGGCCTGGGAGGTCTGCCGCAGGCTGGCCGTGCGCCTGGCGGGCATGGGCGCGGGCGGCTGCATGCTGCCGCGCAGGACCCTGTCCCGCGACGGCCGGGGCTTCCTGGCGGGCTACGGCCTGTGGCCCGACCTGCAGCTCCGGCTGGTCAAGTGGACGCCCCGGCTCAAGTACGAGCGCCCGGTGCACGAACGCCTCACGGGAGTGCGCGGGCCCTTCGCCATCAGCCTCAACGCCTCCATCGAGCATCTTTCCCACGTGCTCAAGACCCCGGAAGAGCTGCGCAGCAAGCTGGCGGGCTTCGACGAGGCCGGAAACGGCGCCCTGTCCCACACCCTGTCCGGCGAATACCCCACCCTGCCCCTGGATTTCCTGCCCGAGGTCCAAAGCCCCGAGGAATTCGCGGGGGTGCTCCTGCCCTTCGATCCCGCGTAGCGGGCCGCGCGCGGCTCAAGAAACGGCCCGCACGGGCCGCTGGCGAGTTGATTCCCGGGGCCGGGCAAGGTATATCTTTGACCCGCACCCAAAACACAAGGTCCATGCATGCACATCACCTGCCCCAAGTGCCGATTCTCCCGCGAGGTGGCCGACGACGCCATCCCGGAGACCTCGGTTTTCGCCACCTGCCCCCAGTGCGGGGACCGGTTCCGCTTCCGTGACGCCGTGAACGCCCCCGATGGCTCCCCCGCACCGGAACGGACGGCAGGCCCGGCGCCCGCCGAGCCGGAAGCCGCCCCCCGCCCCGGCGGGCCCAGCGACATCTGGCAACGCCTGGACGAACTGGGCAAGTCCCAGCCCGGGCGGCCCCAGGAATACGGCTCCTACAGCTTCGCCGACGCGCCCCCCAGGCGGGAGACCGTGGAGGTACCCTTCGAGGACATGGAGCGCTTCGGGTTTTTCGACGGCATCTGGGAAACCATCAAACGCGCCATGCGCCACCCGGGCCTGTTCTTCGGGGCCATGCCCCTGGGGCGCGGGCGCGTGCGGCCGCTGATCTTCTACATCCTGCTGGGCGAGCTGTCCTACTTGGCCCTGACCCTCTGGGACGCGGCGGGCCTGGACCCCATGCAGATGCTCACCAACGGCGGCGCGCAGCCCCAGAGCGACGCGGAGTTCTACACCTCCCTGGGCGGCCAGCTGGCCGTGATGTTCGTGCTGCCCGTATTCTACACCGGCTACCTGTACATCAGCACGGGCATCATGCACCTGATGCTCAGGCTGTTCAGAGGCGCGTCCTCGGGGTTCGAGGCCACCTTCAAGGTCAACTGCTACGCCAGCGCGGCCTCGGTGCTCTACCTGGTGCCCCTGGTGGGCATGGTGGCGGGCTCCCTGTGGCAGCTGGCGTGCATGGTCGTGGGGCTCAAGGCCATCCACCAGACGGGCTACGCCAAGATCATCGCGGCCTTCGTGGCCTCGGTGCTGGCCGTGGCCGTGCTGGTGGCCATTGCCGCCCTGGGCGTGCATCCGGGGCCCGACGGAGCGATCTGAGGAACGCGGCATGTTCGGAAGGCTGAGGCAAGCATGGCGGCGATTCCTCGCCGCCCGCCGCCAGGCCGGGGAGATTACCCCCCAGGCCTTCTTGGACCTGTCTGCCGAACTCAGGGAGCTGGCAGAGACCGCGTCAAAACTTCGGCACTCCTCCCCCGGGCTTCAGGGCCGCCTGGAGCGCATCCTGAGCGAGATGGAACAGCTGGAAGACCTGGCGTCCAGGCCGGAATTCATGCGCCTGTCCCCGGCCAAACGCCAGGAACTGCGCCAAAGCCTGCTTTCCTCGCGCGACCAGCTCATCTCCAGCATGCAGACCGCGGCCCCGCCCACGGACCGGCTGCAATAGCGCCCTCCCCCGGTACGCATCTTGCTTCAGCAAACGCGCCGGACCTCCCCCGGCCGGACGCGCGCCGCACAGCGCCAACAGCCCAACCCACGAGGAAAAGCGATGGAACCCCGCCGGATCATTCTGGCCCTGGTCCTGGCCTGCGCCGCCACCTTCACGCTGGCCGCCTGCGTGGCCACGGACGCCTCCCTGTCCAACGCGCCCACGGTCTACGTGGACAAATGGGTCACCCGCGCCTGGAACCCGGAGATATACGTGCATCCCCAGGAGCCGCCCCTGGAGCCGGTGAGCGCCCTGCTCGTCCCGCTCAGGCTGCGCGCCCGCTACGCCAACGCCCAGGTCATCTCCACTGAGCTGACCCGGTCCCTGTGGAACGTCTGGCTCAGGGAACAGGTCTTCCCCGGCCTGACCCTGGAATACGACGGAGTCTGGAGGGGCCCGCAGAACCACCTGGACAAGGCCCGCGCCGGGGGCGCCCAGCTGCTCATCGGCGGCGAGATCACGCACCTGCTGTTCGGCGGGGACACCGGGACCACGGAAGTGGCCCTGCGCATCGAGGCCTACGACACGGCCACCGGCGCACTGGTCTGGTCCATGGCCCATGCCGGCACCCTGGCCACGGGCATGACCAAGGACATGATTTTCTACTACCAGAAGAACCGCATGCCCACCTCGCCGTCCGCCGCCATCATGGCGGCGCTGGGGACGGACATGGCCAAGCCGCTCAAGAAGTGGAACTTCGGCCAACCCAAGGAAGACCCCAAGGCGCCGACGCCGATGGAGTAAAGGGGCGGACTTTCGGCGCAGCCCGGCAAAGGCGCCGTGGCGCAGAACCATGCGAGTCGCCGTTTGCTTGTCTGTTGGAAGAGTCGTTACGCAAAACCAACCGAGCCCTCCCGCCCTCCCGCCGCGTTCCGCAACAGGTATGAAGGGGTGGTTTTGGGGAAGGGATGTAGTGCTGCGGGCGCGTGGCGCGGGAGAGGCGCGCTCCCTTCGAAGGATTTCCCCCGCCGCGCGGCTTCGCCGCTGGGGCGGGACAAATACAGGCGGTCGCACCCCTCTCCCGCGCCACACGCCAGGCGGCAGCGAAGAGTCTCCCGACCCGAGAACGCGACAGGAATAAAGAAAAAGTATCCTACCTGACGATGCCGCAGGGAATCATACGGAAAAGTACTTCCCCCATGACGTGGCATCCCGTGTTTTCCGCCCCCACCTGCTCCCCAAGCCCCGACGCGCTGTCCGGCGCAGCGGCTGTGATGGAAATCAGCGAAACGAAGCAGGGCTCGTGCGACGGGGCGGCATCACCTGTGCCGCGACACGAGGGGAAGAATCATTGAAAGACTGCACAACCGTAACGCCCCAGCGCCCCATGCGGGTACGGGGGGCGTAGCGGCTGTGATGGTAATCAGAAAAGCGAAGCCCCCCGTACCCGCATGGGGCGCGGCCGCGCCACCCATTCCAACACTCCCGACAAACCAACGCCCTACCCGCGAGGGAACGCGGTGGGCGGGCGGGAGGGCACAAGTGGTTTTGCGCCACGACAAAAAAACCCGACCATTCATATCCCTCCCAAACCTGCGCCCGCCTCCGCGCCACGACTCCCCTCCCCTCTCCCTCTCCTCTTTCTCACCCAATCCCCAAAACCCTTGACCCACATCAAAGCCCCCGGCACCCTCCCATGCAATGAACACCACCATGAAACACCCCCCAGACCACTTCCCTCTCGTCCTCGAAGGCCCCGGCTTCACCGTCACGGCCTGCGCGGGAGCCTCGGGCTGTCCCAAACGCGCCCTTGACGCGCCGGACCTGCCCGGCCGCATCCACGCGGCTCTCGCCGCCCTGCCCGGACTTGGGCCTTCCCAGGAGTCCGGCCCCCTGGCCGCCCACCGCGTGCTGCGCGTGGGCGTGTCCTACTGTCCCAACGGCTGCGCCCGTTCGCACATCGTGGACGTGGGGCTCATCGGGGCCTGCGTGCCCGGGGTGAACACGTCGGCCTGCACCCGCTGCGGAGCCTGCGCGGGCATCTGCCGCGAGCGGTCCGTGATCCTGGGCCCCCAGGGCGCGCTGGAGGCGGTGGACGAATCCGACTGCCTGGCCTGCGGGGCCTGCGTACGGGCCTGCCCCACCGAGGCGCTGACCGCCAGGACCACGGGCTGGCGCGTGCTGGCGGGCGGGAAGCTGGGCCGCCATCCGCGCTTCGGGAGCGAACTGCAGGGGCTGACGGCCACGGACGACGCGCCCGCCCTTGTGGCCCGTCTCGTGGCCGGGCACCTGCGCCTGGCCCGGGGGCACGAGCGCCTGGGGGACGTGGTGGAGCGCCTGGGAACGGACGCCCTGCTCGGCTGACCGGCGGCCCGAAAATGGCCCCGCACGGCGGGTTGCAAAGTCCGGTCGCGTGGTTACATTTTCCCCTGCCCCGGCAGGCCGCGAGTCTTTGACTCCGCCTGCGGGAAAGACTATGGTTCCACCTCGTTTTCGCTCAAGCCGACAGCCTGCCCGGGGACCGGACGTCCGGCCCCAAACCATACCGGAGGAACCCGATGATTGGTATTTCCAAGCTGTACTGTGGCGCGGTGGAGGCCTCCGACGCCCTGCGCTACGGACGCGATTCCAAGGAATTGCCCTCCCATCTGCTGCAATTCTCCAAGGACAAGAAGCCGGTGGTGGTCTGGAACATGACCCGCCGCTGCAACCTCAAATGCGTGCACTGCTACGCCCAGGCCGTGGATCCCGACGGCCAGGACGAGATCAACACCGAGCAGGCCAAGGGCATCATCAAGGACCTGGCCGAATTCGGCGCGCCGGTGATGCTGTTTTCCGGGGGCGAGCCCCTGGTGCGCAAGGACCTGCCCGAGCTGGCCAGCTACGCCACCGAGCAGGGCATGCGCGCGGTCATCTCCACCAACGGCACCCTGATCACCAAGGACAAGGCCCGCGAACTGAAGCAGATCGGCCTGTCCTACGTGGGCATATCCATGGACGGCGGCGAGGAGATCCACGACAAGTTCCGGGGCGTGCCCGGGGCCTACAAAAAGGCCATCCAGGGCATCGAGAACTGCAAGGCCGAGGGCCTCAAGGTGGGGCTGCGCTTCACCATCAACAAGCGCAACCAGGGCGAGATCCCCAAGCTCTTCGACCTGCTGGAGGACCTTGAGGTCCCGCGCATCTGTTTCTACCACCTGGTCTATTCGGGCCGGGGCTCGGAGCTCATCAAGGAAGACCTGGACCACCAGGAGACCCGCGACGCGGTCTACCTGATCATGGACCGCACCCGCGCCCTGTTCGACAAGGGCCTGGAAAAGGAGGTCCTGACCGTGGACAACCACGCCGACGGCCCCCTGGTCTACCTGCGCCTGCTCAAGGAAGACCCGGCGCGCGCCGAGGAGGTCATGAAGCTGTTGTCCTTCAACGAGGGCAACAACTCCGGGCGCGGCATCGGCTGCATCTCCTGGGACGGCCAGGTGCACGCGGACCAGTTCTGGCGCAACCACACCTTCGGCAACGTGCTGGAGCGGCCCTTCTCCGAGATCTGGATGGACGAGAACATCGAGCTGCTGCACAAACTGAAGGACAAGAAGCAACACGTGGGCGGGCGGTGCGCCAAGTGCCGCTATCTGGACATCTGCGCGGGCAACTTCCGGGCCAGGGCCGAGGCCTACTACGGCGACATCTGGGCCCAGGACCCCGCCTGCTACTTAACCGACGACGAGATCAGCCGAGCATGAACCGATACAGGGCCGACATGGGCCGCACCCTGCGGGGTTTCGACATGGTGCACAAACCCGTCCGCACGGCGGGCTTCCACAGGGGCATTTTCCAGATCGAGCAGCGCGACGGCGACCTGCAGTACAGCGAGGAGCGCATAGCCGAAGCCGAGGCCCGCAAGGCCAAGGCCAAGGAGGCCGAGCTGTCCAAGGGCGATCGCAACGGCTGACATTCCCCGGCCCCGGAGCGCACCGGGGCCGCGCAAGGAGTTGCTATGGACCTTCCCTCCTTTTTCAGGGGACGCAGGCTGCGCCGCACCCCGGCCTTCCGGGAGATGATGCGCGAAACCGTGGTCAGGCCCGAAGACCTGATGATGCTCTACTTCGTGGTGGAGACGGACGACCCGGGCTTCAGGAAGCCCATCGACTCCATGCCCGGCCAGTTCCAGCTCTCCCTGGACGAATTGGAGAAGCAGGTGACCGAGGCCGTGGGCCTGGGGCTTCGGTCCTGCATGCTCTTCGGCATCCCCGCCGCCAAGGACGGGGCCGCCTCCGGGGCCTACGCCGAGGACGGCATCGTGCAGCGGGCCGTCAGGCGGCTCAAGGCCGCGCACCCCGAGCTCATCGTGGTCACGGACGTCTGCCTGTGCGAATACACGGACCACGGGCACTGCGGCATCATCCGGCCCGGCGACACCAAGGGCGTGGTCTGCAACGACCCCACCCTGGAACTGCTGGCCAGGACCGCCGTGTCCCACGCCCGGGCCGGAGCCGACATGGTGGCCCCCTCGGACATGATGGACGGCCGGGTGCTGGCCATCCGTACGGCCCTGGACACGGCCGGGTTCGAAAGCCTGCCCATCATGTCCTACGCCGTGAAGTACGCCTCGGCCTTCTACGGCCCGTTCCGCGACGCGGCCGAGTCCGCCCCCAAATTCGGGGACCGCAAGACCTACCAGATGGATCCGGGCAACGCCCGCGAGGCCCTGCGCGAGGCCATGGCCGACGTGGAGGAGGGCGCGGACATCCTGATGGTCAAGCCGGGCATGCCCTATCTGGACATCATCCGCCGCGTGCGCGAGAGCTTCGACCTGCCCGTGGCCGCCTACCAGGTGAGCGGCGAATACTCCATGATCAAGGCCGCCGCCCTGAACGGCTGGGTGGACGAGACCGCCATCATGCTGGAGTCGCTCACGTCCATCAAGCGCGCCGGGGCCGAACTGATAATGACCTATTTCGCCGAGGACTTCCTGCGGCTCGGGAGGAGCTAGATGGCCCACCCCAAGGACAGCTTCGAACATCCCGGGGCCATGCCCGCGGGCCAGCCCGGCGGCAAGCCGGGCGGACACCCCGGCGGCGCGGACGCGGACGGCACCCCGCCGCTGCGGCTGGTGGCCTGGGAGATCACCCGCTCCTGCAACCTGGCCTGCAAGCACTGCCGCGCCGAGGCCCACGAGGAGCCCTACCCGGGCGAACTGGACACGGCCGAGGCCAAGGTCCTCATCGACCAGTTCCGGGCCACGGGCGACCCCATCATCATCTTCACGGGCGGCGAGCCCATGCTGCGCAAGGACTGGCCCGAGCTGGTGGAATACGCCACAAGCATCGGCCTGAAATGCGTCATGAGCCCCAACGGCACCCTGATCACGCCCGAGACCGCGCAGCTGATGAAGGAAAAGGGCGTGCAGCGCCTGTCCATCTCCATCGACGGGCCCGACGCCGCGTCCCACGACGAGTTCCGGGGCGTGCCCGGGGCCTTCGAGGCATCCATGCGCGGCATCCAGTACCTGAAGGACGCGGGCCTGGAGTTCCAGATCAACACCACCGTGACCCGGGGCAACCTGGGCATGTTCAAGGACATCTTCAAGCTCTGCGAGAACCTGGGGGCCGCGGCCTGGCACATCTTCCTGCTGGTGCCCACGGGCCGGGGCGCGCAACTGGGCGCCGAGGTCATCACGGCCCAGGAGTACGAGGACGTGCTCAACTGGTTCTACGACTTCCGCAAGACCACGGACATGCAGCTCAAGGCCACCTGCGCCCCGCACTACCACCGCATCCTGCGCCAGCGGGCCAAGGAGGACGGCATCCCCGTGACCTTCGAGAACTTCGGGCTGGACGCGGTGTCTCGCGGCTGCCTGGGGGGCGTGGGCTTCTGTTTCGTGTCCCACACGGGCCAGGTGCAGCCCTGCGGCTATCTGGTGCTGGACTGCGGCAACGTGCGCGAGACGCCCTTCCCGGAAATCTGGAAGAACTCCAAGCATTTCCTGGAATTCCGCGACCAGTCGCAGTTCGAGGGCAAGTGCGGGGTCTGCGAGTACCACAAGGTCTGCGCGGGCTGCCGGGCCCGGGCCTACACCATGAGCGGCAGCCACCTGGCCGAGGAGCCCCTGTGCTCCCACATCCCCGCGCGCATGCGCAAGGAGCAAGGCTGATGGACGACCTGGACCGCCGCATCCTGGACATGATCCAGTCGGGCTTCCCCCTGGAGCCCCGGCCCTACGCCGTGATGGGCGAGGCCCTGGGCGCGAGCGAGGACGAGGTCCTCTCCCGGGTGCGCGGCCTCAAGGAGTCCGGCGTCATCCGGCGCATCGGGGGCAATTTCCAGTCCGCCAAGCTGGGCTGGCACTCCACCCTCTGCGCGGCCAGGGTGCCCGAGGAAAAATTCGAGGCCTTCGTGGCCGAGGTCAACGCCCACACGGGCGTGACCCACAACTACCTGCGCGACCACGAATTCAACGTCTGGTTCACCTTCATCGGCGAGGACCCGGAGACCGTGCAGGCCACCCTCAAGGAAATCACCGCCGCCACCGGCGTGGAAATCCTCTATCTGCCCGCCACCAAGATCTTCAAGATCAAGGTGGATTTCAATATGGGTAGTAAGGACGACGAAGACCAATAGGAGCTGACCATGGCGCGCCCCTTCATCCTGTCCCCGTCCCTGCTTTCCTGCGACTTCGGCCGCTTGGCCGACGAGCTGGCCGCCCTGGAAAAGGCCGGCCTGTCCTGGGTGCACTGGGACGTGATGGACGGCCGCTTCGTGCCCAACATCACCATGGGCCCGCCCGTCATCGCGGCCCTGCGTGAACGCAGCGACCTGTTCTTCGACGTGCATCTGATGATCGAGGAGCCCGAGCGCTACACCCCGGAGTTCGCCAAGGCGGGCGCGGACATGATCGTGATCCACGCCGAGGCCACCAAGCACCTGGAGCGCGCCTGCGCGCAAGTGAAGGACCTGGGCAAGCAGGTGGGCGTGGCGCTGAACCCGGCCACCCCGGTGGAGATGATCCGCCACCTCGTGCCGCAGCTGGACATGGCCCTCGTCATGAGCGTGAACCCGGGCTTCGGCGGCCAGAGCTTCATCCCCTTTTCCATGGACAAGATCCGCGAGCTGGCCGCCCTGCGCGACGAGCACAACCCGGACATGCTCATCCAGGTGGACGGCGGGTGCAGCCCCGAGAACACGCCGGAGCTGGTGGCCGCAGGCGCGGACTGCCTGGTCTCGGGCTCCGCGTTCTTCAAGTTCCCGCCCTACGCCGAGAGGCTGAAGACCTTCCAGACGGCGGCCGGGGCCTGATTTCCGCTTTCCCCCCATTTGCGCTACCCTGGGGCCATGCACGACATCCCCGGCCCCGGTGAACGCGCCTTCCTGCCCGTGCTTTCCACGGGCCAGAGCGCCTGTTTCGACGAGCGCGGCGCGAGCCTGCCCTGCGCGGGCAGCGGCCAGGACGCCGAAGCCGCGCCGGGGCTGGCTTGGCCCGAACCGCGCTTCGAGGCCCGGGACGGGTCCGTGCTGGACAGGCTCACGGGCCTTGTCTGGAGCGCAAACCCCGCTCCCCTGGAATTTCCCCTGACCTGGGCCGAGAGCCTGGACGGCGTCGACGCCCTGAACCGCGCGGCCCACGCCGGGCGCACGGACTGGCGCATGCCCGGCAAGCTCGAGCTGCACAGCCTGGTGAGCTTCGCAACGCGCAAGCCAGCCCTGCCTCCGGGCCACCCCTTCGGCTCCGTGTTCCTGGGCTGGTACTGGACCAGCACCACCTTCGCGGGCGGCGAAGCCCACGCCTGGCGCGTGCACATGGAAGGCGGGCGCATGTTCTACGGCCGCAAGTCCGAGTATTCCCTGCTCTGGCCCGTGGCCGGGGAGAGCCCGGTGCTGGCCGCCAGCGGCCAGACCCGGACCCTCGATCCCCTGGGCCGCGATGCGCAGCGCGGACGCCCCCTGCCCGAACCGCGCTTCACCCCGCTGGGGGACGCGGTACGCGACAACCTCACCGGCCTCGTCTGGCTGCGCCGGGCGGACCTCTGCGGCCCCGTGTCCTGGGCCGGGGCCCTGGCGCGGGTGCGCGAGCTTGACGCCCGGGACCCGCAACGCTCCTGGTCCCTGCCCACCATCCGCGAGCTGGAAAGCCTCACGGATGCGTCCCGCGCCTTCCCGGCCCTGGCCGACGGGCATCCCTTCACCCATCCGGGCGAGGCCTACTGGTCCTCCACAACCAGCGGCTTCGAGCACGACTGGGCCATGGCCCTGTACCTGCACAAGGGGGCCGTGGGCGTGGGCTTCAAGACCGGGGAACCCTTCCTGGCCTGGCCCGTGAGCCGTGACACCGCCGCCGAGGCCGACTGAAAAACCAGTTTGCGCGAGGCGCCGCACGGGTGTACCAAAACGTCGACGCCCGGAATCGTCCGGCCCGCACCCACCGGTTTCGAGGTTCGCATGGGCCGCAGCTTCGGATCGCACCCAGGGACAGCCCTCCTCGCCTGCCTGCTCCTCGCCGGGCTCCTGGGCTGCGCGCCCTCCGGAGGCGGCGCCTCCCTTGAACTGCCCACGGAACGCTTCCACTTCACGGCGGACGGCCGCACCCTGGCCGCGCCCGTGTTCTCCTGCCAGCCCCTGGGCTCCCTGGGCGGCCAAGACCCCGCCCCGCACACCCTGCTCATCATGCTCCACGGCCACGGGCTCACGGCGGGCAGCTATTTCCGCCGGGGCCAGGCCCTGGCGGCCCAGGCCCCGGAGCCCGGCCGCGTCCTGGTGCTGGCCCCCCTGTTCCCCACCAGGGACCGGCGGACGCACGAGCCCGGAACCCTGTTCTGGGGGCCGGACTGGCGTAGCGGCGGCCAGTCCCTGAGCGAGGCGGAAAACGCGGGCCTGCCCGGAGTCAGCGCCTTCGAGATCCTGGACAGGCTGATCCTGCACGTTCTGGAACGCGCCCCCCTGCGCCGAGTCATCGTCTGCGGGCATTCTGCCGGAGGCCAGCTCAGCCTGCGCTACGCCTTCCTGAACCGCATCCGCGCGGACCTCGCGGCCCGGGGCGTGGCCTTGCGCTGCGTGGCGGCCAACCCCTCGTCCTACCTGTATCTCGGGCCCGGGCGCTACGCCATGGGCCCGGACGGCGCGATCCACCAGCGCACGGCCGGGGAATGCGCCGCCGTGCCCGGATACGACGACTACAAATACGGCCTGGGCCGCAGGACCGGCTACGCCGCCGAAGTCCGCGACCCGGCCGCCCGCCTCGCGGGCCTGGACCTCCTGGTGCTCCTGGGCGAGGAGGACGTTAAGCGCGGCCGCAGCCTGGACAAGCGGCCCCAGGCCGACCTGCAGGGGACGAACCGCCTTGAACGCGGGCTGCTCTACCGCCACCACCTCGAACGCCTCTGCGGCGGCCGCCTGCCGTCCGGGGTGCGCTTCGCCCTGGTGCCCGGCGCGGGGCACGACGCGGGGCTCGTCTTCGCCGCTTCGGGCGTGGCCGGGCTCGTGTTCTCCGGGCCTTGAACCGGCATTCCGGTACCGGCCAATAAATTGTTCTTTACCTGTAGCAGGGCGCAATCGTTCATGCTATATTACTCGGGAACCTTTATATTCCGGGGAAAGCATGAAGATTCGTTTCGACAATATCCCCCTGCACATCAACATCCTGAGCATCTTCATCCTGCTCACGTCCCTGTTGTGCGGCTCCATGCTGCTCTACAACTACGCGCAGACCTCCGATGCGGCCCTCTTGGCGGCCGACAGGCTCCTGGAAGAGATCAGCGACAAGGTCACGGAACGGACCTCGCGCATCTTCGAGCCCGCCTTCCTCCTGGCGGACGAGGCCACCCTGCTCCCGGACCTGTCCATGAAGCCCGATCTCTACGGCCACCCCTCGGCCCCGCTGCTCATGAGCATCCTCAGGACCAACCGCAGCATCCTCTCGGCGTACATGGGCTACGAGGACGGGGACTTCCTGCTCCTGTCGCACATCGAAAACGTCAGCGCCTCCACGCGCGACAACCTCGGGGCCCCGGAGGGCGCGCACTACAACGTCCAGACCATCCTACGCCGCGCCGACGGCAAGCGCGTGCGCATCTCCAAGTTCCTGGGCCCGGACCTGCGCATCATGTCCTCGCACTTCGAAAAGAACGTCGGCTACGACCCCCGCAAGCGCCCCTGGTACACCGACGCCTACGCCACGGACCACAGCGTGCTCACGGACCTGTACGTGTACACCTTCTCCAAGGAGGTGGGGTTGACCGTGGCGCGGCGCTTCGACGGCAGGACGTCCGGGGTCTTCGGCGTGGACCTGGCCCTCTCGGACATGTCCCGGTTCCTGGCCCGGCAGAAGGTCGGGGAGGCCAGCTGCGTGTTCATCTTCAAGGCGGGCGGCGAGCTGGTGGCCTACCCCGACGAGGCCAAGGTGGTGAAGTCCGTGACCAGAGACGAGGCAACCCTGGTGGAATGCGCGCTCATCGAGGACTTGGGCGAGCCCGTGCTCAGCCGGTACCACGAGCTGTTCAGGGCCGGGGGCGGCGCGCCCTTCGCGCGCAAGGTCTTCACCGTGGACGGGCGGGACTACATCGCCCGGGCCGAGGCCATGCCCGAGCGCTACGGGCCGGGGCAGTACCTGGGCATGGTGGTGCCCATGGAGGAATTCACCGGCCCCATCATCCGCGCGGGCAAGAAGAGCATCCTCGTCTCGCTCCTCCTGCTGCTGGCCTTCGTGCCCGTGATCATCTGGGTCTCGCGGCGCATTTCCAAACCCATCCGCCTGCTGGCCGAGGAGGCCGAGCGCATCCGCCGCTTCGAGCTGGACGCGCCGCTCACAGTCTCCTCGCGCATCACCGAAATCAAGTATCTCTCCACCACCATGCGGGCCATGAAATCCACCCTGGCCTCCTTCGGCGTGTACGTGCCCAAGGCCCTGGTGCGCGAAATCATGAAGCGCGACATCGTGCCCCGGCTGGGGGGCGAGCGCCAGGAGCTGACCCTGCTCTTCAGCGACATCGCCAACTTCACCACCCTTTCCGAAAGCATGAACGCCGAGGAGCTGGCGCACAAGGTCTCCGACTATTTCCAGGCCCTGGGCTCCGTGATCCTGGAAGGCGGCGGGACCATCGACAAGTTCATCGGCGACGCCATCATGGCCTTCTGGAACGCCCCCACCCCCACCAGCGACCACGCGGCCAAGGCCTGCTTCGCGGCCCTGCGCTGCCGGGCCAGTTCCCGGGCCCTCAACCAGGCCTGGGAGGCCCGGGGCGAGCCCGCCATGCACACCCGCTTCGGCCTGCACAGCGCCGACGCCGTGGTGGGCAACATCGGCTCGCCGGACCGCATGAACTACACGGCCATGGGCGCGGCCGTGAACCTGGCCTCGCGGCTGGAGGGGCTGAACAAGCATTTCAAGACCGAAATCCTGGCCAGCGAATCCGTGGCCCAGCGCTGCGCGGACCGCTTCCTGTTCCGCACCGTGGGCAAGGCCGTGCCCAAGGGCGCCCTGGCCCCGGTGGCCGTGTTCGAGCTGCTGGGAATGCGTTGCGACTCCTGCGCCGGGGAGGATGACATCTCCGCCAGCCAGGCCCAGGAGGAATATTGCATGCGCTGGGAAAAGGCCTACGCCCTGTATCTGGAACGCCGCTGGGCCGAGGCGGCCGAGGCCTTCAAGTCCCTGTGCGGCGACGCCGAGGACCCCGTGGCCGCGATCTATCTGAACCGCGCACGGGCCCACAACGCCAATCCGCCCGGGCCGGACTGGACGGGCGTGGAAACCATGCACAGCAAATAGGACCCGCCATGAACAGGCTGATCGCCACACTCCTGCTGCTCGCCGCCCTGGCGCTCGTCCCCGCCGGGGCCGGGGCCGTATGCATCCAGTTCTGGACCACGGAGAACGAGCCCGACAGGATCCCCGTGATCAGCTACCTGGCAGACGCCTTCATGGCCCTGAACGACGACGTGCGCGTGCAGGTGGTCTTTTTCGACGAGAACGAGCTGCCTTTCGCCATGGCGCGCGCCGTGCAGCGGGACCGCATGCCCGGGCTGGTCTACACGGGGTCCGAGCACCTGGTGGCCTTTGCGCGCCGGGGCTGGCTGGACGGCAAGCTCGCCGGGGCCGTGGCCGACGGCATCGGCCGCGAACGATTCTCGGCCGGGGCCCTCAGATGCCTGACCGAACCCGGGACGGGCAACCTCTACGGCCTGCCCTACCACGGCTGGGTGCAGGGCATCTGGTATCGCGCGGACTGGTTCAAGGAGGCGGGCCTGGAGCCGCCCGACAGCATGGAACGCATCATGGCCGCGGCCGAAAAGCTCCACGACCCGGCTGCGGACCGCTACGGCCTGCTCATCGGCACCGGGCAGGACGTGTACGCGGAGCAGGTCTTCACCCACCTGGCCCTTGCCCAGGGCGTGCGGGAATTCGACGGCCAGGGACGCCTGGTCTTCAACACCCCGCGCACCGTGCGCCTGCTGGCGGACTACGTGCGCCTGGCGCGCTTCACCCCGCCCGGGGCGAACTCCTGGCGGGCGCGGGACTACTACCTGCAGGGCAAGCTGGCCATGATGTTCTATTCCTCGTTCATCATGGACGATCTGGCCCTGTCCAGCGTGGCCGCGAACTCCCTCACCGGGGACAACTTCCCGGACCTCAAGGGCGCGAGGTTCGACCCCAACCTGCTGACCAACACCGAGATGGTTTCCGTGCTGGGCGACCGCCGCCCGTCCAGCTACGGGGTGGTGGTGGGCCTGGGCTTCGGCCGGGGCCTGGACTACGACCAGCGCGAGGCGGCCATGGGCCTGGCCCGCTTCCTGTTCCGCACCGACGCCTACGTGACCTGGCTGCACATGGCCCCGGGGGGTATGCTGCCCGTGCTGCACGACGTGGCGGACATGGACGTGTTCTATCGCGATCTGCAGGGGGTCTTCAGGCGCTACGGCCACGCCAAGGTCCAGGAGGTGGTGCGCGGCCTGGAGCAGGTGCGCTCCTTCAGCATGGACAACGGCCACCTGAACACCGACGCCGCCGAGATCATGGCCCGGGGCATCATCCCGGCCATGATCCACAAGGCCCTGCACGAGGGCGTGCCCCCGGCCGAGGCCGTGGCCTGGGCCGAGGGCGAGATGCGCGAGGCCCTGGACAGGAACTAGAGCCGTTCCGCCGGACCGTCAGGACTGGTGGCGGCCCCGCTCCATCTTCCATTCCCGAACCAATTCCCGGGTCCGCTCCCAGAGGGGCGAGTCCTCCTTGGCGCGCTCCGCGAACACGTGCAGGGTGGTGGCCCCGCGCGGGGCGAAGAGGCCCTTGACCCGGCACCACAAGGGGTCCAGGGCGGAGACGAAATCGTCGAGCATGGTGTTGGCGATGGTTTCCATGAAGGACTGGTGGTTGCGGTAGGCGAACATGTAGAGCTTGAAGCTCTTGGACTCCACAACCAGCTGGTCGGGCACGTACTCCAGGATGATGATCCCGAAGTCCGGCTGCCCGGTCATGGGGCACAGGGACGTGTACTCCGGGAACTCCAGGCTGACCATGTACGGCCTGCCCGGGTAGTTGTTGGGAAAGGTCTCCAGGATATCCGCGCCGGGCGAATCCAGGCGGTAGGCTGTGCTCCCGCCCTGGCCCAGGGTCTTCAAATGTCCGGTCTGGTCTTGGCTTCTGGACGGCATTGTCCCTCCTTGTTTGCGCCCGGACTTTGACTTCCCGGGCCCGAAATGGCAAGCCCGGCCTGGCACCGAAGCCGCCCGGGGCTGTTTTCCCGCCAGCGGCATCTCTCCACGAACTGTTCATTCAAGGAGCGTACATCATGGATTGTTTCCAGCGCAGGGCCCACGCCCTGCTCCTGGCCCTGTTCACGGGCGGCCTGGTCTGCGCCGCCCTCATCTCCAGCAAGATCATCACCGTGTGCGGCGTGACCGTGCCCGCGGGCGTCCTGGCCTATTCCCTGACCTTCGCCGCGTCGGACGTGGTGGGCGAGGTCTGGGGCCGCGAGCGGGCGGGGGAGATGGTCCTGGCGGGCTTCGCGGCCCTGGTCATGACCTCGGCCCTGTCCTGGCTGGCCGTGGCCTGGCCCTCGGCGTCCTTCTGGGACGGGCAGCACGCCTTCGCCCGGGTGGTGGGCTCCACCCCGCGCATCGTGGCCGCGTCCCTGGCCGCCTACGCCGTGAGCCAGACCCACGACGTGTGGCTCTTCCACCTGCTGAAAAACCGCACCCACGGCCGCCATCTCTGGCTGCGCAACAACCTCTCCACCATGGTCTCCCAGGGCCTGGACTCGGCCATCTTCGTCACCGTGGCCTTCTACGGGATACTGCCCGTGGGTCCGATCATCCTGGGCCAGTGGCTGGTCAAGCTGGCCATCGCGGCCCTGGACACGCCCGTGGTCTGCGGCTTGAGCCGCGTGCTCCAGGGCAGGGCCGGAGCCGTCGGCGAGGCCTAGAAGTCCAGGTCCAGGCGCTGCTCCACGCAGTCCACCCCGCCCATGGTCCCGGGCGCGGACTCGGTGAGGCGAAAGCCCAATGAGGCGTACAGGGCCAGGGCCGGGCCGAGCCCGTCCAGGGTCCAGAGGAGCATGCCCGCGTAGCCCCGCTCGCGGGCGAAGGCCACGGCGTGCTCCACCAGCCGCCGCCCCAGGCCCAGGCCGCGCGCCGAAGGCTCCACCAGGAGCCAGCGCAGCTGGGCCCTGTCCGCCTCGGCCTGGACCACGCCCACGCAGCCCAGGAACTCGCCGCCCCGGTCCGCCACCCAGAGGCCGCTTTTGGGGCTCTGGGCGCGCATCAGCTCGGCCACGCCCAGCACCAGGTACTTCTCGAATTCCTCGTTGAACCCGTGGGACTCGTGAAAGGCCCTGGCGTAGCGGTGGATGATCCAGCCCGCCTCGCCCACGCGCGCCGGGCGCAGGACCACGTCCCCGGCCGGAGCCTCGGCCGGGGCCTCAGGCCCGGCCTTGGACAGCAGGGCCCGGGCCTCGTCCAGGGCGCGGGTCAGGCGTCGCCGCTGTTCCCCGTCCAGGGACCGCAGCAGGGCCCCGGCCTGGGCGTCGGAGCGGGTCTCCAGGTCGCGCAGGGCCTCCCGGCCCCGGGGCGTGGGGCTCAGGGGCACGCCCCGGCGGCCAGCGTGGCCCTCGGGCCTGGTCACCAGCCCCGCCCGCACCAGGCGGGCCACCACGCGGCTCAGATAGCCCCGGTCCACGCCCAGGCCGCGGGCCAGGTCGGCCGAGGAGCGGCCCTGGTCCGCGCAGATCTCGTAGAGGATGCGGGCCTCCAGCAGCGTCCGTTCGCTGCCCAGAAGCCCGGGATGAAACAGCCCCAAAACGCGCGTGTAGAAGCGGCTGAAACGCCGCAGAACCTGTGTTTCCTGCATGGGCAAACCCTGTTCTTTTATGTTGCCTCAGTCAACATAAAAAACAAAAGCAAAGCAGTGCCAGCGGGAGGGAGGGCTTCCGACGCGGGATCAGGCGTAGCGCCTGCGCAGCATGCCGTGCAGGGCGGGCTTGCGGTCGTACTGGTGGACGAGAAGCGGCACGGCCCCGGCGTCGTTGAGCACGCGGCCCTGGCCGTCCACGTCGGGCTCGCCCCGCCTGTAGCCCAGGGTCAGGATGGGGCCCGCGTTGTCCGTGACCCGCGCGCCCGCAAGGCGGCCCGTGTGCAGGAGGTGATTGTGCACGCCCTGGTCGTAGCCCGCCATGGCCTCGCGCCCGGGGTCGAAGGGCGTGAGCAGGGCCGTGAGCCGTTGGAGGTAGTCCAGCATGGCCCGGTGCCCGGCCAGCACCGTGCCCGAGCAGGAGATGGGCCTGTCCGCCACCTCGGCCAATGCCGCCGGACCCAGGTGTTCCGCTATCCAGCGGGCGTTGTGCGGGCAGGCCCCGACGGTCATGCGCCGGTCCTCCAGGGTGGCGTTCACGGCCTCGGACCAGGCGTATGCGAAGGGGTCGCCCTGGAAGACCACGTCGCGCACGTCCGTGAGCAGGATGCGCGTGCAGGGCGGCTCCCGGCGCAGGAAATCCAGGTACAGGAAATAGCGGTAGGCGTTGTAGGGCAGGTGCGCGCGGTCGCCCTCGCGCTCGAAGGCCACGACCTCCGCGCCCCAGTCCCGCATCTGCTCCACGCCCCGCGTGGTGGGGCTGGCGAAGAGCACGCAACGCCCGCCGAACCCGCCCTGGTGCAGGGACAGCAAAAACGGCCGCACGTCGCCCTGGTGGTACCCGGCGGCCAGGCCCAGGACCAGGCAGTCGGAGGAATCCGTGGGGATACAGTCAGGAGGCATGGCGCGTCCCGGTCGATGGCTGAGGCCTTTCAGGCCGTTCAAAAAGCGTGAGAGGCGAGGCGCAAGGAAAATGTCCGCAGGCCTTCCTGGCCTGCGTCCCTGCGGGCGACGCGCTTCGCCGCGTCGACCAATTTTGCCCTCCTGAAAAATTGTGCAAGGCCGACGCGTATATGGACATACGCGAGGGTTTGCATTTTCCGCAGCAGTGGAGCCGTGAAACGGCGGAACGACGAAGCAGATTGCGCTTTCTCAACGGCCTGCTACTTGCGGCTCAATACCCGCGCGAACATCACGGCCAGGCCGATGCCCCAGGCCGTGAGGATCACGAAGCGGGGCCAAAAGGACAGGAAAAAGCGCGACAGCCCGATGAACAGCACGCCCGCCGCGAAATAGGCGATGTGCGCGCCGTGGGTGCTCAGGAGGGAGGGCTTGTCCGCCATGGGTCGGCCCCGGCCCTAGTGCAGCCGGGAGGCCAGGGCGTTGAGCCCGTAGAGCAGGCAGCCGCCGATGACCACCAGGATCAGCGCGGTGACGGGGTTGTGGTAGTTGCCCACCAGCCCGAGATAGTTGTCGATGACCCCTTCCAGGCTCAGGGCCTTGATCAGGCCCAGGAACCCGTAGGTCACAAAGGGGATCGCCAGGACAAAGGCCAGGATCTTGATGACGATGCGCAGGATGTTCACTGTTGGTTCCTCGTTTTCCTCTGGGGCGGCTATTGGTCCTGGCCGCCCTTTTCCCGCTCGCGGGAGCGCTTGTTGGCCATCTTCACCAGGCCAGCTCCGAATGCAAGGCCCAGGATGCTGAAGAGGATGATCATGGCCAGCATCTTCATGCCGAAGGACAGGGCTTCCCACATGGGCGATTCTCCGCTGTTCGCGTGTCCGGGGATGTGTCTGCCTATAGCCTTGTTGCGGCCGGGGGGCAAGGCCGGAGGCGGCCGCGTCAGCCGCGCTTGAAGCGGCGCAGGATGTCCGCCACCTCCTGCGGCGCCTTGGAGCACAGCCCCTTGCAGAACCGCCGGATCACGCCGCGCACGGCCTCCTCCCCGGGCAGTTCCGGGGGGGCCAGATAGTTCAGGGCGAAGCATTCCACCGGCTTGAAGGCCAGTTCCCTGTCCAGCTCCTGGGCGTAGCCCTCCAGGGTGGCCTCGCTCAGGCTCTCGCGCTTGAGAAGCGTGGGGTCCAGGCCCTTGACGAAGCACAGGGTGCCCGTGGGCGAATGGTCGCTGTTCAGGGCCTGGATCTTGGCGTTCAATTTGCCGCACCATTCCTGGAGCTGGGCATAATTCACGCTCACGCGCTTGCGGCCGTGGGAATCGGTGTAGTATTCGCCGTGCAGGTAGGCTTCCACGGCCCGGTCCAGATCCTCGTAGGCGGCGAGGACGAGCCCCGCGTAGCGCGAGGCGCGGGTCAGGCCGAAGGGGATCTTCAGCTCCGAGACGCCCCGGTCCACCACCTCGGCCGCGTCCAGCAGATGGCCGGGCTCCACGCTGATGAGTTCGTAGAACTCCTGTACGGCCGCGCCCTCCAGGAGCAGGAAATGCAGCGTCGCGGCGCGGCGTAGCACCCCCTCCTCCACCCGCTCCAGCCTGGCGGTCGCGTCCTCGTAGCGCTCAATCTCCTTTTCCAGGGCCACGCGCGCGCCAAAGAACGTGGTGGCGGCCTCCACCAGGGTCTCTTCCACCAGCCCGTCGGCGTAATTTGCAAGTCGCTTGGAAGCCATGACGTTCCCCGTGTCAGCGCCCCGGCGCGGACGATTCGGGCTCGTAGTACGGGATGCGGCTAAAGCCGAACATCCGTGCGGCAATGCTGGCGGGAAAGGCCTCCACCAGCACGTTCATGTCCCGGGCCACGGCGTTGTATTCCCCGGCGGCCCGTTCGGCGCGTTCCGCGAGCCGGGCCAGCCGCCCAACGGCCTCGTCGGGGTCGGCGTCGGACGCCTCGCCCCGCTCGTCCCGGACGCGCAACCCGGCGGTGTGCAGCAACCCGGCGATGGCCTGGTCCAGCTCGGCCTCGGCCCGGGCCTTGTCCTGTGCGCCGTACACCTCGCGGCTGCGCTCGGCCAGGCGCTCCACCCGGGCCACGGCATCCGCCGCCACCCCGGCGCGGCCCTGGGCGTGGCGGGCCAGGGCCAGGGCCGGGTCGTGCCGCCGGTCCAGGCAGTCCTCCAGCTCACCCCAGGCCTCGTACACCCGGCAACGCGCGCGCACCAGACGCTTGTGGGCCAGGACCAGCCACAGGCAGGCCCCCACGAGCAGGGCCAAAAGCAGCGCGGCCTCGCTCACACGGCCCCCGGTTCGTAGAACACGTCCATGGGTGTGGAATATACGCTGGTAAAGGGACCGTCAAACGTCAGGGGAGGTGCGGGGGGAACAGCTGGCTCAAACGCTTGCGCATTTGAACCAGCTGCCAGAGGGGCCGGGGGGCGAGCCCCCCAGCCTCTCTGGGCTCCCCTGCCTCCCTTTTGGGGCGAGGGCGGTACCGGGCCAAACTTTTGGGTAAAGCCAAGGCGTGTCTTCCCGTGAAGGCCGAGCGTGTTGACGGGGCAAAGGCTTTGGCGGGGCTATGCGATACGCCACTGCGTCGCCACGGTGATCTGATTGGCTAAACGCCGATTTATTTTAGCGCAAAACCAACCGTACCCTCCCGCCCTCCCGCCGCGTTCCGCAACAGGTATGATGGGGTGATTTTGGGGAAGGGGCATGTAGTGCTGCGGGCGCGTGCGAGGCGCGCTCCCTTCGAGGATTTGTCCCGCCGCGCGGCTGCGCCGCAGAGGCGGACCCGCATCCAGGCGGTCGCGAGCCTCGCACGCGCCACGCGCCAGAGCATCGACGGAAAGCCCCCCGATCCGAGAACGCGACGGGGAAAAGAAGAAGTGTCCTACCTGACGATGGGGACGCTGGCTGAAATCATACTTGGCCCCATGGTGTTGTACTATTTACGATGCTGCCCCACCTGCTCCCCAAGCCCCGGCGCGCTGCCCGGCGCAACGGCTGTGATGGAAATCAGCGAAGCGAAGCCGGGCTCGTGCGACGGGGCGGCATCACCTGTGCCGCGACACGAGGGGAAGAACCATTGAAGGACTGCACCACCGCGACGACCCAGCGCCCCGGGCGGGTGCGGGGGGCGCAGCGGCTGTGATGGTAATCAGAAAAGCGAAGCCCCCCGTACCCGCATGGAGCGCGATTGCGTCACCTGCAATCATTCCCGACAAACCAACGCCCTACCCGCGAGGGAACGCGGCGGGAGGGGAGGGAGGGCAGAAGTGGTTTTGCACCACGACAAAAAAAGCATGGCACCCCACCAACGCCCAAATCAATCCCGACCGCCCGCAACCCCCAAACACAACCCCATCCCCAAAAACACCCCCCCGGTGACCCATGACTGGACCCGGGCGAACCCCGGACGCGCTCCGGCCCAGGCATTGACCTTGCCGAAACACAGCGCCACCAAAGTCATGACCACCCCGCCCGTAAGGCAGAAGGTCAACCCCAGAATCAGGACATGGGCCGCGAACTGCGGAGACGAGGCGTCCGCGAACTGCGGCAAAAAGGCCAGAAAGAACAAGGCCACCTTGGGGTTCAACACGCTGATCAGAAGCCCCTGGCGGAAGACCCCGCCCAGGGAGCGGCGCACCATGCGCGGACCTTCTTCGCGGCCGCGGCGGGCCAGGATGATCCTGAGGCCCATGTACACCAGATAGGCCGCGCCCGCGTAGCGCACCACCTCGTAGGCCACGGCGGAATACATGAGCACGGCGGACAGGCCCAGGGCCGCGGCCGAGGTGTGCACCAGCCCGCCGCAGGAGATGGCCAGGGCCGAGACCACGCCTGCCCCGCGCCCCTGGCACGCGCTGCGCGTGGCCACATAGAGCATGTCCGGCCCCGGGGTCACGTTGAGCAGCACCCCGGCGGCCAGGAACAGGAAGTAGTTGTCCATGCCGAACATGAGGACTCCTAGGCCAGCTTTGAACCGTTGGGCACGGACCGCTCCGGCGCGGCCAGGACGATGCGGCCTTCCTCGTCCGGGAAACCCGTGAGCAGGAACTCGGAGCGGATGGGGCCGATCTGCTTCACCGGAAAGTTGACCACCCCCACCACCTGGCGGCCCACCAGGTCCTCGGGGTCATAGAGGTCCGTGACCCGGGCGCTGGTCTTGAGCTCGCCGATGCCCGGGCCGAAGTCCACCCAGACCTTGTGCGCGGGGATGCGCGCCTCCTTGAACGCCTCGGCGCGCACCACAGTGCCCACGCGCAGCTCCACTTTCTCGAATTCGTCCCAGGTGATGGTTTCCACGGGCGGTCTCCTTGCTCGGATTCATTGAGGAAAGATTCCGCCTACCCCGGACCGGGGCCGGGGTCAATCCGCCCCGGGCGCGGCGGCGCGGGCGTCGGCCAGGGCGTTGCGCTGGTAGGCGCGCAGGCCGAACTCCGGCAGGGCCGAAAGCAGGTGGTCCAGGATGTCCGCCTGGATGCCCTCGTAGGTCTTCCAGTCGGTGGTGTCCGCGAAGCAGTAGATTTCCAGGGGCAGGCCCCGGTCCGCCTCGGGCTGCAGGTGGCGGACCATGCGCGTGAAGTCTCCGCGCACCCGGGGATGGGCCGCCAGATAGGCGTCCACGTAGGCCCGGAAGACTCCGAGGTTGGTCATGCCCCGGCCATTGAGGCGGCTCTTGGAGCGGTCGAAGCCGTGGGCTTGGTTATGGGCCTCGATCTCCTGGCGACGCTCGCGGATGTAGGGCGCGAGGATGTCCATGGCCTCGAAGCGGGCGGTCTCCTCGTCGGTCAAAAAGCGCACCGAGGACTGGTCGATGCACAGGCTGCGCTTGATCCTGCGGCCCCCGGCCTCGCTCATGCCGCGCCAGTTGCGGAAGGAATCGCTGATCAGCCGCGAAGTGGGCAGGGCCACGATGGTCTTGTCGAAATTGCGGACCTTCACGGTGTGCAGGGCGATGTCCTCCACGTCCCCGTCCACCCCGGCGGCGGGCATCTCGATCCAGTCGCCCTTGCGCACCAGGTCGTTGGCCACGATCTGCACGCTGGCCACCAGGGACAGGATGGTGTCCCGGAAGATGAGCAGCAGAACGGCGGTGAGCGCGCCCAGGCCCGAAAGTACGCCCAGGGGCGAGACGTCCAGGAGCAGGCACACGGCCAGGATGCCGCCCACCACGAAGGCGAAGAGCTTGGCCAGCTGCAGGTAGCCCTTCATGGGCCGGCGCGCGGACACGGGATGGGTCTCGTACACGGCGTGCAGCGCGTCCAGCGCACGCGTCGCCAGCAGCACGGACAGCACCAGCACCCAGGCCCCCAGCAGGCGCTGGGCCAGGTCCTGGAATTGCGGCAGCCAGGCCGTGCCCTGGTAGAGGATGAGCACCGGGGGCAGCCAGGCCAGGAGGTCCAGCACGCGATGCTCCACGAGCCTGTCGTCCCAGGTGGCCCTGGTGCGTTTGGCCACGGCCTTGAGCAGCCTGAGCACCCAGAGGCGCATCACCGCCCAGGACGCCAGGGCCAGCCCCAGGACCACAGCCGCGAGGATCAGGGAATCCCCGTACTCCGCCCAGACGCCGCTCATGACTTGCCGCCCCTTTCGTCGCGCATGCGCCGCCATTCGGCCTTGATGTAGGCCAGCAGCTCGGGCCCGCGCTCGCGGGCCAGCACGCCCAGGGCTCCGCCCTTCTTGGCGCCCCAGGCCTTGATCTCGGCCAGGGTACGCAGGGACTTGAGTTCGTCGATCTCCGCACGGATGGCCGGGCCGTGGCGCTCCAGTTCCTTGCGCAGGGCCCAGCCCAGCAATTTTCTTTTCATCATGCGTAGCTCTCCGGGTCGGCGTCTCTGGTGGAGGCCGACGATATCACGGCGCCTCGCGCTGCGAAACCCCGCGCCCGCCCCGGGAATCCGGCACCAGCATGAGCAGGCCCAGGCCCAGGACGAAGAAGGCCACCAGCCAGAGCACGGCCCCGCGCGAGGAACCCGTGGCGTGGGCGACCCCCGCGAACACGAAAGGCCCGAGCACGGCGGACAGGCGGCTGGTCACGGAAAACCAGCCGAAGAATTCCGCGGAGTTCTCCCGAGGCACGAGGCGGGCGTACAGGGACCGCGACAGGGCCTGGGACCCGCCCATGACCAGCCCCACCACCACGCCCATGAGGCAATACTCCGTGGCCGAGCCCATGCCGTGGGCGTAGACCGCCACCCCGGCCCACAGGGCCACGGCCAGCATCAGGGCCCGCCGCGAGCCCCAGGCCCCGGCCAGGCGCGAGAACAACAGCGCTCCGGGGATGGACACGAACTGGATCATCAAAAGGGTCAGCATGAGCACGGTGTTGGACAGGCCCAGCTCGGTCTTGCCGAAGATGGTGGCCATGCTGATCACCGTCTGCACCCCGTCGTTGTAGAAGAGATACGCGGCCAGAAACGGCAGCAGCCCGGGCAGGGCCCGGGCCCGGGCGGGCATCCGGCGCAGTCGCGAAAACGCCGCGCGCAGGCCGGGGCCGAGGCCGCCGTCCCGCACCGCCTGCCCCGGGGGCTCGGGCACGCCCGAGAGCGCCCAGAGCCCGAACCCGCCCCACCACAGCCCGGCGCCGGCCATGGCCAGGCGCGCGGCCAGATCCTCGGACAGGCCGAGGCGCGCGTGCCCGGCCACCAGGCCCAGGGCCAGGGCGAACTGCACCCCCCCGCCCAGGTAGCCGTAGGCGAAGCCCCGGCCCGAAACCCGGTCCAGGTCGCGCGGCGCGGCCACGTGGGGCAGCAGCGCGTCGTAGAACACGTTGCCGCCCACGAACCCCACCTGGGCCACGAAGAACAGGCCCATGGTCCGCCAGACCAGGCCGGGGCCGGCAAACAGCAGCAGCACCGAGGCCGCGCTGCCCATGAGGCAGAAGGCCGCCAGGAACCGGCGACGCGCGCCGCCCCGGTCCGCGGCCGCGCCCAACAGCGGGGCCAGGATGAACACGGCCAGGGCCGTGCAGCCCACCAGCGCGCCCCAGAGGGTGGCGGCGGACAGGCGCGCCCCGGCCACCACCGCGCCCCCGGGCGGCACCACGGCGGCCGCGAAATACGCGGGCAGAACGGCCACGGCCACGGTGGTCACGTAGGCCGAGTTGGCCCAGTCGTACAGGCACCAGGCATGCACGCCCCGGGACTGCGCGTCCCTGGAGGGCAAAGGAAATCGCAGGCTCATGGCCCCGGGTTGTACGCCATTCGCCCGCCCAGGGGAACAGGCCGCGCCCGGTTGCGAGCCATTTTACAAAATCCATCACCGTTGAGTTGCATGAAATTATTAAGAGTACTACCAATCGAGCCAACGCCAACAATTCATACACGGAACGGAGGTTCCACAATGCGCAAGACCATCCTCTTCCTGGTGCTCTGCTTCACCCTGCTCTGGACCGCCGCGGCCCAGGGCGCGGATTCCGAATACGACCGGGGCGTGCAACTGGGACGCCTGGCGGCCCAGGGCGCGGCCAAGGCCCTGTCCCTGTCCTGGGAAGGCCGCAAGGCCGTGGTCATCACCGACGCCGGGTATGCGAGCCCGGGCTCCCTGGGCACGGGCGGCTGCCTGGACGGGGCAGCCGCGGCCACGGGCACGACCAGGGGCAAGGGCGACCTGATCGCCGTGCAGACCCGCATGGACCAGCCCCTGTGGTTCGCCTTTTATGACGCGGCATCGGGGAACTGCGCCTACCTTGAGGCCAAGCCGGGCGCGGCCGAGGCCTTCCTGTCCGGAAAGGACGCGGGCGCGGTGTTCAGCGTGCGCACCCAGCGCATTGATGCGGAGCATCTGTTCGCGCACCCCGAGACCTTCGACAAGAAGCGGGCCGCCGAGGTCTTCGGACCCAACGCCTTCCGCATCGTGACCATCGCCAACGCCGTGGCCCACGGCTGCCCCCAGCGCATGCTGCGGGCCATGGAGGTCCACGACCACTACTGCCCGGGCGTGACCTCGGGCATCCTTATCGGGGACTACGCATTCAGGAACCTGCTTGCCGGCAAGCCGAAGCGCACGTGCATGGTCCTGTCCCTGGTGCCCTGGTGCAAGGAGGACGCCCTGACCACCATGCTCAACACGACCCCGGGCAAGCGCTCCTTCTTCACATTGCACAGCACGCGCAAGGAGGCCGCCGAGTCCTGGCCCGAGCCCCTGAACCACACGTGCAGCGTGATCTTCACCCAGGACGGCGACGAGGCGTGGCAGGGCCATCTCCTGGGCTACGACGCCAAGAAGGCCGATGCCCTGGCCAAGGGCAAAAGCTACGGCTCGCCCATCATCGACAAGCTCAGCGCGGACCTCTGGTTCCTGGATCATCTGGAAGAGGCCCAGTCCCTGATCAGCGAGGTGGGAACGGTGCGACTGCCCAAGGGACAGACGCCCCGCGATCTCATGCGCCCGGAGGCCAATCCCCTGGAGGCCCTGGCCAAGCTGCTCTAGCGGTCCTCACAACGCGGCCGGGCCCGCCCCGCGAATGCGGAACGGGCCCGGCCGGTTGCCTTGGGCGACAAGGCTCAGCGCACGTAGCCTTGTTCTTGGAGATACAAGAGCACCTCCTGGGCCGCCTCCAGGGGAGTCAGTTCCGAGGTGTCGAGGGATATTTCCGGATTTCCCGGGGCCTCGTAGGGGTCGTCGATGCCCGTGACGCCCTTGACCAGCCCGGCGCGGGCCTTGGCGTAGAGCCCCTTGCGGTCGCGCTGCTCGCACACGGACAGGGGCGTGGAGATGAAGATCTCCACGTATCCGCCGTAGGACTCGATGAGCTCCCTGTTGGCCCGGCGGGACTCCGCGTAGGGTGCTATGGGCGCGCAGATGGCGATGCCCCGGTTCTTGGTGATCTCGCTGGCCACGAACCCGATGCGCGTCACGTTCAGGTTGCGGTGCGCCTCGGAAAAGTTCAGTTCGCTGGACAGGTTGCGGCGCACAATGTCGCCGTCCAATAGCGTCACCGGGCGCTCGTTCATCTCCATGAACTTGACGTAGAGCACCTTGGCCAGGGTGGACTTGCCCGCCCCGGACAGGCCCGTGAGGAACAGGGTGAAGCCCTGCTTGTGGCGTGGGGGATAGGCCTTGCGCAGCTCCTGCACCACGGGCTCGGACGCGAACCAGTCCGGGATATCCAGGCCCCTGTCCAGGCGGCGCATGAGCTCGTCGGAACGGATGTCCTTGACGCTCATGTCCGGCTCCACCTGGGCCGCGGGCAGGTGCTGGGCCCGCTCCTCCACGTAGACCATCTTCTGCACGGGAACCACGCTCACGCCCAACTCCTCGGCGTGGCTCTGCAACAACTCCCGGGCCGCCCCGCGCCCGTAGAAGGGCTCGCGGCAGTTGCCCGCGAAGGGATCGCAGGCGTCCTCGTCCACGGCCACATGGGTGCAGCCGTAGTTGCTGCGGATCACGGCCTGCCACAGGGCCTCGCGCGGTCCGGCCAGGCGCGTGGCGTAGGGGACCAGCCCCAGGGCCACGCTGGCCCGGGGCAGGGAGTCCATGAACCGCTGGTAGCAGCGCGACAGGGTGAAGCTGTCCGCGTCGGACAGGCCCGGGCGGCCCTGCTCCAGCATCAGGAACACGCAGGCCCCGGCGTCGGCCGCCGCGTGCAGCACCTGTTCGCGATACGCGCAGTGCGGCAGGGAGCAGGTCTGCATGCCGATGATGTGCCGCCAGCCGCGCGAGGCGAACAGGCGATGGGTCTGCGAGGGCATCAGGCGCAGGTCCGAAAAATCATAGTGCTGGGGCAGGTGCAGGCCCTCGATGCGGCCCCCCGCGTACCAGTCCCCGGTCTCGCGCATCAGCCTGCGCACCCCGGGGTGGGCGTCCGCGTCGTCCGTGCCGTACACGGCCAGGGCCTCGCGCCGCTTGTCCGGCCGCCAGAGGTCCGACACGTGCAGCACCGCGAGCATGAAGCCCTCGCCGTCGCGGATGGCCAGGGGCTGGCCCGGCTCCACGGACTTGGCCGTGGCCTCATCCAGGTCCAGGCACAGGGGCATGGGCCAGAGGGTGCCGTCGGCCAGGCGCATGGTGTCCAGCGCGGACTCGTAGTCCGCCTGACCCAGGTAGCCCTCCAGGGGATACAGGGCCCGGGTCAGAAGCAGTTCGAGGTCGATGAGCCGCGCCGGGGGCAGGCTCACGGACGGCAGCTTCACCGCGTCCTTCTTGAGCTTGCCCATGCGCTTGAAATGTACGAGCAGATTCTCGGAATAGGGGACGGAATCCGATTGGGCGTACATGATGGGCTCCAGTGGGTTCGCAATCGCGCCCGTCGGTTCGGCAAAACCGACCACGGGCGCGGCACAGGAGCGGCATGTCACTCCTGCGTCACGCGCTTCCACTGAAGCAAAAAACATTCCGGATCACGCGCGGCGGGGCACCACACGCCCGCGCGCGCCCCCTCAGCCCTGGCTGGGCAGAATCTTCCCCACCACGGCCCGCTGCTTGTCGCTCAGTTGCAGCAGGTCGCAGCCCACCAGGAGCGGGGTGATGCGGCGCACCACGCAGCGCAGCTTCTTGGCCTTGACCCCGTCCAGAGTCAGGAGGTCGAAATGCAGGCGCTCGCCCATGTCGAACGGCCGGCCCCCGTGCTTGAAGCTGACGCCCACGGAGCTCATGTCGAAGACCTGGAAGGAATCGTCGCGGTTTGGCAGGCGCGCGGAATATTCCGCCACGGGGATGCGCACGGAACGCCTGCGCTCCTTGCCGTCGTAGTTGCACCCGCCGTCGTCCACGGTGAGGAACCGCCTGCGCCCGTTGCCCGTGAACTTGGGCCCGCCCTCGTGCACCTGCATGATCACGTGGCGCATGTCCTCGGGCACGTCGCCCTTGCCCATCAGGGGGTGCAGGGTCTCGGCGGCCTTGTCCTTGTTGCCGGACTCCAGATAGCAGCGCGACAGGGCCACGCGCGCCCCGGCCTCCTTGGGCGTCAGGCGCACGGCGCGCTCGTAGGCCCGGACCGCCTCCCCGGGGGCCAGGCCCCCGGCCATGTGGTCGCCCACGGTCTTGAAGGGGTTCGGGGCCTCGGGGTTGAACTTGCGCGACATGTGGAAGGCGGCCTCGGCCTCCTCGTGCTGGTCCAGCCAGGCGTGGGTCTCGGCGGCCTTGGACATGAACTGGCTGCTGCGCTCGTGGTCGCCCATGAGGCGGAAGACCTCGGCCAGGGCCTTGTAGGCCTCGGGGAACAGGGTGTTGACCCGGGCGGCGGCCGCGAATTTCTTCAGCGCCTTGTCGTGGTACTTCTGCTTCAGGAGCTTGTGGCCGTCCAGGAACAGCTTCTTGGCCACGCACTGCTGCGCGGTCACGTGCTCCATGGGCTCGGGCACGACCTCCTCGCCCGCTGCCGCGTCCTCGGCCCCGGCCTTGGCCTTGCGCTTGCGCACGGCCTTGGGCGGGCCGAAGATGATCTTCTCCAGGCGCACCATAAGCAGGTACGGGGTGAAGGGCTTGTTCAGGTAGTCCCGCGCGCCCAGGCGCATGGCCTCGTCAATGAGCCCGATGGGCGCCTTGTTGCCCATGAGCACCACGGGCAGGCGGTAGAGGTGCCTGTCCAGCATGATGTCGTCCAACAGGGCGAAGGTGTCGTCCGTGGCCAGCTTGAAATCCAGGAGCGCCACGTCCGTGGTCCTCTCCTGCAGGACGCCCATAGCCGTGGCCCGGTCCTCGGCGAAGCGGACCTTGTCGTATCCGTTGTCGGCCAGAATTTTCGTGATGATCTCGCGGACGGTGGCCTTGGGCTCGCCCACGAGAATGCCTATGTTCCCCTTCACAGACATGCGTCCCCCCCTTGTCGAGCAAAGTCTCTGCGGTCCTTCGGACCCTATCACGCCTATACATTGAATCTCGGGCCATGGAAAGCCCGGCTGCGCATCGGCCGCGAAGTTGCCAAATTCCCCGGCGCGGCATAGAAGGCTCCCATGAACGGCCTGAGCACTCTCATGGAGATAGCCTTCCCCCTGTTCCTGATCATGGACCCGGTGGGCAACGGGGCCCTGTGCCTGTCGCTGCTGGGCAACCATTCCCCGCGCCGCCAGCGGCGCATCATCCTGCGCGAACTGCTCTTCGCCCTGGTGGTCATCGTGGGCTTCATGTTCCTGGGCGAGGGGCTCCTGGGCATCCTGGGCATCCGCCAATCCACCCTGCGCATGGCCGGGGGCGTGATCCTGTTCATCATCTCCATGCGCATGGTCTTCCCCTCGGCCGAGGGCGAGGCCGCGGACCCGGACCTCGGGGACCCCTTCATCGTGCCAATCGCCGTGCCCTTCATCGCCGGGCCCTCGTGCCTGGCCGCGGTCATGGTCTACGCCCACCGCGACGGCCCGGGCGTGGTGTTCCCGGCCATCTGCCTGGCCTGGGCGGCCACGGCCGCGCTGATGCTGGCCATCCCGGCCCTGAACCGGGCGCTGGGCAGGCGCGGGCTGCGGGCCATGGAGCGGCTCATGGGCCTGGTGCTGATCCTGATGTCCTTCCAGATGTTGGAGGACGGGGTGCGCCTCTTCATCGCCTCCCTGTAGCAGGCTGTCCCAAAACGCACGTCTGCCGCGTTGCTGCAAAAGATTCAAACCCTCGCGTACAGGGAGTACAGTTCTACTCTCGATATCTGTAAGGCTCGAAGATTCGCCTAACAGCTAGTCGGTCGTCGGTCTTGCATTATCCTTGCGCCTCGCATCCGCACATTTTGGAACAGCCTGCCACTTGAAATCGTTCCTCTCTCGGGTACGGTGAGGGCGAAAAGACCCCGACGCACCACAGCCGGAGGACCGACCATGCCCCCCAGGGAAGCCTACGACTGGCTCAGGGCCCACAGCGTGGAGACAGGGATTCTCGAATCCATGGGCGCGTTGCTGCATTGGGATCAATCCACCATGATGCCCCGGGGCGGCCACGCCCATCGCTCGGACCAACTGGCCTGCCTGGCCGCCCTGGTCCACGCCCGGCGCACGGACCCGCGCGTGGGCGAGGCGCTGGCCGACTGCGGCGCGCAGTTCCGGGACGCGGACCCGCGCGGCGTGGAGGCGGGCAACCTGCGCCACTGGCGGCGGGCCCACGACCGGGCCGTCCGGATTCCCCCGGATCTGGCCGTGGCCCTGGCCCGCGCGGCCTCGGACGGGGAGCAGGCCTGGAAGCGAGCCCGCGCCGAGGACGACTGGGACGCCTTCCTGCCCCATCTGGAGACTATCCTTTCCCTGCGCCGCGAGGAGGCCGAGGCCGTGGGCTACGCGGGCGAACCCTATGACGCGCTCCTGGACGAATACGAGCCCGGGGCCACGGCTGCGGCCCTGGAGCCCCTGTTCAGGGACCTGCGCCCGCGTCTGGCGGCGCTTCTGGAACGCATCCAGGACGCGCCCCGGGCCGCGGCCCCCTCGATTCTCAACGGCCATTTCCCGCGCGAGGCCCAGCGGCGCTTCTGCCGCATGGTCATCGAAACCCTGGGCTACGACACGGACGCGGGCCGCCTGGATTCCACGGCCCATCCCTTTTCCACGCGCATCGGCCCCGGCGACGTGCGCATCACCACCCGCTACCACGAGGAGGAGCTGGCCCCGGGCCTGTTCGGGGCCATCCACGAGGCCGGGCACGCCCTGTACAGCCAGGGCCTGCCCGCCGAGCACTTCGGCACCCCGGCCGGGCATTCCGTATCCCTGGGCATGCACGAATCCCAGTCCCGGCTGTGGGAGAACCTGGTGGCCCGCTCCAGGGGCTTTTGGGAGCATTTCCACCCCCTGGCCCGGGAATGGTTCAAGGACCTGCGCACCGTGGACCTCGACGCCATGCACCTGGCGGTCAACGACGTGCGCCCCGGCCTGGTTCGCACCGAGGCCGACGAGGTGACCTACAACCTGCACATCATGGTGCGCTTCGAACTGGAGCTGGCCCTGATGCGCGGGGCTCTGGAGGCCCGCGACCTGCCCGAGGCCTTTGACCGGGCCATGGAGAAATATCTGGGTCTGGTCCCGCCCACCCGGGCCGACGGGGTCATGCAGGACGTGCACTGGGCCGCCGGGCTGCTGGGTTACTTCCCCACCTACACCCTGGGCAACGTGTACGCGGCCCAGCTGTACGAGGCCGCCCAGGGCGACCTGGGCCCCCTGGAGCCCCTGTTCGCGCGCGGGGAGTTCGCCCCGCTGCTCGCCTGGCTGCGCGAGCGCGTCCACGCCTGGGGCAAGCGCCTGGACCCCGCGGGCCTGATCCTCCAGGCCACGGGCCGCGAACCGGATGCGGACGCCCTGGTGCGGGGGCTCACGCGCAAGTACGAAGCCCTCTACCGATTGTAGGAACAGCCATGGCCCGACGCGAAAACCGGATCAGGCGAGCGATGCTCCTGGCCCTGTACGAACGCTTCAAGGAAGCGCCGCTCATGCCCGTGGAACTGAGGGAGCTGGCCGACGAGCTGGACCTCCCCCGGGCCGAGGCTCGCTGGAACGCGGCCTACCTGTCCCTGGCCGGGCTCCTGAGCCTCTCGTCCGTGCAGTGGGGCACGGGCCTGGGCCTCGCGCTCACGGCCCCGGGCGTGGACCTGGCGGAGGAACCCCGGGCCCTGCGCGCCCGTTTTCCCCTGCGCAGCCCGGCCCGAAACGACGAATAGCATTTTCTTTTCAGGCATTCCTATATTCTTTCGGTATGATACAAAAAAACGTCCTCCCACCGAGGGCGTTTTTTCCTTTTTTTCTTTACAACCGCTCCTCAAAATATGCTATGGGGGTAGTAAGCCGAAAATCCATCCTTCATGGAGAAGGTGACAACGCAGACCGAAGGAGGCGCCCCATGAACAAGACCAGATTGCAACGCTACGGCAAGCCGGACCTTCTCTTCAACGGCTCGTTCCTGGCCCATGTGGACGGGCGCGATATCACGGGATTCTCGGAAGACTGGATGGAAACGTCGCTGTATAGGACGGCCCTGGGACAATACATACTCTACAGCGAATGCATCATCACCAGTTGCGGCAGGCGCAGCATCCCCGTGGCCCTGGTCTTCGCCGGCGCTCAGGACCTCCTGGACTACATGGAGGTCGGCTCCCGGCCCCTGAGCCCGCTGACCGCCGAACTGCTGCGCCAGGCGTCCATCGAGGACGAGGTTTTTGAACTCTGCGGCCCCTACATGCGCCTGACCCTGCGCATGCCGGAGCTGACCGCCCAGGCCGGCTGAGCCGCAACCGCCCCTGACAGACCCGCCGCACCGCCCCCCCGACCGTGCGGCGGGCATCCCGGCGCGACGCTTCACGCCTCCCGGCGACCGAGCGTCCGCACCGCACCCTTTCCCCTCCGGGAAAGCGGCAGACAAGGGCCCCGCCCAAGCGCGGCGGGGTCCTTGCCCTCCTGCGAGGCCGTCCCGCGAACCGTCCCAAAACAGCGATCTGCTGCGTTGCTGCGAAAAATGCAAAACCTCGCGTACGGGGAGTACGCGTCGGTCTTGCATTTTCCTTGCGCCTTGCATCTCACTATTTTGGAACGGTTCGCGTTAAAAGCTAGGCTGTTCACGCTAAGAGATCAATTTGCAGCGAGGGCGAGCCTGTGTTTATCAACGACCCGCTACATCATCTCGCGGGCCATCCAGATGACCCGGCCCACCACCTCCAGGTTCACCTGCTCGCTGAGCTGCACTTCCAGGGGGTCGTAGAAGCGGCGGTTGTCGCTGACCAGGACCAGGGTCCCGGGCTTCTTCTCCAGGCGCTTGACCACGATCTCGTCGTCCATGCGCACGGCGTATATCTTGCCCGCCAGGATGTCGCGCTGGGACAGGTCCACCAGCACCACGTCCTCGTCCTCCAGAGTCGGCTCCATGCTCTGGCCCGTGACGCGCATCAGGCGCATGGCGTCGATCCTGCCCCGGCTGCCCAGCCAGGCGCGGCGGAAGGCGTAGTACCCCACCACGCGGTCGCTGGTCTCCAGGCTGCCCCCGCCCCCGGAAAGGCGAGCGTCCACCATGGGCACGAAATCGAAGCCCTCGCCGTCCGCGCCGCCCGAGGGCAGATTCTCGCGCACGGTGCCCTGGTCCAGGTACATGGCCCCGCGCCCGGTCTCCATCCAGAACGGGTTCAGCCCGTGGCCCCGAAACAGCTTGAGCATCCACTCCGCCGGAATCTTGTCCTTGCACTTGGCGTCGGACACCGCGCCCCGGCTCACGCCCAGCTCCTCGGCCAGGGCGCTCTGGGTGGTCAGGTTCAGGGCCTGCATCATGCGGGCGATGATCTGCGCGGCGCCGAAGCCCTCGGCGGTGGGCTGGGGCTGGGGCTGCGCTTTCTTGTGTGATCGTGCGGGCATTTGTCGCTCTCTCCTGTTGTCGTGTTTGACGTTGCAGGAATCGTGTCTCAAAATATCGAATCCAAGTCAAGCAAAATAGAACATTGTCACAAAAACAAGACGCTTCCCAAGGCGGGCCAATTGGGTCATGCTGGCCCCGGCCCCTTCAGCGAGCCCTCAACCCAACGGATACCGCCATGCTGCTGCGCCTTTTCCTGGCCTTCACCCTGATCCCGGTGCTGGAAATCTACCTGCTCATCAAGGTCGGCTCCTTCATCGGGGCCGAAGCCACCATCGCCGTGGTCCTGCTCACGGGATTCGTGGGTGCCTGGCTGGCCCGCGCCCAGGGCGCCGGGGTCCTGGCCCGCATGCGCGAGAACATGGCCCGGGGCATCCCCCCGGGTGCGGAGATGGTGGACGCGGCCCTGATCCTGGTGGCCGGGGTGGTGCTGCTCACGCCGGGCTTCGCCACGGACCTGGCGGGGATATTGCTGCTCATCCCGCCGGTGCGGGCGAAATTGCGGGACCTCCTGCGCAGAAAGCTGGAGCAGATGGCGCGGGGCGGGACGATTACGATTATTCATCGCTAGGGGCGGAGACGCCGCTTCTCAATTGGATTCCATTACCTTGGGCTTTGCATGATGGGGCTGGCTGCCTGCCGTGGAAACGCGGGGAGCCGGGGCGGCGGCTATTGGTCTTGCTCTTTTCAAGGGCGGACGCGACGTCGTTTGTTCGTGGTGCAAAACCAACGGTTCCCTCCCTCCCCACCCGCCGCGCTCCCTCGCGGGTAGGGCGTTGGTTTGTCGGGAATGATTGCAGGTGACGCGGCGCGCCCCATGCGGGCACGGGGGGCGTAGCGACCTGGGTGGCAACCCCCGAAGCGAAGCCTCCCGTGCCCGCATGGGGCGCTGGATCGTGGCGGTGGAACAGTCCTTCAATGATTCTTCCCCTCGTGTCGCGGCACAGGTGATGCCGCCCCGTCGCACGAGCCCTGCTCCGCTTCTCTGATTTCCATCACGGCCGCTGCGCCGGGCAGCGCGCCGGGGCTTGGGGAGCAGGTGGGGCAGCATCGTAAATAGCACTACACCATGGGGCCAAGTATGATTTCAGCCCGCGTCCCCATCATCAGGTAGAATACTTTTCCCTTTTCCCCGTCGCGTTCTCGGATCGGGAGGCTTTCTATCCGTGCCCCGGCGCGTGGCGCGGGAGAGGCTCGCGACCGCCTGGATTTGTCCCGCCCCTGCGGCGAAGCCGCGCGGCGGGGGAAATCCTTCGAAGGGAGCGCGCCTCTCCCGCGCCGCGCGCCCGCGGCACTACAGCCCCTCCCCAAAACCACCCCATCATACCTGTTGCGGAACGCGGCGGGAGAGCGGGTGGGCACGGTTGGTTTTGCGTTACGACCCTCCCACTGCTACCCCTTGCAACCCAGCCTCCCCGCCCCCTATACTGCCCCAACACCCCAAAGGACCCCCATGCCCACCGAACACCACGACACCCACCGCCCGGACCCCGGCCGTTCGGCCTGGACCGACCTCGGCAGCGGCCTCAGCGAGGCCACGGCCCGGGACTGGGGCTTGGTGCTCAAGGCCGGGAACATCCCCAGCCGCACCCTGCGCCAGAACCCGGGCTGGCGCGTGCTGGTGCCCGCCGCGCACCTGGCCCGCGCCCTGGACGAGATCCGGGCCTGGGAAGAGGAAAACCCGCCCCGGGCCGACGCTTCCGCCGCCCCGCCCCCGCCGCGGCCCCGCTCGCCCGAGGCCTGGGGCGTGGCCGTGGTCATGCTTCTGGGGCTCGTCCACTACATGATCACCACCAGCCCCCTGCCGGGCCTGGGCCTGTACCCCGAGGGCTGGATGTCCCGGGGCGCGGCCGACTCCGCCCTGATCCTGGGGGGCGAGGTCTGGCGCGCGGCCACGGCCCTGACCCTGCACGCCGATCCGGCCCATTTCCTGGCCAATGCCGTCCTGGGCGGGGTGCTGGTGGCCTGCCTGTGCCGGGCCGCCGGGTTCGGCCCGGCCTGGCTGCTGTTCATGGCTTCGGGGACCCTGGGCAACCTAGTCAACGCCTGGATGCGCGGCCCCGGGCATCTGTGCATTGGCGCGTCCACGGCGGTCTTCGGCGTGGCCGGGGCCCTGGCCGCCCTGGCCATGGTCCGCCGCGGACGGCCCGACTTCCGCAGCGCGGGCGTGCCCCTGGCCGCCGGCCTGGCCCTGCTCGGCATGCTGGGCACCGGGGACGGGCGCACGGACCTGGGCGCACACCTGTTCGGCTTTCTGTCCGGGCTGCCCCTGGGCCTCGCCGCCGGGCTCGCCGCCCTGCGCCTGGGCCCGCCGGGACGCTGGGCCTCGCGCCTCATGGGGCTCGCCGCCCTGGGCCTGCTTCTCGCGGCCTGGAGCCTTGCCTGGACGGCCTGAAAATCCCCTCCCGCCGCATCTGGATTTCCGTTTCCGGAACGTGTAGGCACTGGATTCAACGCCCAGGCGCCGGGGAACGGCGGCGGGCATCACAGCCTTGGAGAATTCATGCGTTCTGTCTCATTTTCCCTGGTCCTGGGGGGCGTGAAGGAGTCCTTTCGCCAGTCCGTGGACGTCTGCCTCAAGCTGATGCGGGTCATGATCCCGGTGATCGTGGCGGTGAAGCTGCTCAAGGAATTCGGACTCATCTCCTATCTGGCCCTGCCCCTGGCCCCGGTCATGGAACTGGTGGGCCTGCCCGCCAGCATGGGCCTGGTCTGGGCCACGGGCCTGGTGAACACCATCTACGGGGCCATGGCCGTGTTCGTCTCCCTGGCGCCCACGGCCAACCTGAGCGTGGCGCAGATCACGGTGCTTTCGGTGATGCTGCTCATCGCCCACGGCCTGCCCGTGGAGCTCAAGATCGCGCGCCTCTGCGGCCCGGGGCTCCTGGCCCAGGGGGCCATCCGCGTGGGCGCCGCGCTTCTGTGCGGGCTGTGCATGCACCTGGTGTTCTCGGGCTTCGGCCTGCTGCAGCAGCCCGGGGCCGTGCTCTGGACCCCGGACGCCCCGCCCGCCACGCACCTGGCCTGGGCCCTGGGCGAGGCGCGCAACCTGCTGGCCATCTTCGGCATCATCTTCGCCCTGATGCTGATGATGAAGGTCCTGGACGGCCTGGGCGTGACCAGGCTCATGGGCCGCATCCTGGAGCCCGTGCTGCGGCGCATCGGCATCGGCCCCGAGGCCTCGGCCGTGACCGTGGCCGGGCTGACCCTGGGGCTGTCCTACGGCAGCGGGCTGATCATCAACGAGGTGGACAAGGGCACCATCGGCAGGCGGGACGTGTTCAACTCCCTGAGCCTCATGGGCCTGGCCCACGCGCTCATCGAGGACACCATGCTGGTGCTCATGCTGGGGGCCAACTTCAACGGCATCTTCTGGGGGCGGCTGGCCTTCACCCTGGTCTTCATGATCGTCCTGGTGCGCGTCGTGGCCCGCCTGCCCCGAAAAGTTTTCGACAGGTTTCTCATGCCCGCCGCCACCTGACGCCATAGCGGCAGGTTGACGATATTTCGCAAAAAAGAAACGGGCAGCGTCCATGGTCGCTGCCCGTTTCAAGCCCTATCGGGCCAGGACGAACTAGATGGCCTTTTCACGCCCCCTGACGATGCTTTGCAGAAATGCGTAGCGCTCCACGCTGTCGTCCGGAATATAGCCGAGGCCTTCGGCAACACCGTAGGAGCCATCGCCCCCGGCGGCGGACGCCTGGGGCGCCTGCGCGCCGAGGATGTCCATGACGACGCCCTGGGGGCTCAGGCCGCACAGCCGGGACAGGCGGGCGACGTATTTGGGCACAACGCCCGTGCATTGGGTGACGTACTCGCACAGATGCTTGTAGTCTTTTTCGGTCCAGGAGCGCAGCACGCTATCCACATGCTGCCCGGAGACTTGCACCTGGTCGTGCAACAGCTTGGTCAGGCGGAATTTGTAGACGAGACTCATATGGCAACTCCCAAGCACAGATTTCGGCCATTTTAAGCAATCGCCATGCCAAAACTAAATTATCTCCGGTAGTTTCCTGAACTCGAAATTGGTTTCGCCCGGCGTCTCGCCACGATTCTCTTGCGGGCCAGGGATTTTCACACCCTATGCACCCATTGGCGGTTCCCGCCCGTTTCCGTTATCCCTTATCGACTCTCCGAACAGCAAAAGAAAAACCACAAATACTCGCCTTCCAAATATTGAAATCCCGAAAGAATCGCGATATGTCGTCATCATGCCCGACGCGAACAATTCATTCACAGCCCTCGGCAAGCCCATGAGCATCCGCCACCTGAATTTCTTCAAGCTCCTGTCCGGCGAGAACTCGCCGCAGAAGCTGCTGCTCAAGTTCCTGCTCCTGCTCCTGGAGCTGCAGAACGTGGAGCGCGGCTCCATCTGGATCCGCGACGGGGGGTTCTACACGTGCCTGGAGGCCGTGGGCGCGGAGAGCGAAGGCATCAAGGGCATGCGCATCCCCGAGGAAAAGGAGAGCATCGTGGGCTGGGTCATGCAGAACGGACGCATGACCGTGGCCGAGGTGGGCCGCGACGAACGCCACTTCAAGCAGGTGGAGGAGGACTTCTCCGTCAAGAGCTCGCGCATCCTGGCCTATCCGCTGTTCCTCAAGGATTCCTCGGTGTACGGGGTCATCGAAGTTATCGATACGTCCAGCGAGGGAAAAACCATGAACCTCTCTGACGAATATCTCGACTTTCTCCAGAACCTCGTGGACATCGGCTCCATCGCCCTGTCCAACTCCGTGGAGTTCTCCTCACAGGTCAACGAAAACCGGGAACTCAAGCGGACCATCGCCATCATGTCCGGCCAGGGCATCGTCACGGGCCCCAGCCTGGCCTTCCAGACCTCCCTGCGCCACGCCCGGGGCTTCGCGCGCAACGATTACCCGGTGCTGGTCACCGGCGAATCCGGCACGGGCAAAGAGGTCCTGGCGCGCGAAATCCACCGCCTGAGCGCGCGCAGCGCCAAGCCCTTCCTGGTGCAGAACTGCAGCGCCATCCCCAGCACGCTCCTGGCCAGCGAGCTCTTCGGCTACCGCAAAGGCGCCTTCACCGGGGCCTACCGGGACAAGCGGGGCCTGTTCGAGGCCGCCGAGGGCGGCACCGTGTTCCTGGACGAGATCGGGGACATGAGCCCGGACCTGCAGGCCGCCCTGCTCCGCGTGCTGCAGGACAACGAAATCAAGCCCCTGGGCGGCAACACGGTCAAGCGCGTGGACGTGCGCATCATCTCGGCCACCAACAAGGACCTGCGCCGGGCCATGGACGAGGGCGAGTTCCGCGAGGACCTGTTCTTCCGCCTCAACGTCCTTCCAGTGGTGGTGCCGCCGCTGCGCAAGCGGCCCGAGGACATCCCCTACCTGCTCAAGCATTTCATCCGCCGGGAGTCCGTGCTCCTGGGCATGGAGCCCAAGACCGTGTCCCCCGAGGCCATGGACCTGCTCCTGGCCTATCCCTGGCCCGGCAACGTCCGGGAGATGGAGAACATGGTCAAGCTGATCCTGGTCTCCAGCTCCACCCCGGACATCCACCCCGACGACCTGCCCCAGGCCGTGCGCGACGCGCCCGCGCCCGTGGACGGGGACGGCGACGCGGCCATGCCCCAGGGCGCCCTGCCCTTCGAGCCGGGATCCTGGGAGGACATGGAGCGGGAATACGCCCGCCGCCTGCTTTCCAAGCACCGCTGGGTCATCAGCCGCGCGGCCCGCGAGGCGGGCCTCCAGCGCTCGACCTTCGACTCCCGGCTCAAGCGCCTGGGCATCCGCAAGATTCCGGACTGATCCCCCGGTTCAGAACCCTTCCCGTATCCAGGGCCCGGCCACGGCGCCGAAGCGCAGGGCCAGGGGCTTGGCCCGGTTCAGGTCCGGGTCCCGGTCCTCGGGCAGATCGGGCAGGAGCACGGCCTTACGCCCTGCCCGCGAGGCGTCCAGGGCCTTGGTCGCCGCCTCCCACATCTCCCCGGGCCCGGCGAAGAGCCACAGGCTCGGCACGCGCACCCGCGCGGCGTCCGCCCCGTCCGGGGGCGGGCCGGAATCTTCGGGGCCGTAGCCCAGGACCACGAAGTCCGCGCCCTCGTCCATGGCCGCGGCCAGGGCCACGCGCGTGCCGTTGCCCCGGCCCCAGAGCCCGACTCGCCGCGCCAGCACCCCGGGCTGGGCGCGCAGGAAACGCACCGCGGCCAGGGCGTCCCCGGCCAGCAGCCGCAACCCTCCCGGCCCCTCGGGCAGGGCCCGGGCACAGGGCCGCGCGTCGTAGGCCAGGACGGCCAGGCCGCGCAGGGCCAGGGCCCGGGCAAAGCCCATGATCCGCTCTCGCGGCACGCAGCCCGAGCAGAAGGCCAGCACCACCCCGGGCGCGTCGCGGCCCTCGGGCCGGATGACCAGGGTGCCCGGCAGCTCCAGCCCGTCGCTCTCGAAACGCACCTCCCGCTCCTGGAAACGGATCAGGGTCCCGTAGCGCATGGGCGGATCCTCGGGCAGCCAGATGAGCTGGTTGGGCTTGGCGATGTGCTCGTTGTTGTAGCGGTCCTTCTTGGGCAGGACGGTCACGGACCCGGCCACGGGCGAGGCCCTGGAAAAGCCCGGGCCGTAGGTGAAGATCATGCCCGAGACGCGCGTAAGCCGCCGGAACAGACCGGTGCGCGAGTCGTAGAACAGAAAGCCCACATGCTCCTTCAGGCCGTCGATGACGCTCACGAACTGCTCCGCGCCCACGCGGTAGTGCCCGAAGTATTCCTCGGGCGCGAAGGTGTCGGCCCCGCACATGTCCAGGCCGAAGGTGTCGGCGAAGGTGGCGAATCCGTGGGTTCCGGCCACGCGGATGGAGCCGTCGCCCTCGGACGTCGTCTCGGCCAGGCCCAGGGCCGGGGCTTCGCTGGCGTTGCTCGCGGCCATCTGCTCCAGGAGGCCCACGTTGGGGTCCATGCGCGGGCTGATGAACCGCCCGCGCTCCGGGGGCGCGGGAGCGGGGGCCTGCGGCGCGGGCGCGGCGGGGCGCAGCGCGGGCCGGGGCGCGGGAGCGCGGCGGGCGACGGGCTTCGCGGAGCTCGGCACGGATGGCGGGGGCGGTTCGGGCTTTTCGGATTGCGGCCCGGCCGGGGGCGGCGGTTCGGGGGTCGGCGCGGGCTCGGGCGACAGGTCCACCAGGTCCACCCGGTACACGGGCAGGCCCACGGTCCGGGCCAGGGGAAACTGCACGGCCAGGTACAGCCCCAGGCTCACGACGCCCGCATGCAACAGCAGGGAAAGGACGAAGCACAACACCCGCACAGCCCACCTCCGGGTCCGCGCCGATGGTAGCAGGTTTGGACGCCCAAGGCCAATGCGGGGCTGGCGAATCACACCCGATTCCGAGGAGTTGGGTAGGCGAAGCCGGGCGAAGCCGGGCCTGCCCGTCCGGGGCGCGATTGCCCTGTTGCACGGCGTGGCGCGCACGATGTACACAATCCCCATGGACGCACCGGATGCCAAGACCGTGCTCCGCGACGCCCGGGCCTGGTACGACGGCCACGCCCGGGACTTCTGCGAGCAGACCGCCCGCCTGCCCATGGAGCGGGCCTACGAAGCGTTCCTGCCCCTGGTGCCCCGGGGCGGGCGCATCCTGGACGCGGGCTGCGGCGGCGGCCGCGACAGCCTGCACTTCCTGGAACAGGGCTACCGGGTGGAGGCCCTGGACGCCTCGCCGGAGATGGCCCGCCTGGCCGGGGAGCGCACCGGCCTCGCCGTGCGCGTGGGATCCGTCCTGGAGCTTGCGGACGAGGCCCGCTTCCACGGGGTGTTCGCCAACGCCAGCCTGCTGCACGTCGCGCCCCGGGACATGGGCGCGGCCCTCGAGCGCCTGGGCGCTGCGCTGCGGCCCGGGGGCGTGCTGTTCATGTCCCTGAAGCAAGGCCGGGGCGGCTACCTCAAAGACGGTGTGCTGCGCGTGTGGCGCTATGACGAGGACCGCATACGCGCCCTCATGGCCGCGCGCCCCGAGCTGGAACTCCTGCGCACGGCCAGCGTCCCGGACACCCGCGCCGAGCGCGCCGGGGAATCCTGGCTGCACGTCCTGGCCGTGAAACGGGCCGACGACGCCCCTTGACGCGCGATCTTTTTTGACGCGATGCGAAACAGTGGTGTACCGTACCGGAGCATCCCGACCTGGACCGATCCCGCACCAACCGAGAGCACGCCATGCACGAAACCAACCGCGCCCCCCTGATCCTGACCATCGACGACGAGGAAATCATCCGCGAGACCCTCAAGGGCTACCTGGAGGACAGCGGCTACCGCGTGATCCAGGCCGTCAACGGCCGCGAGGGTCTGGAAGTCTTCCGCCACCGGGAGCCGGACCTGATCCTGGTGGACCTGCGCATGCCCGAGGTGGACGGCCTGGACGTGCTCAAGGCGGTGAACGCCGAGAGCCCCCAGACGCCCATCATCGTGGTCTCGGGAACGGGGGTGCTCCAGGACGCCATCGACGCCTTGCGCCTGGGCGCGTGGGACTACCTGACCAAACCCATCCAGGACATGGCCGTGCTTGAGTACGCAGTGGACAGGGCCCTGGAGCGCCGCCAGCTCCTGCGCGAGCGCGACCGGCACCAGGAACGTCTGGAGAAGGAGGTCCGGCGACGGACCCGGGAGCTCATGGACACCAACGAGGTCCTCAAGGAGGAGGTGGCCGAGCGCGAAAAGGCCCAGGAGGGCCTGCGCCAGTCCCTGGCGGAAAAGGAGGTCATGCTCAAGGAGATCCACCACCGGGTGAAGAACAACCTGCAGATCATCTCCAGCCTGCTCTACCTTCAGTCCCAGCAGATCACGGACCCGGAAAGCCGCGCCCTGTTCGTGGAGAGCCGGGACCGGGTGCGCTCCATGGCCCTGGTGCACGAGAAGCTCTACCAGTCCGACGACCTGGCGCGCATCGACTACCAGGACTACCTGCGGACCATCGCCCGGTCCCTGGTGCAGTCCTACCGGGGCGGGCAGACCCAGGTCGAGCTGGACCTGGACCTGGACGAGCTGTTCATCTCCGTGGACATCGCCATCCCCTGCAGCCTGGTGGCCAACGAACTGCTGACCAACTCCATGAAATACGCCTTCGCGGGCCGAGACCAGGGCCGCATCTCCGTGACCCTGCGCAGGGACGGGCCCGCGGCCGTGATGACCGTGGCCGACGACGGGGTGGGTTTTCCCCCGGGCCTGGACTACCGCAAGACCGAGACCCTGGGCATGCAGCTGGTCATCAATCTCGTGGAGCAGCTCAAGGGCGAGATCAGCGCCGAGGTCGAGGACGGCGCGTGCTTCGTGATCCGCTTCCCCCTGCAGTAGGGCCTCAGGCCCGTCGCGCCAGGCGCCGCCACAGGGCGTCCAGCCCGTAGGCCGCCACGGCCACGGCGATGATGGCCGCGCCCGAGGTCACGTCCAGGGCGTAGGACAGGGCCAGGCCGGCCAGGCAGAAGGCCACGGCCAGCACCGTGGCGACCAGCATCATGGACAGCAGGGAGCGGGTACGGCGCAGGGCCATGCCCGGCGGGATGGACAACAGCGCGATGACCAGGATCAGCCCCACCACCCGGATGATCATCACCACGGACACCCCCACCATGGTCAGGAGCAGGAAGTGCAGGGCCGCCACGGGCACGCCACGGGTGCGCGCGTATTCGCGGTCAAAGGACAGGGCCACGAAATCCTTGTAGAAAAACAGCACCAGGAAGACGACGGCCACGTCCAGCCCGCACATCAGCCAGATGTCGGCCCGGGGCACGGCCATGATGCTGCCGAACAAGAAGCTCATCAAGTCGGCGTTGTAGCCGGGGGTGAAGTCCATGAGCAGGATGCCCAGGGCCATGCCTCCGGCCCAGAGCGCGCCGATGGCCCGGTCCGCCCCGCCCATGTCGCGCACCGTGGCGGCGGCCATGACCCCGCCCGCGGCCACGGTGAAGCCCATGGTGCAGGGCAGCACGGGCCAGCCCATGAAAAAGGCCAGCCCCACCCCGCCGTAGGCCGCGTGGGCCATGGCCCCGGCCAGGAACACTATGCGGTTGGCCACCACCAGCGAGCCGATGACCCCGCAGGCCACCCCGGCCAGGACCCCGGCCATGAGCGCGTTGCGCATGAACTCGAAGGACAGGGCCTCAAGCATGGCCGCCCTCCCCGTCTTCCGGTCCGTTCTCGCGGTCCGGGCAGCACCCGGGCGCGCCGTGGCGGGGCACCACGCGGTGGGGCACGTCGCCGTGGGTGAAGACCTCCACCGGGCAGGCCCCCGCTCCGGCCCCGTACATCACGTCCAGCATGTCGCGGGTGATCTCGGGCCGGGGGTGGAAATGCACGTTGCGGTTCACGCAGGCCACGGAGTGGGCCCCGCTGGCCACCACGGACAGATCGTGGCTGACGTAGACGATGGTCATTTCGCGATTCAGTTCGCCCAGCAGGTCCAGGAGCGAGCAGCGGCCCTGGGCGTCCACGCTGGCCGTGGGCTCGTCCAGGAACAGTATCTCCGGGTCCGCGACCAGGGCGCGGGCGATGAGCACGCGCTGGCGCTGGCCCCCGGACAGGCCGCCCACCAGACGCCCGGCCAGCTCCTCCGCGCCCACGCGTTCCAGAGCGGCCAGGGCCAGCCCGCGCTCGCGGGCGGACCAGCGGAACCCGCGCCCGCGCAGGCCCGTGAGCACCACGTCCAGGCAGGTCATGGGCAGGGAATTCCGGGTGTGGATGTCCTGGGGCATGTAGCCCACGCGCGACACGGCCCGGCCGGGCTCCATGCCCAGCACGCTCACGCTGCCCGAGGTGGGCTTGAGCGCCCCCAGGAGGAGCTTCAGAAGCGTGGTCTTGCCCCCGCCGTTGGGCCCGAGCACGGCCAGGTAGTCGCCCCGGTGCACGGTCAGGCGCACGTTGTCCAGGACCCTGGGCCCGCCGTCGTAGGCGAAGCTCAGCTCGCGGACCTCGATCACCGCTTCGGCCATGGGCTCAATCCCCCATGGCCGAGGCCAGGCGATGGGCCACGGCCCGCAGGTTCGCGACCCAGTCCGGGGCCAGGGGATCGGCCTCGGCCACGTCGCCGCCCAGCTCGTCGGCCAGCATGCTGGCCGCGCGCGAGGACATCTGGGGCTGCACGAACACGGTGCGCACGCCGTGTTCGTGGGCCAGGGTCACCAGGAAGGCCAGCTCGCGGGCGCTGGGCTCGCGGCCCCCGGCCTCCACGGCCATCTGGCGCAGCCCGAACTCGCGGGCGAAATAGCCCCAGGAGGGATGGAAGATCATGAACGTCCGGCCTCGCACCCCGGCCAGCTCGGCGCGCAGGTCGGCCTGCAGCGCCCCGATCTCGGCCAGGGTCCGCGCCAGCCCGGCGTCGTAGGCCCCGGCATGGGCCGGGTCGGCCTGGGCCAGGGCGTCGCGGACGTTGCGGGCCATGGTCTTGGCCAGCTCGGGAGACAGCCAGACGTGGGGGTCCAGACCGCCGTGGTGGTGCTCCGCGTGCCCCTCGGGGCCGTGCTCCGCCTCGTGGCCGCCATGGCCCGGGGGCGGTCCCTGGGGGGGCTCGCGGTGCTGCCCGGCCTCGCGGCGCGGCTCATCGTGGTGCGCGGGCTCCATGGGAACCCTGTGGATGCCAGCCTCCATGCGGGCCACACGCAGCTTTGGATTGGCCGACAGGAATCGCGGCAGCCAGGCCTCCTCGAACCCCAGGCCCAGGGCCAGGTAGAGGTCGGCCCGGGCCACGGCGCGCATCTGCCCCGGCTTGGGCTCGAACCCGTGGGGCGAGGCCCCGGGGGGGACCATCACCGTCACCTCGGCCAGATCCCCGGCCACGTGCCGCACGAACCAGGCCTGCGGGGCGATGGACACGGCCACGCCCAGGCCCGCGGCGTGGGCCACGGGAACGCACGCCAACAGGACAAAAACAAACACAACGGCCAAGCGTTTCACGACATCCTCCAAACTTGTGCTGAAAGATGGAATTCTAAGCCGATTCCGGCGTCTGTCAATGCCGGCGCCGCGGCGTCCCGTGCTCATGGCGGGCCCCCGGCAATTGAAAACCGTTCTCAGCTGCTTGCAACAAGCGAATGCAGCGCGGCGGGAAAATTGTCAAGCCTAAGAGGCGGCGCGGGCGCAGACCCTGTCGCGCCCTGACTTTTTGGCTTCATACAATGCCAGGTCGGCATCGTGGATGAGCGAATCCAGCGTCGGCGTTTCGGGCGACAGCTGTGCGACGCCGATGCTGACGCGCATGGTTACGGCGGCGTCGCCGATGGCCACGGGCGCGGCGCGGACGGACTCGCGCAGGCGTTCGGCGATGTCCGCGGCTTGCCGGATGCCCGTGTGCGGCAACAGGGCCATGAATTCCTCGCCGCCGACCCGCCCGAAGACATCCACCTCGCGCAGCTGCTCCACGCATCGCCCGGTGACCGCCTGCAGGGCGGCGTCGCCGCCGCCGTGCCCGTACCGGTCGTTGATGGCCTTGAAGTGGTCCACGTCCAGCAAAAGAACGGCGAGGGGATCGTTGAAGCGCCGGGCTTCCATGAACATGCGTTCCCCGAGCTGGAGGACCTTGCGGCGGTTGTAGACCTGGGTCAAGGTGTCGATTTCCGCCAACATCTTCAGGTGGCTCACGGCCTGGAACTCGCTGCGTCGCGCCCGCTCGTAGCGCGTCAGGGAGATGTACCCGAACGCGTTGACCAGGCAGAGGGTCAGCCCGACATACCAGACCTGGTCCACCGGCACCGAGGTCAGAAACGCCGTGGTGAGCACGAAGCACAGGCTTCCCAGCCAGCAGGCGGCGAGGGTGGGCAGCGCCTTGGGCGGGGCCATGAAATAGAAGGTCAGCAGGATGACCGCGCAGGCCGGAGCCCCGCTCAGGTCGAGGGTGTCCACCTTGACCACGAGCTCCAGGGTCTCGCAGAGCAGGATGGAAAGCATGTAGGCGCACAGCGCCCACCCGAGGGCCCGGGCGTCGCGGGGCCCGGGGCGGGTGAAGAGCATGGCGGCCGCCCCGAACAGGCTGACCAGGAACCGCCCCCCCGCCATGACGCCCAGCCTGGGCCCCACGCCCAGGACGGTATAGTCGATGCTCACCGCGCCCAGGTAGACCAGGGCGGAAATGGCGCAGGCGTAGCACATCTTCCTGCTGGTCTCGGGCCAATGCGCGATCTGGAACGCGTCCTCGGACTCCCGGTCCGGGAATTCGCCGAACAGTGTGAAGCGGGCCACGGCAATCCTTTTGTCTATAGAATATTGCCCTGGCATATCCACAAACACCTGCATCGTCCAGGATCGCAGAGAGTCGACATGGAAAAAATGCCGTCCGACAGCGGCGAGCCGGGATTCCAGGCCGGGCGGTCCGGTGTGGAGACGGATCAGGATCGAACACGGGAGCCGCGCATCGGCGTTGCGCACGCGGCCAAGGCGGGCTCAGTCCCCGGGCACGGGAGGGGGCACGTACAGGTCCACGTAGTCGCTGACCCCGCAACAGGGATTGACGATGCCCTGCATGCGCCAGAACGGCCTGCCGCCCTTGCGCGCGAAACGCATCACGCCCTTGCGCACGCAGGGCTCGCCGTCGTTCAGGAAGCCGATGCGCGTGGTCAGGCTGCCGTTGAGCACGAAGGAATCGCGCCCCACGCTCTGGATGTGGCCCTGGACGAGCAGCTCGTCGTCCCCCTTGCGCTGGCTGCCGGAAAGCAGGAGCACCCCGTCCCGGTCGCGGACCACCGCCCTGCCGGACGCGGCCCCGGCCAGCCATTGCAGGCGCAGGCCATGCTCGCCCAAGAGGTCGGCCAGGCCCTCGTCGCTCTTGATCCTGGTCTTGGGCAGGTCTGCCGTGTCGGGCTCGGGGATCTCGGGCGCAGGGGATGCGGGCTTTTCGGGCCCAGGGGCCGGGCTCGCCTCGGCCTCGAGGGGCGCGGGCGGGGCCTGTGGCCCCCCGGCCAGCATGCCGCCCTCGTCGAGCAGGCCCGCAAGCTCCCGCAGCTCGCGCACCCGGGCCTCGGTGGCCAGGCGCATGGCGTGGACCTGCTGCACCAGCCCCTCCTGGCCCCTGGCCGAGGCCGCCGAGGAGAAGATGCCGAAGTTGGCGTCCCGATAGGCCATCCAGGCCTCCTGCGCGGCGCGCAGCATGGCCCCGGCGTCCTTGTCCAGTGAGCCCATGAGCTCCGTGTACAGCCGGGCCATGGCCTTGTCCGCCGCGTCCAGCTGCACGTTCTCGCAGAGCATGCGGTCCGCCGGGCTCATGTCCCCGCCGCAGTCCGCCGGCCCGTGGGCCTGGTTCCCGGCCAGGGCCGCAGGGCACAGGACCAGGACGCAGGCCAGGGCCGCGAGGGCCGTACGGATCGGGACAAAGGGGGCGTACATAGTGCCCACCCTTGCCACATCCCTGAAGTAATGGGAAGCCTCGCGCCCCGCGCGGGGCAAAAAGGGCCGGACGGCCACGCCGCCCGGCCCCGGACCGGTATGCTGGTTTCGGGCCGTGGGCCCGGCTATTGGAACAGTTTCTTGAGGCCCTGGCCCAGGTCCTCGACGCCCTTCTTGAGGCCCTCGGGATCCTTGGTCAGCTCCTGCACGCCCTGTTCGAGGGTCTTGCCCAGATCGCCCAGCGCGCCCGTGGCCGCGCCGCCCGCGCTCTTGCTCACGGCGGCCATGACCTGGGCGAAGGCCTCGGCCGGGGAGGTGCCCTTCTCGTCCTTGCCGATGCCCGTGAGGCGGATGTCCGGCAGGGCCACGGTCATGGCCTTGCCGCCCAGCCCCTTGACGGACAGGCTGATCTCGCCGCCGGCGATGAGCAGGTTGTCGATCTGGATCTTCTGCTTGCTCCCGGGCTCCTCCTTGCCCGCCTGGCCCCGGCTGGCCTCGGCGGCTCCCTCGCGGTCCGCCACCCCGGCCACGTTGTTCGCCAGGGCCTGGAGGTTGGAGACGCGCCCGGCCAGCTCGTAGGTGATCTTGGGGGCCGTGACCGTGATGTCGTTGATCACGATGCGGTCCGTGGCCAGGGAGGCCTTGTCCACGGCCACGCTCACGGAGCCCAGGCGCAGGGCGCTCTCGGTTTCGTAGCCCTTGGGGTTGCCCACGAACAGGCCGCTCAGGGTCCCCTGGCCGGAAAAGATGGACAGGTCGGACTTGTCCAGGTGGACCTTGGCCCCGAGCAGGTCCGGGCCGAAGGTGTTCACGGCCTTTTCCACGATGGGGTTGATGGACATGACGGTGGCCACGATGACCCCGGCGACAAGGAGCACCAGCCCCAACCCGCCCCATAGCAGGAGCTTTTTCATCAAACATCCTCCCGATTGATGCACCGATTTGATCGCGCCGCCGCCCGCTGCGGCGTCCTGTTTGCGGAGACAGTGTACACCATGGGGAGGGCGAAAGGGAACCGCGCGGGCGGGCTCCCGGGGGCGTAGGCGAAATCCCCGGCGCGCCGCTGCGAAAAGAGGAAAATGCGGAGCGCGCGGACGCCCCCGGAGGCTAGAACCTGCGCACCAGCACCACCCCGGCCACCACCAGCGCCGCGCCCGCAAGGCGCTGCCAGTTCACGGGATGCGCGGCGTAGCCCAACAGGCCGTAATGCTCCAGAACCAGGGAGGCGGCCAGCTGCCCGGCCACCACCAGGGAGAACAGGGTGGCTCCGCCCAGGCGGTAGGCCAGAAGGATGGTCATGGTCACGAAGAATGCGCCCAAGAGCCCCCCGGTCCACTGCCACCAGGGCGCCTGGCCCATGCCGGACAACCCGGGCAGAGGCTCGCGCGTGGCCAGCACGTAGCAGGCCAGGGCCACGGTGCCCACGAAAAAGGAGACCAGGGAGGCCAGCACCGGAGTCCGGGCCCAGGAGGCCTGGAGCTGGGCGTTGATGCCCGCCTGCACCGGGGCGGTGGCCCCGGCGGCCACGGCCAGGAGGATGAAAAGAGCGTCCATGGAATTATCCGTAGAGTGAAAGATTCGCGGCGAACGGGCTATCAGATTGTCACAAAAACATTGTGCGCAGACCGTTGAAAAACAGTGAGCTGCTAGACTGGGAGCGAACCCCGGTATTCATCCCAGTTCGTGATGCCCAGCTCGTCGGCCAGGGCCGCCACCTCGTCCACCAGGCGGAAGGCGAAGTCCGGGCGCATGAAATTGGAGGTGCCCACCTGCACGGCCGTGGCCCCCACCAGAATGAACTCCAGCACGTCCTCGGCGCAGGCGATGCCGCCGATGCCGATGACCGGGATGTCCACGGCCCGGGACACCTGCCACACGCAGCGCAGGGCCACTGGCTTGATGGCCGGGCCGGACAGGCCGCCGATGACGTTGGCCAGGCGCGGCCTGCGCCTGCGCGCGTCCACGGCCATGCCCGAGAGGGTGTTGATGCAGGACACGGCGTCGGCCCCGGCGTCGGCCACGGCGCGGGCCATGTCCGCGATGTCCGTGACGTTGGGGGTCAGCTTGACGATGACCGGCTTGCCGCCCGCGTTGTCCTTGACCGCGCGGGTGACCTCGGCGGCCATGGCCGGGTCCTGGCCGAAGAGCACGCCCCCGGAGCTGACATTGGGGCAGGAGATGTTCACCTCCAGGGCGGCCAGGCCCTCGTGGGGCGCGAGATACGCGGCCAGTTCGCCGAACTCGGCGGCCGAGCCCGCGTAGATGTTGGCCACCACAGCGGTGTCCTTCCAGGGCAGCATGGGCAGGCGCTTCTCCACGAAGGCCTCGGCGCCCATGTTCTGCAGGCCGATGGCGTTGAGCATGCCCGCCGGGGTCTCGGCGATGCGCGGCATGGGGTTGCCCCGGCGCGGGACCAGGGACAGGCCCTTGACCACCAGGCCGCCGAGCCTGGCGAGATCGCCGAAGCGCATGAATTCCACGCCGTAGCCGAAGGTGCCCGAGGCCGTCATCACCGGGTTGGACAGCTCCAGACCCGCCATGTTCACGCGCATATCCATATCATTCGTCCTTAAATGCTTATCTCGTCGGACCAGAACACCGGCCCGCGTGCGCAGACCGACACCGGGCCGTCCTTGTCGTGCTCGCACACGCAGCCCAGGCACGCGCCCACGCCGCAGGCCATGCGATTCTCCAGGGAGAGCTGGGCGCGGCCCCCGTGCTCGTCGGCCAGGGTCTTGATGGTGCGCAAAAAGGGCATGGGCCCGCAGGCCACGATGAGCCCGTCCCTGCAATACTGCGGCACCAGCTCGCCCAGGAGGCCGATGAAGTCCTGCAGATCCTGGGGGCAGGTCTCGCGGTGGGCCTCGGCGGCGCACAGCCCGCCCAGGCGGTCGAAGCCGTAGCAGCCGATGGGCGGCCGGTGGCCGAAGACCAGGCGCAGGTTCTCGGGGCGGCCGTGGCGCTCCGCGTAGGTGAAGAACGGGGCGATGCCGATGCCCCCGGCCAGGACCAGGGTGCGCTCGTCCGGGCGCATGGCGAAGGCGTTGCCCAGGGGGCCCCACATGGTCACGGGGTCGCCGGGCTTGAGCTCGGCCAGCTTGGCCGTGCCCCGGCCCAGGACCTGGAAGAGCACGCGCACCCCGCCCTCCTCGTCCGCCCCCGCGATGGAGAAGGGGCGGCCCATGAGGGGCTCCAGGCCGAAACTTTTCGGCCGGATCATCACGAACTGCCCGGGCCGCCAGCCAGCCCAGGCCGAACCCTCCTCGCCGGGGTGGGTCAGGGCCAGTTCAAAGAAGTTCCCGTCGTCGCCGCCCTTGCCGAAGCGGGTCAGGGATTGTACCGTCACATCCTGGCAAGCATTTGCAAACATCTTCGCTCTTCCTTATAAGTCGCGCCGACGCCGGATGCGGCGCCCATCCGTAAAAACATACAGGGTTGATATGACGAACACAAGCAAGGGTCCCGAGATCCTGGCCCCCGCCGGGGACCGCGAAGCCTTCCTGGCCGCCCTGGCAGCGGGCGCGGACGCCATCTACCTGGGGCTGAAACATTTCTCGGCGCGCATGCAGGCCGAAAACTTTTCCCTGTCCGAGCTGGCCGCCCTCACGGAGCTGGCCCGCGCCCGAGGCAGCAGGGTGTACGTGGCCATGAACACCCTGGTCAAGCCCGGGGACGTGGAGTCCGCCGGGCGGCTCCTGGACCGGCTGGCCCGCCACGTGCGCCCGGCCGGGCTCATCGTGCAGGACCTGGCCCTGCCCGCCCTGGCCCGCCAGGTGGGCTACGAGGGCGAGCTGCACCTCTCCACCCTGGCCAACGTCAGCCACCCCGCGCCCCTGGCCCAGGTGGCCAAGCAGGGCATCTCGCGGGTGGTCATGCCGCGCGAACTGAACGTGGACGAGATCAAGGCCATGGCCCAGGGCTGCCCCGAGGGGCTGGACCTGGAGGTCTTCGTGCACGGGGCGCTGTGCTACAACGTCTCGGGCCGCTGCTGGTGGTCCAGCTACATGGGCGGCAAGAGCGGCCTGCGCGGGCGCTGCGTGCAGCCCTGCCGCCGCGAATACGAGCAGCGCGGCAAGAAGGCCCGCTTCTTCTCCTGCAACGACCTGGGCCTGGACGTGCTGGTCAAGGCGCTCCTGGACGAGCCGCGCGTGGCCGCCTGGAAGATCGAGGGCCGCAAGAAAAGCGCGCACTACGTGTACTACACCACCAGCGCCTATCGCCTCTTGCGCGACGAGGGCGGCGACCCGGCCGCGCGCAAGACCGCCCAGGGCCTCCTGGACCAGGCCCTGTCGCGCCAGACCACGCATTACGGCTTCCTGCCCCAGCGGACCCACGTGCCCACGGAACCCGGGGCCCAGACCGGCTCGGGCCTGGCCGTGGCGCGCACGGGCAAATCCATGGGCCTGAAGCAGAGCCTGTCCCCGCGCATGCCGCTCCTCAAGGGCGACCTCCTGCGCGTGGGCTACCAGGACGAACCCTGGCACCAGACCGTGCGCGTGACCCGCGCCGTGCCCAAGGGCGGCCGCCTGGACTTCAAGGCCCGCAAGGGCGGCGTGCCCAAGGAAGGGACCCCGGTGTTCCTCATCGACCGCCGCGAACCCGAGCTGGCCCGGCGCATCGCGGAGCTGGACAAGGAGTTGGCCGGCATCAAAGCGCCCAAGGCCGGGCCCAGCGAGTTCGTCCCGGCCCTGCCCAAGCCCGGCAAGCGGCCCAAAGGCCGCTCCGTGGTCCAGAACGTGAACCGCAGGATGCCCAAGAGCATGCACAAGGGAGCCCAGGCCGCCCTGTGGCTGGCGCCCAAGACCCCGGTCAAGGGCGCAGTGAACCTGCAATGGTGGCTGCCCCCGGTGATCTGGCCCGGGGAGGAGGACCTCTGGTCCGCCACCGTGGCCAAGGCCCTCAAGTCCGGGGTGCGCCGCTTCGTGCTGGGCGCGCCGTGGCAGGCGGCCCTGTTCGAGCGCGCCCTCAAGGAGGGGCGCGGCAAGCCCCTGGAGCTGTGGGCCGGGCCCTTCTGCAACCTGACCAACGCCCTGGCCCTGGAGGCCGTGCGCGACATGGGCTGCGTGGGCGCGTTCGTCAGCCCGGAACTGTCCCGGGAGGACGCCCTGGCCCTGCCCGCCACGAGCCCCGTCCCACTGGGCTTCGTGACCTACGGGCTGTGGCCCCTGGGCATCACCCGCGTGCCGCCCGAGGGCTTCCGCACGGACAAGCCGCTGACCAGCCCCAAGGGCGAAGTCTGCTGGGCCCGTCGCTACGGCCAGAACACCTGGATCTACCCGGGCTGGGGCATCGACCTGCGCAACAAGGAGCGCGAGCTGGCCGAGGCCGGATACACGATGTTCGCGCACATCTTCGAGCCCGTGCCCCGCGAGGTGCCCGCGCCCACGCGCACCAGCACCTTCAACTGGGACCTGACGCTCCTCTAGCGGGCGGCGGAAACGCTTTCCCGGCCCCCGGCGCCCCACGGCGCCGGGGGCCTTGTTTTGGGGCCCGTTCCAAATTCCCTTGACATGGCCGGGCCGGTCGCTACCGTGTAAGCTTGTTGCACCATAAGCCCCTACGGAGGGACCCATGGCCGACACGGCGCTGCCCGCGTGCGATCCGGAACTCATCACCAGGATCCTGAAGATCAACGAGCGGCTCAACCAGCTCAAGGACCTGGACGCCACCCTGGACCGCGTGCTCCTGGAATGCCGCAGGCTGTCCCGGGCCGACGCCGGGACCATCTATCTGGTCAAGCACGGGAAGCTGAAGTTCAGCTTCGTGCACAACGACACCTTGATGCGCGAGGGCGAGATCAACAAGGACATCTACGCCGACGTCACCGTGCCCATCGACGACCATTCCTTCGTGGGCTACGTGGCCGGGCGCGGGGAGCCCCTGGCCGTCGACGACGCCTACGACATGCCCGCCGATTCGCCCGTGGAGTTCAACCCGGCCTTCGACCGCAGGGCCGGCTACCGCACCACCTCCATCCTGACCCTGCCCGTGACCACCTCCCAAGGCGGCGTCTCGGCGGTGATCCAGCTCATCAACGCCAAGGATATGGAAGGCAGGCCCGTGCCCTTCTCCGCCCAGGCCAGGGCGGTGCTGCCGCTGTTCGCCACCACGGCCTCCGTGGCCATCGAGCGGGCCGTGATGACCCGCGAGCTGATCCTGCGCATGATGCAGATGGCCGAGCTCAGGGACCCGGCCGAAACCGGCCCCCACGTGCAGCGGGTGGGCGCGTTCTCGGCGGAGATCTACCACCGCTGGGCGCAGATGAAGGGAGTGGACGAGGCCGAGCGCAAGCGCAACAAGGACCTGCTGCGCGTGGCGGCCATGCTCCACGACGTGGGCAAGGTCGGCATCTCGGACAAGATCCTCAAGAAACCCGCCAAGCTCACGGACGAGGAATTCGCGGTCATGCAGTTCCACACGGTGCTCGGGGCGCGGCTGTTCCTGCACTCCACCTCGGAGCTGGACGCCATGAGCGGCGAAATCGCCCTGGGCCACCATGAGAAGTGGAACGGCCGGGGCTACCCCGGGGCCGTGGGCCACCTGGGCGGCGAGATCACGGCCATGGGCAGGCCCTTCAAGGGCGAGGACATCCCCGTCACCGCGCGCATCTGCGCCCTGGCCGACGTGTTCGACGCCCTGAGCTCGCGGCGCTCCTACAAGGAGCCCTGGCCCGACGAGAAGGTCGTGTCCCTCATCAAGCAGGAGCGCGGGGAGCACTTCGACCCCGAGGTGGTGGACGCGGCGCTGAGCATCTACGACGTGCTCATGGCCATCCGCGACAGGTACGCGGATAAGCTGCCCGAGGACGACTGACCCCGGCCGCTACAGCGCCAGACCCCAGGCCATCTTCAGGGCCACCAGGGCCAGCAGTGCGCCGAAGCCCATCCTGAGCCTGCCCACGGGCAGGCTGTGGGCCATGCGCGCGCCCAGGGGGGCCGTGGCCGCCCCGGCCGCCACGATGCCGAAAAACGCGGGCAGATACACGTAGCCCAGGGACCAGTCGGGCCGCCCGGCCACGCCCAGCCCCCCCAGCACGTTGACCACGACGCCCGTGGCGGCCACGGGCAGGCAGACGGCCGAGGAGATGCCCACGGCCCGGCGCATGGGCACGTGGCACCAGGACAGAAACGGCACGGCCAGGGTGCCGCCGCCGATGCCCACCAGATTGGCCACGGCGCCGATGCCCAGGCCCACCCCCGCGAGGCCTCGGCCCCGGGGCAGGGCGCGGCAGCCGTCCGTGGCGTCCTTGAGCATCATCCGCACGGCGACCCAGAACAGGAACGCGGCGAATATCCCCACCACCCAGCGGGCGGCCATGTGCGCCCCGGCATAGCCCCCCAGGACGGAGCCCGCCACCAGCCCCGGAGTCAGGGCGCGCACCACGGGCCAGTCCACGGCCCCGCGCCGGTTGTGGGCCAGGAAGCTGGACATCGAGGTGAACAGGATGCTGGCGATGGACGTGCCCACGGCGAGGTGGATGACGACGTGCGGGTTCACCGCCTGGTACGTGAAGCTGTAGACGAGCAAGGGAACGATGACGATGCCGCCGCCGATGCCGAACAGTCCGGCCAGGATGCCGGCTGCCGCGCCCACGGCGACGGACAGAAGAAATGTGGCCAACATGAAAAGCAGAATCCTTTGGCCGCCCCGGAGCCCCCGCGAACGGCGCGCAAAGTCGCACAAAGAGCCGACCAGCGCACTCGGCCGGGCTGTCGCCTGGTGATGAGCTGGTCGGTCTTTTTCTTACGGAACGGCCCGTGGGCCGCCCGTCGCCTCGTCAGTATTGGCCTGTGTGATGAATTGTTAATGCTGGTTTGTCAACATGTTAAGAGCAACAAGGAAAAACGGCGCGCCAAAAGCGAGGGGCCGCCCGCAATGCGCCCCTGCGCCTCGCGGACGGCCCCTTTGGCCTGAACCGGGGAGGAGGATTAAAACAATCCGAACAGCATCTTGGTGGCCACCACCAGCAGCAGCACGGCGAAGGCCTTCTTGAGCCTGGGCACGGGCAGGCTGTGGGCCAGGCGCACGCCGATGGGCGCGGTGAACACGCTGGTGACCACGATGCCGATGAGGGCGGGCAGGTACACGAAGCCCAGGGACCACTCGGGCCGCCCTTCCACGCCCGTGCCGTTGACCACGTAGCCGAAGGACCCGGCCAGGGCGATGGGGAAGCCGATGGCCGCCGAGGTGCCGATGGCCCGGTGCAGGGGCGTGTTGCACCAGACCAGGAAGGGCACGGACAGGGTGCCCCCGCCGATGCCCACCAGGCTGGAGATGATGCCGATGCCGCCGCCCACGCCGGTGATGCCCAGGCCGCCCGGCAGGTGGCGCGAGGGCTTGGGCTTCTTGCCGCTGATCATCTGCCAGGCCACGTAGTACAGGAAAAGCACGAAAAAGCCCTTCAGGAAATCCGAGGACAGCCGTGAGGCCACGAAGGACCCCAGGTACGTGCCCAGGAGGATGCCGACGACAATCTTGCGCACCACGCTCCAATCCACGGCCCCGCGCTTGTGGTGGGCCATGAAGCTGGACGTGGCCGTGAACAGGATGCTGGCCATGGACGTGCCCAGGGCGATCTGCATCATGAGGTCGGGATTGATGTGCTGGACGGTGAAGCAGTAGACGAGCATGGGCACGATGACCAGGCCGCCGCCGATGCCGAACAGCCCGGCCAGGATTCCGGCGATGGCGCCCACCAGCGCGTAGGTCAGGAGAACAGTCGTCATTGGAGTCACTTCCTTGGGGTTGGATGCCGGGTTGAGGTTTGGCGCGGGGAAAGACGTCCCTCCCCGCGCGGGGATTTCAACAATCAATATTCCTTATCGCAGACTGTTCAAAAATGTGCGGGTGCAAGGCGCAAGGGAAATTCAAGACCGACGCGTACTCCCTGTACGCGAGGGTTTGGATTTTCCGCAGCAACGCCGCAACCGTGCGTTTTTCAACAGTCTGCTAGGCCAGGATGTTGCGGGTGACGTCGCCCACGGTCTTGCAGCCCGTGAGCACCATGGCCTGCAGCAGCTCGCCGCGGATCTGCTCCAGGTACTTGGTCACGCCGTCGGTGAGGCCGCCCAGGGCGGCAACGCTGATGGGGCGGCCGATCATCACGGCGTGGGCCCCCAGCGCCAGCATCTTGAGCACGTCGGCGCCGGTGCGCACGCCGCCGTCCACGATGATCTCCAGGTCGCCCCGGGCCGCGTCGCAGATGGCGGGCAGGACCTCGGCCGTGCCCTGGGCGTGATCCAGCACGCGACCGCCGTGGTTGGAGACCACGATGGCGTCCACCCCGGCCTCCACGGCCAGGCGCGCGTCCTCCACGGTCATCACGCCCTTCAAGATGAACTTGCCCTGCACGCCGCGCACGATCTCCGCGAGCTTGGACAGGGGCTTGGGCGACACGGGGCGGCCCATCTTGCGCAGGGTGATGAGCCCGGCGGCGTCGATGTCCATGCCGAAGATGGCGGCCCCGGTGTCCGCGGCCTTGGCGATCTTGGCCTGGAATTCCTCGTCCTCCCAGGGCTTGATGAACGGGATGCCCGGGAACTTCCTGAGGCCCGCGCAGGCCGCGTCGATGATGAAGTCCGGCACGCCGTCGCCCACGCAGCCCACCACGCCGCAGTTCTTGCAGCCGCCGAGCACGGAATCCACATACTCTTCCTCGGTGATCTTGCCGCCCATGTTGAAGGACACGCCGCCGATGGGCGCGGCCAACACGGGCATGGCCAGATCCAGGCCCAGGAGATTCACGGACGGGTCGGGCTCCACGGCGTCGTGGATCAGGCGCATGCGCAGGCGCAGCTCGGCCAGGGCCTTGATGTTGTTTTCAAAGGACGCTCCCGTGCCCAGGCCGCCCATGCCCGGGACCTCGCCCCGACAGGCGCGGCCGTCGCACACCGGGCAGACCCGGCAAAAGCCCTTCATCAGTTCACGCGCCTTGTCCCGTACTTCCTTCATGACTCGCTCCTTGCGGCGCCACAGGCGCCTTGTTTGCAACCCGCGGACGCATCGACGCGCCCGCCAACGACATGATCCGCCGCCCTTTTCCCAGGACTTCCGGGATCAGTAGGGATCCTCATGTTGCTCGCACAAAAATGCTTCCATTTCACTCAAGTGGCGCACCATCTCCTGGGCCGCGCCGTCGGCGTCGCCGGCATCGAAGGCCTGGAGCATGCGCCGGTGCCCCTCCAGGGACACCCTGTCGCGCTCCCGGCTCTCCAGGTGCTGCGCGCGCGGCTCGTCGAACATGCGGGCCAGGGTCCGCACGGCCTCCACTGCGATGGGATTGCCCGTGGCCTCGGCTATCAGCCGGTGCAACTCCCGGTCCTCCTGGCGGCCGCTGCCGCCCTGGGCCATGACCCGCTCCTGGCGCCCCAGCGCGGCCCACAGGCGGGCCCGCTGCTCGGGCGTGGCGTTCTTCACGGCCTCGCGCACAAGCTGCGGCTCCAGCAGACGGCGGAAGCCGAAGACCTGCGACATGCGGCTGCGATGGTTGGCCAGGCCCCTGGTCAGGCGCGCCAGGATCTCGCTCTGGGGCAGGTCCACCAGGAAGGTGCCCGCGCCCCGGCGGGACTCGATGACGCCCTGGTCGGCCAGGGTCCGGATGGCCTCGCGCACGGAACTGCGCGCCACGCCGAATTCCTCGGCCAAATACCGTTCGGAGGGCAGCCTGCCCCCCGGGGCTATCTCGCCGGAACGCACCAGGCTCCTGATGCGCTCCACGGCCCTGCTGAAGGCCGTGCGCCCCACGGGCGCGGTGTTCTCTTCCCCTTGCGACATACGCACTCCTCGCGAACTGGTTGTGCTCACTGGTCAGACCAATACAACCAACACATATCGCCTGTCAATTGGTCTGACCAGTCAACCGGACACCCTCTGGTTACCCGGACAAAGAGCCCCGCGCACGTCCATGCGCGGGGCCCGGAAGATTCGCAAGCGGCGCGAGCCGCCTCAGCTCTTGCCGTTCTTGTTCTGCCACCAGGACTCGTCCGGCCCCTTGTACCACCAGTCCGTGTGGTCCGTGACCAGGATCTGCCCGGCCAGGGTCTTGCCCTCGGGGGTGCGCAGGCGCGGCATGGCGCCCTCGATCCACTTGTCCGCGTACTTGTTGCCCAGGTCCGACTGCTCTTTCAAGTTCAGGATCAGATCGATCTGGTCCGCGTCCTGGGCCAGGGCGGCCTCCAGGGTCTCCACGTCCTCCAGCTCGTCCCACATGGAAAGGATGGCCCCGCCCAGGCCCGTGCCCTTGGTGGCGTCCTCCAGGGCCTTGGTGCGATTGGAGGAATTGTAGAGCTTGTTCACGTAGTTGAAGTCCGCCGTGCGGGCCTCGTGCAGGTCGTGGAACAAACACAGCAGCGTGGTGCGCGAGACGTCGGCCCCGGCCATCTCGGCCAGCACGTAGCCGATGACCGCCGTGCGGAAGCTGTGCTCGGCCACGTTCTCCTGCCCGGTGCCCAGGAACTGGTACCCCGTGCGCGGCGTCTTGCGCAGCATCCCCGCCTCGAACAAAAAGTCCGCCAGGCGCTTCAACCGCTCCGGCCCCACATCGCTCCCAACAGCGCAGCTCTCGTCGTCGCTCTTCTTGAAACTCATAGTATGTAATCCTAATAATGTGTCTTCACTGACTTTTTCTTATCCATCCCCGCCCACGCGACCACGTAGGGCGCGAGAAGGGTGTGGATGCAAGGCGCAAGCGAGATTCAAGACCGACGCGTACTCCCCGTACGCGAGGGTTTGAATCTCGCGCAGCAACGCAGCAGACGCGCCCTTATCGCGCCCTACGTGCGGTAGTCGGCGTTGATGGAGATGTACTCGTGCGTGAGATCCGAGGCCAGGATGTACGACTCGCCCTTTCCCGCGCCCAGGTTCACGTCGATGTTCACGTCCTGGCGGTCCAGGATGGGCGCGAACATGGCGTCGATGTCCATCTTCACGGGCTGGCCGTCCTTGAATATCTCCAGGCCGCCGATGGCGATGGAGACCTTCATGGGATCGAACTCGGCGCCGCTGCGGCCCAGGGCCGCGGCGATGCGGCCCCAGTTGGGGTCCTTGCCGTAGAGCGCGGTCTTGACCAGGGGCGAGTTGCCCACGGTGCGCGCGGCCATGTCGGCCTGGGCGTCGTCCACGGCCCCGGACACGGTGATCTCCACCACCTTGGTGCCGCCCTCGGCGTCCTGCACGATGAGGTAGGCCAGCTCCTGGCAGACTTCGAGCACGGCCTCGGCCAGGTCCTGCTCGCCGCCCTCCTCGAACTCCACCCCGGCGGCGCCGTTGGCCAGGCCGTAGATGGTGTCGTTGGTGCTGGTGTCGCCGTCCACGGTGACGCGGTTGAAGCTCTCGTTCGCGGCCCAGCGGATGATGCGCCGCCACAGCTCCGGCTCCACGGCCGCGTCGGTGATGACGACCCCGAGCATGGTGGCCATGTTCGGGCTGATCATGCCCGCGCCCTTGCACATGCCCAGCACGCGCACCTCGCGGCCCTCGGCCTCGAAGGACTGCCAGGCCAGCTTGGGAAAGGTGTCCGTGGTCATGATGGCCTTGGCCATGTCCAGGGGGCCGAGCTTGCCGTAGCTCTCGCGCAGCTCGTCCATGGCGGCCTGCCACCTGTCCATGCGCAGCTGGTCGCCGATGACGCCCGTGGACGCGGGCAGGACCTCGTCCTCGCCGATGCCCAGGTTCTGGGCCACCAGCTCGCGGGTCACGCGGCAATTGTCCAGGCCCTCCTGGCCGGTGCAGGCGTTGGCCTGGCCGGAATTAATCATCACGGCGCGGGCCGTGCCGCTCTTGTCCAGCAGGGCCTTGCCCGCGAGCACCGGGGCGGCCTGGAAGCGGTTGGTGGTGAACACGCCCGCGGCCGAGGCCGGGGCCTTGCTGACCACGACTCCGAGGTCGAGGCGGTCCTGCTTCTTGAAACCCGCGGCGGCCGCGGCGAACCTGTAGCCCTGGGGCACCAGCATGGCATGCTCCAAAAAGGTTGTCTGTTGTCTTGGGATCCGGCGGGGTGCGCCGGAAGTCAGGTACGATACCCCCCGCCCCTGCCCCTGGCAAGCCGGGCCGTTCCACGAAAACGGGCCCCCGGCGGGGGGCCCGAAAACATCTCCAGACTGTTCAAAAATAGTGAGATGCAAGGCGCAAGACAACTGCAAGACCGACGCGTACTCCCGTACGCGAGGTTTTGCAGTTGTCGCAGCAACGCCGCAGATCGCTATTTTTCAACAGTCTGGCCTAGCGGCCGCAGCATTGCTTGTACTTCTTGCCCGAGCCGCAGGGACAGGGGGCGTTGCGCCCGACCTTGGGGGCCTCGCGGCGCACGGTCTCGGCCTTGGGGGCCTCCCCGGACTGCATGCGCACGTCGCGGGTGGTGTCCTTGTGCTGGAAGTCCTCTTCCCGGGCCTCGGTCTGGATGCGCAGGCGGCACAGGGCGCGCAGGGTGTTCTCCTTGATGCGCTCCAGCATGTCCTGGAACAGCTCGAAGCCCTCGCGCTTGTATTCCTGCTTGGGGTCCTTCTGGCCGTAGCCGCGCAGGCCGATGCCCTCGCGCAGGTGGTCCATGGTCAGGAGGTGCTCCTTCCAGTTGCGGTCCAGGCTCTCCAGCAGGAAGTAGCGCAGAATCTCCTTGTACACGTCCCCGGCCCCGGCCTTGAGGGCGTCGAGCTTGGCGCGCACGGCCCGGCCGCCCTCTTCCAGGGACGGCAGGTTGGCGCGCAGCTCCTGGGCCGGGGCGAGGTTGAACAGCTCATCCAGCTTGGCCGCGGCGTAGTCCATGTCCTCGTCGTCGGGCTCCTTGGCGTGCGTCACCGGCCCCAGGATGCCCTCCAGGAACTCGTCGGCGAACCCGTGGACCATCTCCTCCAGGTCCTCCTGGGCCGCGTTCATGATCTCGCGGCGCTGGGAATAGATCACCGTGCGCTGCTGGTTCATGGTGTCGTCGAAGTCCAGGAGCTGCTTGCGGATGTCGAAGTTGTGGCTTTCCACGCGCTTCTGGGCGTTCTCGATGGCCCGGGAGACCATCTTGTTCTCGATGGCGTCGTCGTCCTCCAGGCCCAGCCTGTCCATGATCCCGGCGATGCGGTCGGAGCCGAACAGGCGCATGAGCTCGTCGTCCAGGGCCAGGTAGAAGCGGGACTCGCCCGGGTCGCCCTGGCGGCCGGAGCGGCCGCGCAGCTGGTTGTCGATGCGCCGGGACTCGTGGCGCTCGGTGCCCAGGATGTACAGGCCGCCCAACTCCTTGACGCCCTCGCCCAGCTTGATGTCCGTGCCTCGGCCGGCCATGTTGGTGGCGATGGTCACCTTGCCCCGCTGCCCGGCCTCGGCCACGATCTCGGCCTCGCGGTCGTGCTGCTTGGCGTTCAATACGTTGTGCGGGACGCGCTTCTTCTTGAGCAGGTTCGAGATGAGCTCGGACTTGTCGATGGTGATGGTGCCCACGAGCACGGGCTGGCCCTTGGCGTGCAGGCGCGCGATGTCCTCCACGATGGCCCGGAATTTGGCGTCCTGGTTCTTGTACACCAGGTCGGGCATGTCCTTGCGCACCATGGGCTGGTGCGTGGGGATCACGGCCACCTCCAGCCCATAGATCTGGCTGAACTCCACGGCCTCGGTGTCCGCGGTGCCGGTCATGCCCGAGAGCTTGTCGTACATGCGGAAATAGTTCTGGAAGGTGATGGAGGCCAGGGTCTGGTTCTCGGCCTCGACCTTGACGTGCTCCTTGGCCTCCAGAGCCTGGTGCAGGCCGTCGGAGAAGCGGCGGCCGGGCATGAGGCGGCCCGTGAACTCGTCCACGATGACCACCTGGCCGTCCTTGACGATGTAGTCCTCGTCGCGGGCGAAGAGCCTGTGGGCCTTCAGGGCCTGCAGGATGTGGTGCTGCAGGGTGATGTTGGCCGGGTCGAAGAGGTTGTCGATCTGGAGGATCTCCTCGCAGCGGGCCACGCCCTCGTCGGTCAGGCCCACGGAGTTGGCCTTCTCGTCCACGGTGTAGTGCTGTTCGATGGTCAGCTTGGGAACGATGGAGTTCATCTGATCGTACATGCCCACGGAGCTCTCGGCCTGTCCGGAGATGATCAGCGGGGTGCGCGCCTCGTCGATGAGGATGGAGTCCACCTCGTCCACGATGCAGAAGTTCAGGGGCCGCTGCACCAGCTGCTCCTTGTAGAACTTCATGTTGTCGCGCAGGTAGTCGAACCCGAACTCGTTGTTGGTGCCGTAGGTGATGTCCGCGCCATAGGCGGCCTGGCGCTCAGTGTCGTCCAGGCCGTGGACGATGACGCCCGTGGAAAGCCCCAGGAAGGAATAGATCTGGCCCATCCATTCGGCGTCGCGGCTGGCCAGGTAGTCGTTCACCGTGACCACGTGCACGCCCTTGCCCGCAAGGGCGTTGAGCACCACGGGCAGGGTGGCCACCAGGGTCTTGCCCTCGCCGGTGCGCATCTCGGCGATGCGGCCCTGGTGCAGCACGCAGCCGCCCACCAGCTGCACGTCGAAGTGGCGCATGTCCATGGTCCGGCGGCCCGCCTCGCGCACCAGGGCGAAGACGTCGGGCAGCAGGCCTTCCAGGTCCCTGCCCGCCTCCACCTGGCGCCGGTACTCGGCCACGCGGGCCGGGAAGTCGCCGTCGGCCAGGGCCCTGATTTCGCCTTCCAGGGAATTGACCTTGTCCACCAGCGGAGTCAGCGTCTTCAGGTAGCGTTCGTTCTTGGTGCCGAAAATCTTGCGGCTAATGGCGCCCAGCATTCGTTTCTCCCGGTGGATAGGCGTTGGGCCCGGCCTCGTGGGCGGGCGATTCGATGTGCGCGACGGCGTCCAGCCAGTGGGCCACGGCCACGCCCTCGGGGGCGGAGGCCGAAAGCTGCAGCCAGCAGCCGCTGCATCCGGTGAGCACCTGGGCGCCGGGTCCGGCCGCCATGCGCTCCCAGAGATTGTCCGCCACCCTGGCGGAGAGTTCGGGCGCGGCCAGCTGGAGCACGCCGCCCAGGCCGCAGCAGGCCTTGCCGTCGCCCCGGTCCAGGCGCTCTCCCGCCGCCCGGGCCAGCAGGCGCGCGTCCGGGTCTTTGGCGGGCGCGTGGCAGGGCCGGTGATAATGCAATTCGTCCGGCACCGCGTTCGTGGCCGTGAGCGAGGCCCCGGCCAAAAGTTCGGACAGGGGCGTCAGGGCCTCGGTCCAGGCGCGGGCCTCGTCCTGGTCCAGGCCCAGGTCCGCGCACTGCGGATAGGCGGCCAGAGAGCTCCAGCAGGAGGCGCAGAAGGTCACCAGCCTGGGCCGCCCGGCCTCGCGCCAGGCGTCCACGTTGGCGCGCATGGCCGCGAACTGCGGCCCGGCCAGCCCGGCGTGGCCCAGGGTGCCGCCGCAGCAGGACCAGCGGGGCTCGGGCAGGACCTCGGCCCCGGCGGCCGTAAGCAGCTCCCGGGCCGTGGCCGTCCACCGCGTGCGCACGGAACGGGCCAGACAACCCGGGAAAAGTACGACCTTCCCGGGGCGAGGGCAAGCTTCCAGGCCCCGGAACTCGATCCAGGGACGTATGGCGCTGCCCCGGCCCATGGCCGCCAGGGACCGTCCGGTCCTGGCCGCCGCGCCGTGCCCGGCGGAAACGAGCCCGCCCAGGGCGGTCCCCAGGCGCGCGGCCGCGGGCCAGAGAAGGCCCGAGCCCTGGATCCAGGCGCGCCACAGCCAGCGGCGGAAATCCGGATGCCCGGCGCGCAGGCGGGAGACTGTGGCGGGCACGTCCACGCCCTGGGTGCAGGCCTTGGCGCAGCGCCCGCAGGTCAGGCAGAGGGAGGCCAGTTTCCGGGCGTCGGTGCGGGACAGGGCCCCGGGATCGTCGCGCAGGCGCTGCAATACGAACAGCTTGGCCCGGGGGGACAGTTCCTCGCGCCCGGTGGCCGCCAACAGGGGGCAGACCTCCAGGCACTTGCCGCAGAGGATGCACTGGGGTTCGGCCTTGGGGCCCGTGGTGTGATTGTCGTGTTCTGGATTCATGCCGTCGGTCTTTTGCCTGCGCCGTGGCAAGATAAGTACCCCGCGCCCGTCCGTCAATGCGAGGGCCGCAAACGGCTTTACTTTGGGCTCCGGCGGGGTGTAGATGGATGCGCCGCGCCCGTCCCGGGGCGGCCAATCCGCCACGCGAGGGTGCAATCCGTGCCTCGGACCCCCAATTTCGCCGCCTACGCGGCCCTGTGCCTGGCCTCCCTGTTCTGGGCCGGTTCCTTCAGCGCCACCAAGATAGCCCTGTCCGGCTATGCCCCCATGGTGGTGGTCTTCGGGCGCATGTTCCTGGCCACCCTGATCCTGGCCCCCTTCGCCGGGCGCATCCTGCGCACCTGCTCGCGCGAGCCCGGAGACTGGAAATACCTGCTGCTCATGGTCCTGGGCGAGCCCTGCCTGTACTTCGTGTTCGAGGCCAACGCCCTGCGCCTGACCACCTCGTCCCAGGCGGGCATGATCACCGCCACCATGCCGTTGTTCGTGTCCGTGGCCGCGTATTTCCTCTTGGGGGAACGCCTGGGCCGCAAGACCGTGGCCGGCTTGCTCCTGGCGGCCCTGGGCGTGGTCTGGCTGTCCACCGGGGGCTCGGCCACGGCCGACGCGCCCGACCCTATGCTGGGCAACACCCTGGAAGTCCTGGCCATGGCCTGCACAGTGAGCTACATCATCAACTCCAAGCGCCTGTCCCTGCGCTACCCGCCCCTGGCCCTGACCATGTTCATGTCCTGGGCCGGGACGATCTTCTTCCTGCCGCTGATTTTCCTGCCGGGCACGGAACTGCCCGCGGCCTTCCCCCTGGGCCCGACCCTGGGGGTGGTCTTCCTCTGCCTGTTCGCCACCCTGGGGGCGTTCTTCTGCTACAACTACGGGGTCAAGGCCATCCCGGCCAGCCAGGCCGCGACCTTCGTGAACCTGATCCCCGTGCAGACGGTGATCATGGGCTGGCTGATCCTGGACGAGGTCTTCACGCCCCATCAATTCGCGGCCTCGGCCCTGGTCCTGGCCGGGGTCTGGCTCTCCCAGCAGCGCAAGGCCAAACCGGCCGCCTGAACCCCGGAAACAAAAACGCCGCGCCCCCCAAAGGAATCGCGGCGGCATGGATGGCCGGGGAAACAGGACCTGACGGGCACCGGACCGGGCGCGGCTCAGTCCGCGTCCTTGGCTTTGAACTTGGCGTAGTTCCAGTCGGAGACGTCGATGACGCCCATCATGATCAGGATGTCGCCCAGGCCGTATTCGCTGCGTGAGCCGGACTTGTAGTCCCTGGCCTTTTCCAGGTCGGCCCTGGTGATCAGCCCGACGGCCAGGAGATACTCCTCGGGCGTGGACAGGACCTCGGCGGGTTCCTCCGAGGAGCCCTGGGAAGGCAGGGAGCCGGGCCCCATGGCGCCGTCATTCCTCGTCTTCGACCTTGGCCCTGGCGAACTCCCAGTCCGAGGCGTCGATGGCCTTCATCATGACCAGGATCTCGGCCAGGCTATGCTCGCTGTGAATCCCGGCCTTGTGCCCGCGGGCAAGCTCCAGGTCCTTCCGGGACAACAGACCGGCGGCCACGAGATAGTCCTCGGGCGCGGCCGGGGCCTCGGCGGGCGCGCTGCGGGCGGCCCCGGCGGCGGGCTCCTGCCCGGGGTCGGACAGGGCCGCCCGTTTCCTGCGCAGCTCGTCCTCCTCGGCGGCCAGCCGGGCGACCTCGGCCGCCTGATCCTCCACCTTGACCTCGAGCATGGAGACCGCCGACTCGTTCCTGCGGATCTCGTCGGTGTAGACCCGGGTCATGCGCGAATAGGCCACGGGCACGGCGACCAGCAGCACGAGCCCCAGAAGGGAAAGATACATGACTGTCACGCCGCCCCCTACGCCAGTTCCCTGGAGGCGACGGCCACGTCCTCCTCGGTGATCACGCCCAGGATGATCAGCGCCTGCTCCTCGCTCTGCGCGCCCCCGCCCCCGGACATGAAGGTCCTGGCGCGCAGCACGTCCTCGGCCGAGATGCGGCCGCTGGCCTGGAGCACGTCCATGACCGTGCGCCGGGGGGAGTCCGCGGCCAGGGCGGCCTCGCGCTCCTCGCGCCGGACGCGCTCCAGCTCCTCAACCTCGACCGCCAGGGCCTTGACCCGGGATTGGCGCAGGACCGCGTCCCGACGCAATTCGTCCAGGTCCTTTTCCAATCCCCTGGCCCTGGCGCGCAAATCGACGATTATGGCCACGCACTTCGCGCGAAACCGGCCAACGAAGACTCCAAAAACGCATGCACCCGCAAGCAACGCCAGGCACACAACAGCGACAATACCCAAATAGCCCTCCACATTGGTGGTTCGTGGAAGGATAATTACACTATTTTTAAGGGTATGTGCAACAGGGGGCCGGCGCAATGCGAAAGCCGGCCCCCAGATATCGCCGCCCGGGGCGGCGGCGTCAGTAGGATTTGCCCGGATTGAGGATGCCGTGGGGGTCGAAGGAGGCCTTGATGGAGCGCATCAGCTCCCGCTCCAGGGGCGAGAGCTGACGGTCCAGGAAGCCGTGCTTGGTCAGGCCCACCCCGTGCTCGCCGGACATGGTGCCCCCCAGGGACAGCACCAGCTCCACGACGCGCTCCTTGGCGCGGGCCGCGCGCGGGCCGTCCCCGGCCGCCTTGTCGTACATGATGTTCACGTGCAGGTTGCCGTCGCCCAGGTGCCCGAAGACCAGGATGCAGAGGTCCTGCTCCCGGGCGATGGCGCCGATGCCGTCCACGGCGCGGGACACCTGGCCGCGCGGCACGGTGACATCGTCGGAGCTCTTGTCCGGGGCGACCTTGAAGGAGGCCGGGTTGATGAGGCGGCGAATCTCCCACAGGGGTTCCTCCTCCTCGGGGCCCATGCCCCGCTCCAGGAACGAGGGCGAGGAGGCCGCGATCACCGCGACGAGCCGCTCCAGGTCGCTGGCCAGGGCCTCGCGGCCGCCGTCCAGGCGCAGGAGCAGGGCCGCCCCGGTCTCCCTGGGCCAGGGCACGTCGCCCACGCGCTCCACGGCGCGCAGCACCGCGTCGGTCATGAACTCCATGGCCGCGGGCAGGATGCCCGCCTCGAACAGGGCCCGGGCCGCGGCCAGTGCGCCGTCCACCCCGGGCCAGCCCGCCAGCACCGAGGCCGTGGCCTCGGGCGCGGGGATGAGCTTGAGCACGGCCTCGGTGACCACTCCCAGGGTGCCCTCGCTGCCCACGAACAGGCGGGTCAGGTCCAGGCCCACCACGTTCTTGTGGTTGCGGCCCCCGGTGGTGAGCACGCGGCCCCCGGGCAGCACGGCCGTGAGCCCCAGCACGTAGTCGCGGGTCACGCCGTATTTCACGGCGCTCATGCCGCCCGCGCCCGTGGCCAGGTTGCCGCCCACGGTGGAGATGCGCATGCTGGCCGGGTCCGGGGGATAGAAGAGCCCGCGCGAGGCCAGCTCCTTCTTGAGGTCCCCGGTGGGCACGCCCGGCTGGACCACGGCCACGAAATCGTCGTGGTCGATGTCCAGGATGCGGTTCATGAGCAGTGTGGAGACCACCACCCCGCCCCCCTTGGGCACGCACGCGCCCACCACGTTGGTGCCCCGGGCGCGGGGGAACAGGGGCACGCGCTCGGCGTCGGCCCAGGCCAGCAGTTCCACCACCTGCTCCTGGGAGTCGGGCCGCACCACGGCCCAAGGCGCGTCGAACAGGCGGCTGGCGTCCGTGCCGAAGACGGCGGACTCCTCCGGGGAATCCACATACTGCTCGCCGGGAAACAATTGCTGCAGGAAACCGCGCTGCTCGCGGGTCAGGGTCATGTCGTCTCTCCGTGGATGCGCGCCCGGGCTCGAAGCCCCGGGCGGAGGGGGAATCATTTGAAGCGGGCCAGCTCCCGGGCGGTGTCGCGCTGGATGTCGCGGGCTTTGAGGTCCTCGCGGCGGTCGTGGATCTTCTTGCCCCGGCACAGGGCGATCTCCACCTTCACCCGGCCCTTCTTGAAATACATCTTCAGCGGCACCACGGAAAGCCCCTTCTGCTCCACCTTGGCGGCCAGGGTGTCGATCTCGTAGCCGTGCAACAGGAGCTTGCGCTCGCGCTCGGGCTCGTGGCCGAAGTAGGAGGCCTGCTCATAGGGCGCGATGTGCACGCCCACCAGCCAGGCCTCGCCCCCGGACAGGCGCACGTAGCCGTCCTTGAAGCTCACGCGGCCCTCGCGCAGGGACTTGACCTCGGAGCCCATGAGGGAAATGCCCGCCTCAAAGGTGTCCAGGACCTCGTAGTTGCGCCGCGCGTTCTTGTTGCTGCCGATGAGCTTGGTGCCGGGATTGGGAGCAGACATGATCAGACCAGGTCCTCGTTGTCCAAAAGGGAAGAATAGAAGCTCAGTTCCTCGGGGAAGCGCTGGAAGATGCTCTCCATGACCAGGCGGTTGATCTTGGTCACGGTGCGGCACTTGAGCACGCGCCGCAAGAGCTCCTTGCACTCGTCCATGGTGGTCTGGCGGATGATGCGCTTGATGCCCGGGATGGCCTGGGGGTTCATGCTGATGCAGTCGATCTGCATGCCCATGAGGATGGGCACGCAGAACGGGTCCGAGGCCACCTCGCCGCACAGGCTGACCTCGATGCCGCTCTGGTGCGCGGCGTCCACCACGTGCTTGATGGAGCGCAGCACCGCCGGATGCAGGGGCTGGTAGAGGTAGGACACGTTCTTGTTGGTGCGGTCGATGCCCAGGGAATACTGGATCAGGTCGTTGGTGCCGATGGAGAAGAAGTCCACTTCCTTGGCCAGGAGCTCCGCCGTCATCACGGCCGAGGGCAGCTCCATCATGATGCCAACGGGCAGGTCCTCGTTGAAGGCCAGGCCCTCGGAGGCCAGCTCGCGCTTGGCCTCGCGCAGGACCTTGTTGGCCTCGCGCAGCTCGCGGAGCCCGGAGATCATGGGATACATGATGGCCGTGTTGCCCTCCACGCTGGCGCGCAGAAGGGCCCTGAGCTGGGTCTTGAACAGGTCGCGGTGCTGCAGGCAGAGGCGGATGGACCTGAGGCCCAGGGCCGGGTTGCGCTCGTCCGTGAGGCCCAGGCCGTTGACGAACTTGTCCGCGCCAAGGTCCAGGGAGCGGAAGACCACCTTGGCCGGGGCCATGATGGAGGCCAGGTCCCGGTACTCCTCCACGAGCTCCTCCTCCGTGGGCAGGACCTCGCGGTTCATGTACGAATATTCCGTGCGGTACAGGCCCACGCCCTCGCCCCCGTGGTCCAGGACCGTGGCCACCTCCTCGAAGAGTTCGATGTTGGCCAGGACCTGCACCCGGTAGCCGTCGATGGTCTCGCCGGGCAGGTGGCAGTTGCGCACGATGAGCTTTTCGTAGCTCTCGAACTGCTCCTGCAGGGCCACGTATTCCGTGAGCTCCTCGTCGTCGGGGTCCACCAGGATGCGGCCCTTCAAGGCATCGATGATCACGAAGGAGCCGTCCTCCACCACCAGCTCCAGGTCCTTGACGCCCACGATGGACGGGATCTGCAGCGAGCGGGCCAGGATGCCCGTGTGCGAGGTCTTGCCGCCCTCGGCGGTGGTGAAGGCCATGATCTTGTCCACTTCCAGGCCCGCGGTGTCCGAGGGGGCCAGGTCGTGGGCCATGAGGATGATGCGGCCCTCGATCTCCTTGATCTCGGGATTCAGGCCCATGAGCTGGGAGAGCACGCGGTCCGCCACCAGGCGCACGTCCTGAATGCGCTGGCGGATGTATTCGTCCTCGATGACCTCGAAGCGCTTCTCCATGTCCTTGACGGCCTTTAAGAGCGCCCATTCCGCGTTGATGCGCATGCGCTCGATGTAGCCGCAGGTCATGTCGCGCAGCTTGGGGTCGCGCAGGATGGTCACGTGGGAGTCGATGATCAGGCCGTGCTCCTTGAACTCCGCGGGCACGCTCTCGCGCACGGTCTGCAGCACGTCCACGGCCTGGTCCACGGCCTGGGCGAAACGCTCCTGTTCGCTCTCCACGAAATGGCTGGCGATGGTCTGCCTGGGAATGCGCCCATGCAGCCGACGGTTCATGAAAAAGGCCTTGCCTATGGCGATGCCCGAAGAAACCGGTATGCCCGTGAGGACCTTCCTGGCCAACTGCCTACTCCTCGACGAAACGGCTCTCAAAGAGCCTGGTGATGGACGCCAGGGCCTGTTCCGCGTCCGCGCCCGAGGCGCGCACGGTCATGCGGCCTCCCTGGGGCGCGGCCAGGGTCAGGATGTCCAGGATGCTCTTTGCGTCCACCTCCTGGTCTCCGCAGACCAGGGCGATGGCGCTTTCGAAGCGTTGCGCCTCCTGCGCGAGCCGTGCGGCGGGCCGGGCATGCAGCCCGAGCTCGTTGGCCACGCGCACTTCGGCGCTGACGGAGTTTGAGGGGGTCGTCCCCTGATCGTTCACGTCTATCCTCCTTGGGCCGCGACATCGCGCCGCCCCAGCATGCTAAAAAAGTCCGGCGATCCACCTCTTCAGCCAGGGCAGGGCCAGATACAGGGCCAGCATCATGGCGGCCAGTATCTCGCGCGAAAGCCCCAGGGAGAAGACCACCACGGCGGCCCCGGCCAACAGCGAGGTCATGGCCAGCCATTCGTACCAGACGACTTCCACGGGCCAGGCCAGGACCCACAGGATCACCAGCAGGATCGCGTTCACGTACTTGAAGCGCCGCCCCCAGTTGATGAGGTTCCAGCGCCCCAGACGATGCAGGAAATTGAGCCCCTCCCGGAATCCGAACCAGAAGGTGGCGACCTTGAAGAAGACCAGCGCCGCGACGCAGGCCGCGCCCAGGCCCACGGCCAGCGGGCCCTGCCCGGCCAGCACCAGGCAGGCCGTGGCCAGGGACCAGAGCACCAGCACGCTGCCGCCGAAGAACGAGTCCCCGATGGCCGACAGGGTGTAGACCGTGGTGCCGCGCACGTTCTCGAACATCTCCGGGGTCAGGATGCCCCGGGAAATCTTCTTTTCCATGCCCAGGAAGATGCCCACCAAGAGCGGCGTCCAGAAGAGGTGCGTGTTGTAGTGCCCGGCATAGCGGGCCCGGGCCTCGCGCAGGCGCTCCCCCGGGCCGTAGATGGCCACCAGCCCCGGCTCCATGGCGAAGGCCAGCCCCAGGTTCTGCATGCCGCGCCTGCTCCAGCCAACGCCCACCAGCCAGGTGCGCGCCAAGCAGGTCAGGAGGACCCTGGCGGTGGGGAAGACCGCCGCCTTCTGGGCGGCGCCTTGCGCGGTGCTCTGGGCCGTGTCGCCGTTCAAGTCGTCTCCGGGGTGCTGCTATTTCATGTCCTGAAGCAGTTCATAGGCGGCCTTGGCCGTCCAGCCCGTGGCCCGGGCCGCGGCCCGGCGGGCGATTTCCTTGGGCTTGCCCCCGGCCTCGCGCTCCTCGTCCAGCAGGGCGCGCAACTCGGAATCGGGCGTCTCCCCGGCCTGGGCGGGCGGCCCCACCACCACCGTGAACTCGCCCATCAGGGGTATGTCCAGCTCGTCCAGGCGGTCCAAACGCCCTACTATAAATTCCTCATGGTCCTTGGTCAATTCGCGCGCCACGCACACGTCGCGGGGCCCGAGCACCCGCGCGGCCCGCACCAGGCTCTCCTGGAGGCGGCTCTTGCGCTCGAAAAAGATCAGGGTCGCGCCGCTCGCGCCGTGGGTCTCTAGGAGCCGTTCGCACTCCCCCTCGCGGCGCGGCAGAAAGCCCAGGAAGGTGAAGGGCTGCGGCGGCAGGCCGCAGGCCATGAGCGCCGTGAGCGGCGCGCTGGGCCCGGGCACCGGCACCACGGCGTGGCCGGCCTCGCGGCAGGCGCGCACCAGGGTGAAGCCCGGGTCCGAGAGCAGCGGCGTGCCCGCGTCGGACACCAGGGCCACGGCCTTGCCCTCGGCCAGGGAGGCCAGGGCCGCGTTCTGCTTGCGGTCCTCGTTGTGCTCGTGGAAGCTCACGAACCCGTGGGAGGGGATGCCCAGGCGCTGGAACAGAAGCCCGGCGCGGCGCGTGTCCTCGGCCAGGACCACGTCGGCGGCCGCCAGGATCCCCCGCGCCCGGGGCGAGCAGTCCCCCGCGTTGCCAAGCGGCGTGGCCACCACGTACAGGGTCCCGCCCCGCACGGCTGCTGTTTCGTCTACCATGGCTGCCACCCGTCGCCGCCCTGGGGCAGGCCGAAGGCGTTTTCCACGTGCTCCACCTCGGGCTCCCCGCCCTCGGGCAGCAGCACGCTGACCAGATCCAGGCGGCAGGGGCGGTCCCAGGCGTTCTCGCGGGTCAGATATTCCCCGACGGTGCGCGCCACGCGCTCCATCTTCACCGGGGTCAGGCCCTGGTGCGGGGCGTTCATGGGTCCGGGGGTGCGGGTCTTGACCTCCACGAAGACCAGGGTCCCGCGCCGCTCGCAGACGATGTCCAGCTCGCCGCGCCGGCCGCGCCAGTTGCGCACGAGCACCTTGTAGCCGCGCTTCTTCAGGTACGCGGCCGCGGCCTCCTCGCCCCGGGCGCCGAGCATCAGATGCCCGGCAGGCACAGGGAGCGCTCCTTGGAGGGCTTCTCGGGCAGCACGCCCCGGAAGGTTCTGCGGTGCATGCGGCTGGGGCCCGACTCGCGCAGGGCGGCCAGGTGGGCCTTGGTGCCGTAGCCCTTGTGCACGGCGAAGCCGTAGCCCGGGTAGCGGCGGTCCAGGGCCGTCATCAGCCGGTCGCGGAAGGTCTTGGCCAGCACCGAGGCCGCGGAGATGGCCGGAATCTTGGCGTCGCCGCCCACCACGGTCTGCTGGGGGATGGAAGAGGGTATGGTCTGGTTTCCGTCCACGGCCAGGAACACGGGGACGGTCTTCAGGCGCTCCACGGCCCGGGCCATGGAGGCCAGGGAGGCGCGCAGGATGTTGGTGGCGTCGATCTCGGCGGGCCAGGCCAGGCCCAGGGCCCAGGCGGCGCACCCGGCCTTGATGGCGGGCTCCAGCTCCAGGCGGCGGGCCTCGGTGAGCTTCTTGGAATCGGTGAGCCCGGGCAGGGAAAAGTCCGGCGGCAGGATCACGGCGGCGGAAACAACGGGACCGGCCAGGCAGCCCCGCCCGGCCTCGTCCAAACCGGCGAAAGGCCGGGGAAAAACTTCCCCGGCCATTTCGAAAGTTTCCAGCAACGTCATGGCAAACCGCCCTGCGCCGCCATCAAGCATCCGGGAGCCGAGGCCCCGGAAACCCGTGGGACTAATCCCAGAGGTTCTTGGTCTTGATGCGCGCGGCCTTGCCCCGGCGCTGGCGCAGGTAGTAGATGCGGGAGCGGCGGACCTTGCCTTCGCTGACCACTTCCACGCGCTCCAGATAGGGGCTGTGCATGGGGAAAATACGCTCCACGCCCACGCCGTCGGACACCTTGCGCACGGTGAAGGTGGCGTTGGTGGTCCCGCGGCGCACGCGCAGCACGGCGCCCTGGAAGACCTGAATGCGCTCCTTGCCGCCCTCGATGATGCGGGTGTGCACCTTCACGGTGTCCCCGGCCTTGAAAAGGGGCAGGTCGATACGCATCTGCTCCTGTTCGATCTTCTTGATGACATCCATATTCCTATCTCCTTCAGGGGATGATTCCTTGTTTCGTGAGCCCGGCATCATAGCGTGTCGCCGAGCAGCCGGTCAACCATCATGGCCGTTGCCGAGCGGACCGACAGGTGATTGTACCCGCCAAGGGCCCGAACCGGCCTGAGCACTCCGTCGGCCTGCTCCAGGATCTCCGGAGCCAGGCCGTGGCCCGTGCCCATGACCAGGAGCACCGGCCGCCTGGCCAACTCGCCGCGAACCCGGCCCACGGTCAGGGTACCCGCGCCTCGGGCCGAGGTGGCCACCACCAGGGGCGGCTCGCCGCAGCGCCCGGTGAGGTCCCGGACGATCTCGTCCAGGTCCGTGGCCGCGCGGATCAGGCCCAGGGCCTCCGCGCGGTCGCGGTTTGCGCTCTGTCCCGGTCCCTGCAGCCAATGCCCGATCAGTCGCTCCAGGAGCTCCCGCTGGTCGGTGAGCGGCGTGGCGATGTAGTAACCACCCAAGCCGCAGGTTCGGGAAACGCGGGCTATATCGTGTACGTCGAGGTTTGTCAAAGACACGGACACGGTATGGCCGAATTTATTCAGCACCGGGGCGTGCAGGAGCGCCAGATACAGGTTCCGCCCGAGCCTTGCGCCCGTCCCCGAGGCCCGGGCGCGGCGCAGCTCGTCCAGGTCCCCGTCCGAGAGCGGAGCCTCGTCCAAGAGGTCGGGCCGCCGAGAAAGCGTCAGGCGCAGGGCTTCGCTGCGCCGCCAGCGGGCCACGGCCGCGTGGTCCCCGCCCTGGAGCACGTCGGGCACCTTGAGGCCGCGGAATTCCTCGGGCCGGGTGTAGTGCGGATACTCCAGCAGCCCGTGGGAAAAGCTCTCCTCGTCCGCCGAATCGTCGTGGCCCATGAACCCGGGCAGCAGCCGGGCCACGGCCTCCACCAGGCACAGGGCCCCGGCCTCCCCGCCGTTCAGGACGAAGTCGCCCACCGAGACTTCCTCGACGCCGAAATGGTCCAGGAAGCGCTGGTCCACGCCCTCGTAGCGCCCGCAGACCAGGGTCAGGGCGGGCTCTGCGGCCAGCTCCCGGGCCAGGGACTGGTCCAGGGCCCGGCCGCGCGGGGACAGGTAGACCACCCGCCCGGGCTGGGGCACGCTTTCCAGGGCCCGCGCGAGCGGCTCGCACATCATGACCATGCCCGGGCCGCCGCCATACGGGCGGTCGTCCACGGTGCGGTGCCTGTCCTCGGTGAAGTCCCTGGGGTTGACCAGGGAATACTCCACCTGCCCCTCGCGCGCGCCCTTGGCCAGCATGCCGCAGGCCAGGGGCGAGTCGAAGAACTCGGGGAACAGGGTCAGGATGGTGAAACGCATCAGCTCTCGCCCAGGTAGATATCCAGGAGCCCCGGCGGCGGCGCAACGGTGACGCGGCCCTCGTCCAGGTCCACGTCGGTCACGAACTCCTCGGCCACGGGCAGGAGCACCTCGCGCCCGTCGGGGGTGCGCACGCTCCAGACCTCCTGGCCGCCGGGGAACACGACCTCGGCTATCTCGCCCAGCACGCTCCCGTCCTCCAGGAGCACGGTGAGGCCCTCTATCTCATAGAGGTAGAGTTCGTCCTCGCCTGGCTCGGGCAGGTCCTCGGGGCGCACGAGGATCTCGTGGCCGCGCAGGGCCTCGGCCGCGTCGCGGTCTTCCACGCCCTCGAAGCGGGCCAGGACGCGGCCCTGGTGCGGACGCCAGGAAGCCACGCGCGCCCGGCGCGGCGGCCGCGTCCCGTTGCCGGGACGCAGAAACAGCGCGGGCACGTGTTCCAAAAGCAGAGGGGAGTCCCCGTGATAGATCACTGAGACTTCCCCTCGAATTCCATGAGGCTTCGCGATTTCGGCGATGAGCACGAAATCCTTGCCGCCTGAAGACACCAGCCGCCTCCGGATGCGCGGGCGCAAACGCGCGCGACCATAGGGCCGAAGCCCCGGCCGCCTGCGCCGTCGCGCCGCTACGCCGTTCCTACTCGATGATCTCCAGCACGGCCCGCTTGCGAGCCTTGGTGGAGGCGGCGCCGATGATGGTTCGCATGGCTCGGGCCGTGCGGCCCTGCTTGCCGATCACCTTGCCGAGATCCTCTTTGGCGACCTTGAGCTCGATGACAGAGGTCTGTTCTCCTTCGATCTCGGAGACATGGACCTCGTCCGGATTGTCCACCAACGACTTGGCAATGTACGTAATCAGGTCTTTCAGCATGGCATCCTCCGCATCAGGTCCAAGAGCAAAGCAACTCAGATACGCACTGCCGCGAATCGCCGGGCAGGGTGAACCAAAGAGCGGACTATTCGGCCGGGGTCTCCGCGGCCTTCTTGATCAGCGCGCGGACGGTGTTGCTGGGCGTGGCCCCGCGCTCCATCCACTTGTTGACCTTCTCCATGTCCACCTTCAGCTCGTTGGGCTCGACCATGGGGTTGTAAAAGCCCACATACTCAAGCGCCCGGCCGTCGCGACGGGTAGCACTGTCCATAGCCACAATACGGTAGAACGGGCGTTTCTTGGAGCCCATCCTGGTGAGTCGAAGCTTCAAAGCCATCGTCTATCTCCCAATGAATATACTATTACAATTTCAACGTTAAAAGCAAGCCAAACCGGAAAGTCGGTTGAATCCGCCAAAACCGTTATGCCAAGGCCCACGCGAGGCAGCCGCGTCCCGCATGGCCGTAACTAGCGCTTCTTTTTTTTCTTCTTCTGCGGTTTCACCCGCTTCTTGCGTTCCTTCTTGGCCTTGGTGAAGGCCGCGCGCGTGGCCTCCTGGCCCTCGCCCAGCCCGCCCATGGGGTCCATGCCCTCCAGGCCGGGCATTCCGCCCCCGAGCCCGGGCATACCGCCGCCCAGACCGGGGATCTTGGGCAGCCTGCCGCCCTTCTTCTTGGCGCCGCCCATCATCTTCTTCATCATTTTGCGCATCTGCGTGAAGTTGGCAACCATCTTGTCGACGTCGCCGATCTTCAGGCCGCAGCCCCGGGCGATGCGCTCCTTGCGGCTCGGGTTGAGCAGCGCGGGCTTCTTGCGCTCCTCGGGGGTCATGGAGTTGATCATGGCCTCCACGCGCACAAGTTCCTTGTCCGGAACGTTGAGCTCCCCGATCTTTTCCTTGAGCGCGCCCATGCCGGGCAGCAGCTTGAGGATGCCCTCCATGGAGCCGATCTTCTTCATGCGCCGCATCTGCGTGCGGAAGTCGTCGAAATCGAACTCCGCGCGCTGAAATTTCTTGCCCAGGCGCTCGGCCTCGTCCTCATCCATGGTCTCCTGGGCCTTCTCGATGAGGGTCAGCATGTCCCCCATGCCCAGGATGCGCGAGGCGGCCCGGTCCGGATGGAAAATCTCCAGGTCCCCGGTCTTCTCGCCCACGCCCACGAACTTGATGGCCTTGCCCGTGACCTGCTTGATGGACAGGGCCGCGCCGCCGCGCGCGTCGCCGTCCATCTTGGTCAGCACCACGCCGGACACGTCCAGGCGCTGGTTGAAGCTGTCCGCCACGGTCACGGCGTCCTGGCCGGTCATGGCGTCGGCCACGAAGAGAATCTCCTGGGGCGCCACCTCGGCCTTGATGGCCGAAAGCTCCTCCATGAGGGTCTCGTCGATGTGCAGACGGCCCGCCGTGTCCAGGAGCATCACGTTGCAGCCCTGGTCCCTGGCGGCCTGGGCCGCGTCGCGGGCGATGTCCACCGGATTCATGCCCGTTTCCGACGGATGCACGGGCATGTCCAGCTGCCGAGCCAGGGTGGTCAGCTGGTCGATGGCCGCGGGGCGGTAGACATCCGCGGGCACCAGGTAGGGCTTGAAGCCCTCGCGCCGCAGGTGCAGCGCCAGCTTGGCCGCGCTGGTGGTCTTGCCCGAGCCCTGCAGGCCCACCATCATGATGACGGCCGGGGTCCCGCGCAGTTCCAGGCCCTGGGTCTCGCCGCCCAGAAGCTCGATCATCTCCTCGTGGACGATCTTGACGACCTGCTGGCCGGGGGTCAGGCTGCGCAGCACGTCCTGGCCCAGGCAGCGGTCCTTGACCCGGGCGATGAAGTCCTTGACGACCTTGAAGTTGACGTCGGCCTCGAGCAGCGCGAGGCGCACCTCGCGCAGACCCTCCTGGATGTTGCTCTCATCCAGGCGGCCTTGGCCCTTGAACTTCTTGAATACAGAGTTCAGCCGATCTTGCAGATTGTCAAACATGGGTCGTCGCGCGCTCCGAAAAATAAAAGAGGTTCTTGTTAAAAGAACCCCGGGCTATTCGTCAAGCTGAAAGGCCGGGTGGTTGTACATACGTGGGGACTGGGAGTCAAGCCCAAAGCGGGACGCGGGCGAGTGCAAAGCCTCGTGGCGCGCCCTCCCCCGGGCATCCGGGTCCGGGAACGGGGCGAACTTGCGGATCAAAGAAAAATACATTGTTCGCAGGCCGCTCAAAAATAACGAGATCATTTTCGTGGGCGGCCCGCTAGGCGGCCACCTCGGCAGCGCGGAAAACGTCCTCCCCGGCCAGCCAGCGCCCGGCGGCGTCCTCCTCGGACAGGGCCACGGCCATGGCGGCCACGAAACCCACCTGGTAGGACGGCAGACCGCGCTCGCGCATGACCGAGATGAAGGCCGAGGAGAAGATGTCCAGGCCCCGGCGCAGCAGCGGATAGCACGGCACGTCCACGGCCCGGCCCTCCTCGAATCCCTTGCGGCACGCGGCCGCGTCCGTGGAATGCTGGCTGCGGCAGGTGAACGGGCGAATGTCGTAGATCGCGCAGACCCCGCCCTCGCTGGTGAGCAGGAACGGACAGGGGGTGCGGGTTTCGAGCCACCATTCGAGGCTTGTGGCGTCGCCGCCCTCGGCCAGGGCGACGAGCCCCCCGCGCAGGCCGTCCAGGACCCTGGGGGCCATGGCTTGGCGCAACTGGCCGGCGATGACAAGGACTTCCGGGATGGAGGCGCTGGCCCTCGTGTGGCAGCAGAACGCGCAGCCCGGACGGCACTGCACGTCCCCGGGCGGGGTCAGAGCGCTGGTCTGCACCGCGAAGTTCCGCATGGCCTGGCTCAACGCGGCGAGGCCAAGGCCCGCCTCCTCCAGGTTGCGGTTGATCTCGGCCCGGGCCTGCTCCAGATGTTCTTCCAGCATGACGCGCGCCTTCTCGGCGGTGGCGATGCGGTCCTGCGGGGATTCAGAGGACATGAGGTCTCCAGATAGGCGTTGCAGGCCGCCCCGGAAATTCCGGGGCGGCGGTTTCCGTGTTTTTATAGTCCTATATGGAAAAGCGCCGGGAGCAAAGCCCGGCGAGGGGAGGTGGCTGGGGGATCGTCCCCCAGCCAGGGCCCTTTTGTGGATGGTGCGGAAACTGTCGTTTTGGATTGGGGGGAATGTGGTTGGGCCATGCTTTTTTGTCGTGGCGCAAAACCAATTAAGCCCTCCCGCCCGCCCACCGCGTTCCCTCGCGGGTTGGGCGTTGGTTTGTCGGGAATGTTAGGGGAGGTGGCGCGGCCGCGCCCCGGGCGGGTGCGGGGGGCTTCGCTTTTCTGATTACCATCACAGCCGCTGCGCCCCCCGCACCAGCCCGGGACGCTGGCTCATCGCTATGGTGCAGTCCCTCAATGGTTCTTCCCCTCGTGTCGCGGCACAGGTAGTGCCGCCCCGTCGCACGAGCCCGGCTCCGCTTCGCTGATTTCCATCACAGCCGCTCCGCCGGGCAGCGCGCCGGGGCTTGGGGAGTCCCGGAAAGTGGAGCGCAAGAAGCGCTGCATTCCGGGGCCGGGAGTCACGGCACGATCGATATGGTAATTTGTGGCCAAGAGCCGTGGCGTCGGGCAGTGCCCAATGATCCTGCCCCTCATCCGCTCAATGCCCAAGCTCATCAGCCAATTTCAGCGGTGCACACCCATACCCACCCCGAAAATCGGGACCGTAAAGCGAATTCCCGGGCGTACCGTGTAGCCCGAGGAATTACGCAGGGACCGCCTGCGCCCTCGTCGTCATGACTCTGCGGCCATTCTCTTCCAGCAACGCGTCTCTCGGACGCACAAAACCACCCCCTGCATCGGGGCGATAGGGGCGACGCGGAGGCGTATCGCGTAGCCCCGCCAAAGCCCCTGCCCCGCCGACACGTATGGCCTTCACGGGTGGACATGCTTTGGCGTTACCATTTCACTCATGGGTGCGGTATCGCCTCCACTTTAAGAGGGGGCAGGGGAGTGCAGAGGGGCCTGGGGGGCTCGCCCCCCGGCCCCTTTGGCACCTGGTTCAGAAGCTCCCGCTTTTGAACCAGGTGTCCCACCCGAACCATGCCTCCCCGCCATGCCGCAGGCCCACCAACCACTCCCCCAGCCAACAAAAAAGAGCCCCGCCCTATCCAGGGCGGGGCTCTCCATATACCAGTCAGTTACGGCCCCGCGCCTAGCGGAACCCCATGGGATGATGCGCGCTGTCCTTGGCCGTGTACGCGGTGCCCACATGGCACAGCCCGCAATTCCCGCCCTTGCCCATGGGCTGGGCCTTGCCCATGTACTGCAGGGCCGGGATGTTGTCGCGGTCCACTCCGTAGCCCGAATCCTTGCGCGCCGGATACACCGCGTGGGTGGAGCCGTGGCAGGCCTCGCACATCAGCGCGCCCATGTCGTCATGGCGCAGGCGGAACAGCTCGCTGCCGCCCTTGGTCCAGGTGTTGAACCCGTCCATGGTTTCGGGCGGCTCGAAGCCCTTGTGGCAGTTCAGGCAGTCGGGCTCCTGCAGCCACGGGATGCGCGGATTGACGGCCTCCACGCTGTCCACGGTGCGCGGGGCGAGGTTCTTCATGAACCTGTCGGCGGCCTTCTTGCCGTTTTCCTGCTCCTTCTTGAGCAGGGACAGGGCGTGGTCCTCCAGCGTGCCGTGGCAGCTGGTGCAATCCAGGCCCACCTCGTCGTGCACGCCGCGCAGGCAGCTCGTGGGACCCTCAGGATTGTTGGGGTGGCAGGCCGCGCAGGCCTCGGCGCCCCGGCCCGAGAGGTAGTTGGCGTGCCAGCCGTGCAGGGCCGCGGGGAAGGACAGGGTGTCCGGCCGGCCCTTGGTGCCCAGCACCGGATCCTCGTGGCAGCTCTGGCAGAGCTTGGGCTTCCCGGCCTCGGCCTGGGCCACCAGATCCGTGCCGTTGATCTTGTCATGCACCACCAGGATGTCGCGCGACGTCTCGTCCGTGAACCCGGCCACGCCGCCCACGCGCCACTCGCCGCCATGGCAGTTGCGGCAGCCCATCTCCGTGGCCGTGGGCGCCACGATGCGCGTGGTGGCCAGGACCTTGCCGGACTCGTCGCGGGCTTCCACCGTGAACAGGGGATAGGGATTGTATCCGCCCGCGTCGGGATACGGCACCACCGGGACCAAGTCCGCATGGAAGCAGCCCAGGTCGCCGTTGAGCTCCATCTCGCCGGACAGGCCCTTGCCCGCCAGGCCCACGTTCTTGGGCGGCTCGGCCCCGAACAGGCTCTTGGCGAACTCCCAGAAACGCACGTGCCCCGCCGGGTTCTCGAACTCCTTCTCCACCTTGTAGCGCAGGGTCACGCCCTCGGTGACGCGCTCGGGCACCTCGCCCCGGCGCACCAGTTGGGCGTAGATGTCGTTGGCCGGGGGCAGCAGCACCCACCAGGGATCGGAATCCGAGATGCAGTGCATGCCCAGGTTGTTCCAGGCCAAGAGCACGTACTCGTCCTTGTCCTTGTCAAAGGGCGGGACCTCCACCGGGGTGGGCGTGGTGGACCCGGGACCAGCGGAATACGCGGGCTTGTCCCCGCCATGCAGGCCGACGACGATGTATTCCGACAGGGCCATGCGCTCCTCGCCCGTGCCCATAAAGGGCGGCATCTGCATGCGCAGCTTGCCCTGGCCGTCGAGCTGGCTGTCCATGCCGAAGACGCTGAACTTGGCCGTGAGCGGCAGGATGTCGTTCACCGGCCCGCCCACGCTGTGGCAGGGCAGGCACTGGCCGTTGAACAGCTCCTTGCCCGCGTCCATGCGGTTCTCGTCGGTGACGGTCTTGTTCTTGACCCACTTGGCCACCTGCAGCCAGCCCTTCTCGTTGATCTCGGCCGCCTCGGCCGTGCGCACGGACGTGGAATAGGTGTGGCCCGCAATGACGAAAGGCCGCCGCGCGGCCTCGCGCACCCACTCGAAGGCCCCGATCTGCATCAGGCCCAGGACCAGGAGCAGCACTGACACCCAGCGCCGCGCCCCGCGCGGCAGGCGAAGGGCCATGAACAGGCCGAGCCCCAGGATGGCCGGGCCCACGTAGAACAGCGCCCGGGTCATGGGCAGGATCTCGGTGTTGCCGCCCGCCACCATGGCCTGGCGCGCCTCGGGCAGGGCCCCGTAGTACCACCAGGCCAGGGGCGCCATGAGCACCAGGGGGATGCAGGTCCACAGGGCGTTGTAGCGCGCCAGGTCGGCGCGCACGGACTCGTCGCTCCAGCGCGAGGCCGTGAAGAACCCGAACAGCCCGGCGATGGAGAAGCCCATCATGGAGCGGAAGAACAGGGACGGCCAGAAGGTGGGGTTGAAGAACCCGTCCCAGAAGTCGCCCGTGGCCAGCCAGTCGCCCGGGGTGAGCATGAAGCAGATGATGCCGTTGATGAGCACCAGGGACATGAACCCGCTGCCGAAATACAGCCAGCCCACCCGCACATGGGCCCGGGCCTCCATGGTCTTGAAGGTGTAGTAGTAGACCAGCAGCGTGATGATTTCCGTGAGGAAGAAGACCCACTCCGTGGCCCAGCCCATGGTGAAGGTGTGGATCAGGGTCAGGGTGGCCGTGGGGTTGGTGAGGGCGATGATGAACCAGATGGCCACGCCCGTGAGGCTGCCGAAGACCATGGTCAGCAGCAGGAAAAATTTAGTATGCTTGTGGCAGTAGTCCAGGATGGCCTGGTTGTTCTGCCTGCGCCCGCGCATCTCCGTGAGCACCAGGAACAGGCCCCCGCCCACCGCGAAATGGGCCACGTACACATGCACCACGGCGATGAGCGCCACCAGGGAGCCGCCGCCCAGATACGGAATTTGCCAAATGGGATAATCCATGAAATCAACCCTCCCTCACGGCTTTGCGTGCCAAACCGAGAACATAGGCCACGATGCCCAGCCCCAGGACCAGGGCCAGGAGGAACATGACCAACGGTGAATACTGGGGAACCACCTCCAGCTCGGTGGGCGTGAAATACGGCCCCATGTAGCCCACGCGCACGATCTCGCGCACTCCGCTCATGCAGACCACGGTGAGCACCACGGCGAACAGGGCCAGGCGGGGCAGCCTACGCCAGCCCGCGTACAGGCACAGGCCCGCGCCCGCCAGCGAGGCCAGGAAAAACACCGTACCCAGGACCGAACCGCCCATGAGCCAGAGCATCACGTCCTTCTTCAGGGCCAGCAGGAACCACACGCCCACCACCATCTGAAGCACCGTGCAGCGGAAAAACCACTTCATGCCGCGCTCCACGTGCTCCAGGGACAGCGGCGCGGTGCGGCGGCTGCGGCGGCCGTAGAACAGGGCCGTGGCCAAACCGCCCACGGCCAGGGAGGCCATCACGAAATGCAGGTAGCGCGGCACGAGCGTGGGCTCGCTCCAGTTGAGGAAGATGCCCGGCCCGTCGAAGTAGCGGGACCAGCGCTCGGGAGACATCATCAGGGTCAGGTTGTTCACGAAGAGAAAGCCCACGGCAAGCAGGCAGAGAACGCACAGGCCTATGACCAGCCCCCGCGCCCCGCCCAGGGACGCGAAGGAGAAGTCGTAGATGTACGCCAGATAGTAGGACGCCATGACCACGAAGGGAACGGCCAGCCAGTACCAACCCATGAGAATGTCGCTGACGTAGAAGAAATGCCCGTACAGGGTCTGCAGGAACAGGAGGGGCGCCACTCCGAAGTTCACGGTCAGGGCGATGACCGTGGGCAGCCTGACGGAGATGTCCTTGCCCACGGGTTCCGTATTTTCCTGACCGCTCCAGATGCTGAACAGGGCCACCACCGCCGTGCCCAGAGTCAGGTTCACCAACAGGATGTGCACCATGAAGGTGAGATCAAGAAGCCCCTGGAACCACCCCCAATCCAACATGATGGGGTCGGGTTTCGGAATAAGGGTCATCGGGTCCATGCGTTCCCCCTTTTGGAGTTGAAGCCCGCAAGCGCCCAGTGGGCGCATGGTTTTATTCAATACCCGTCTACAGGGGAAAGGACAACCTTTCTTCGCTCTACATCAATTTCTTGTCTTTCCGCCTGAAACGGCTACATTCCCTGGGAGCGGAGCCCGCCCCCGCCCGAGGTTCAAAAGATGAAGAAAAACCACGTCCTGCTCATCGACATCGGCAACACCAATTTGAAGGCCTCCATCGGCGGCCCCGACGCCCCGCCCCCGCCCGGGCGGGCCGTGGTGGTGCCCACCTTCGCCGACCCGGTGCAGGCCCTGACCCCGGGGCTTTTGGCCGCCAGCCAGAGCGCGGGCGTATCCCCGGACAACGTGGCGGACTGCGTGGTGTCCAGCGTGGTGCCCCGGGCCAACGCCCCCCTGGCGCAGGCCGTGCGCAAGCTCTTCGGCTGCGCCACCCTGTTCGTGCCGGGCGACCTGCCCCTTGGTTTCGACAACATGGACCGCATCCCCGGCAACGTGGGCGCGGACCGGCTCGTGGGCTGCCGCGCCGCGCGCACCATGTACCCGGAGGTCAAAAACCTCATCGTCGTGGACTTCGGCACCGCCACCACCATGGACTGCGTGCGCGGCAACGAATATCTCGGGGGCATGACCTGCCCGGGCATCGAGAGTTCCGGCCGGGCCCTGGCCACGGGCACGGCCCAGCTCCCGGAGCTGACCCTGGCCCTGGACGGGCCCCTGCGCCTGGGGTTCGGCACCATGCTCAGCCTGAACCAGGGCTTCATCTTCGGGTTCGCCGCCATGGTCGAGGGCCTGGCCGCGCGCCTCACGGAGGTCCTGGGCGGCGAGGCCCTGGTGGTGGCCACGGGCGGCCTGGCCAAGACCGTGGCCGACCACTGCCCGGCCATCCGCTACGTGCACCCCAACCTGATCTTCCGGGGCTTGTTCGGCGCTTATGTGGAACGGCCCCGAAAAACCTGATACCATCGGCGCGCGCACGGACGCACCCCGCGCGCAAGCCTCACAACGCAAGGAGCGACGCCATGAGCACCATCATCAATGTCTGGGCCAGGGAAATTCTCGACTCCAGGGGCAACCCCACGGTCGAGGTGGAAGTGACCACGGATTCCGGCGCCACGGGCGTGGCAGCCGTGCCCTCGGGCGCCTCCACCGGCACCCGCGAGGCCCTGGAGCTGCGCGACGGCGACAAATCGCGCTACGGCGGCAAAGGCGTGCTCCAGGCCGTGGAGAACGTCAACGGCGAGATCGCCGAGAACATCGTGGGCCTGGACGTGCTGCGCCAGGTCAGTCTGGACAACCTGCTCCTGGACCTGGACGGCACGGAGAACAAGTCCCGCCTGGGCGCCAACGCCATGCTCGGCGTGTCCCTGGCCGCGGCCCGCTGCGGGGCCGAGTTCATGGGCCTGCCCCTGTACCGCTACCTGGGCGGTGTCAACGCCAAGCTCCTGCCCGCGCCCATGATGAACGTCATCAACGGCGGCGAGCACGCGCCCAACAACCTGGACATCCAGGAATTCATGATCATGCCCCTGGGCGCCGAGACCTTCGCCGAGGCCCTGCGCATGGGCTCCGAGACCTTCCACGCCCTGAAGAAGATCCTGGCCAAGGACGGCATGGTCACCTCCGTGGGCGACGAGGGCGGGTTCGCCCCCAACCTCGCCAGCCACAAGGTGGCCTTCGAATACCTCATGCGCGCCATCACCGACGCGGGCTACGAGCCCGGCAGGCAGATCGCCCTGGGCATCGACGCCGCGGCCAGCGAGTTCTTCGAGAACGGCAAGTACGTGTTCGCCGGCGAAAAGCGCGAGTTCGACGCGGCCGCCCTGGTGGACTACTACAAGGAACTCTGCTCCACCTTCCCGCTGATCTCCATCGAGGACGGCCTGGCCGAGGGCGACTGGGACGGCTGGAAGGTCCTGACCAACGCCCTGGGCGACAAGATCCAACTGGTGGGCGACGACATCTTCGTCACCAACCCGGACATCCTGGCCCGGGGCATCGACGAGGGCGTGGCCAACTCCATCCTCATCAAGCTGAACCAGATCGGCACGGTGAGCGAGACCCTGGACACCATCGAGATGGCCAAGCAGGCCGCCTACACCACGGTCATCTCCCACCGCTCGGGCGAGACCGCGGACACCTTCATCGCGGACCTGGCCGTGGCCGTGAACGCGGGCCAGATCAAGTCCGGCTCCCTGTCGCGCTCGGACCGGCTGGCCAAGTACAACCAGCTGGTGCGCATCGAGGAAGACCTGGACGACGACGGCATCTACTTTGGCCCCATCATGGGCGAACAATGGTTCGACATGGATTGAAACCGGCCATAAGGCGCCGTCTGCTTCGTTGCTTCGGGGCATGCGGACCCTCGCGTATTGGGATACGCGTCGGCCCCGCATGCCCCTCGCGCCTCGCATCCGACACCTTCTGGCCGGTTTCAACGGGCCTGTAGGCTGCCGGGGAGCGGGAATTCGCGCGGGGCGCTCTTCCCGCTTTGGGGGAGAAATCATTTTGGGTGGCCGGTGCTGCCGCCCACAAGGATACAAATACGAACGTAAGGCTGTTCAGAATCGTGCGGATACGAGGCGCAAGGGAAATCCAATCCCGACGCGTATCCCAACGCTTGCGCTACGCGAGGGATTGGATTTTACGCAGCAACGAAGTAGACGTGCGGTTATGGACAGCCGAAGCACAGGGGTAAAAACATGATTCTCTTGGACGGCAAGGCCACCTCCGCGGCCATCAGGGCCGAGATCAAGGACAAGGTGGCGGAGCGGGAGAAAAGCGTCGGCCGCGCGCCGGGGCTGGCCGTGATCCTGGTGGGCGAGGACCCGGCGTCCCAGGTCTACGTGCGCATGAAGGAAAAGTCCTGCGCCGAGACGGGCATCCGCTCCATCCCCCACCGCCTGGACGCGTCCGTGTCCCAGGACGAGCTCATGGACCTCATCCGCAGCCTCAACGCCGACGACGGCGTGGACGGCATCCTCTTGCAGCTGCCCCTGCCCGAGGGGCTGGACTCCCAGGCCTGCCTGGAGCTCATCGACCCGGGCAAAGACGTGGACGGGTTCCATCCCGTGAACGTGGGCAAGCTGGCCCTGGGCCTGCCGGGCTACCGCTCCTGCACCCCGGCCGGGGTCATCGAGCTGCTGCGCCGCCACGGCATGAAGACCGCGGGCAAGAAGGCCGTGGTCCTCGGGCGCTCCAACATCGTGGGCAAGCCCATGGCGCTCATGCTCATCGAATACGGGGACTTCGGCAACGCCACCACCACCATCGCCCACTCGCGCACCCCCGTGGAGGAGCAGAAGGCCGCCTGCCGCGAGGCGGACATCGTCATCGCCGCCGTGGGCCGGCCCCTGCACGTCAAGGGCGACTGGATCAAGGACGGGGCCGTGGTGGTGGACGTGGGCATCCACCGCACGGACAACGGCCTGGTGGGCGACTGCGATTTCGAGGCCATGAAGGACAAGTGCTCGGCCATCACCCCGGTGCCCGGCGGCGTGGGGCCCATGACCATCGCCCAGCTGCTCCTGAACACGGTGCAGGCCTACGAGATCCACGTGGGAGCCTGACGGCCGCCGCAAAATGGTGTATCAAGGCCGTCCGGGATCAGTGGATTCCGGGCGGCTTTTTCGCAAGGGGAGAACGCGTGGGCATAGCCTCCGACCTGATCATCATCATCGTGGCCTCGCTGATCTGCGCCGTGCTGGCCAGACGCCTGGGCCAGCCGCTGATCCTGGGCTACATCGCCGCGGGCGTGCTCGTGGGGCCCTACACCGGCGGGGTCACCGTGTCCGGGGCCCACGAGATCGAGCTCCTGGCCGAGATCGGGGTGGCGCTCTTGCTCTTCGTGCTGGGCATCGAGTTCTCCTTCAAGCGCCTGCGGCCCGTGCGCGCGGTGGCCCTCATGGGCACGCCCGTCCAGATCGCCCTGACCATGGCGCTGGGCTGGGGCATCGGCCGCCTGTCCGGGTGGAGCGGCGAGGCATCGTTGTGGCTCGGGGCCATCATCTCCCTGTCCAGCACCATGGTCATCCTGAAGACCCTGGAGAGCCAGGGCCGCATGGGCACCCTGTCCAGCCGGGTGATGATCGGCATGCTCATCGTCCAGGACCTGGCCATCGTGCCCATGCTCATCATCCTGCCCAAGGTCGGCAACCTGGGGGCCGAGCTGGTGCCGCTGACCCTGGCCGCGGCCAAGGCCGTGGGCTTCCTGGCGGTGATGGTGGTGCTGGGGCGCACGGTCATCCCCTGGATCATGGAGCGCACGGCCCGGGCCGGGTCCCGCGAGCTGTTCATGCTCTCCACCTGCGCCATGGGCCTGGGCGTGGGCTACGCCACCTATCTCTTCGGGCTGTCCTTCGCCTTCGGGGCCTTCGTGGCCGGGGTGGTCATCAGCGAGTCGGACTACGCCCACCACATGCTCTCCAACATGCTGCCGCTCCGCGACCTGTTCGGCCTGCTGTTCTTCGCCTCCGTGGGCATGCTCCTGGACCCGGCGGCCCTGATGCGCAGCCTGCCCGCCGTGCTGCTGATCCTGGGCTGCGTCATCGCGGGCAAGGGGCTGATCCTGGGGCTGGTGGCCCGGGCCTTCCGCTACGGCAACGTCATCCCCCTGGCCATGGCCCTGGGCATGTCGCAGATCGGCGAGCTGTCCTTCCTGCTGGCGGGCGCGGGCGTGGAGGCCGGGGCGCTCAGCCACGAGCAGTTCACGGTGATCATGTCCGTGACCGTGGTCAGCATGATCCTGACCCCGACCCTGACCAAGCTCACCGCGCCCCTGTATTCCCTGCGGCGCAAGCTCTTCCCCCGCGAGACCCTGGAGACGGTGAACATCGCCGAGGCCGGGCTCGCGGACCACGTGGTGGTTGTGGGCGGCGGGGCCATCGGCGGCATGATCGCGGACATCCTCAGACGCCTGCAGCAGCCCTACGTGGTCCTGGAAAGCGACTACCGCCAGAAGGAACAACTCAAGGCCGCCGGGCACCCCGTGATCTTCGGGGACGCGGCCACGGACGTGGTGCTGGAGGCGGCGCACGTGGGCCGGGCCGCCACGGTGCTGCTCACGCCGCCGTCCTTCGAGGTGGTGCGGGCCGTGACCCAGCTGGTCAAGGCCCTGGCCCCGCGGGCCGTGATCATCGGCCGCACCCACGGCCGCGACCAGATGCGCATCCTCTCGGCCGAGGGCCTGGACATACCCGTGGAGCCGGGCCTGGAGGCGGGCCTGGAATTCGTGCGCCAGACCCTGGCGCGCATGCGCGTCCCGGCCACGGACATCATGCGCTTCACCGACGCGGTGCACCGCGAGCAGTACGCCCTGCTGGACGAGGGCCGACGCAGGGAGAACGGACTGGACGGGCTCCAGGTGCCGAGCCGCCTCTTCGACCTGCACTGGCTGGAGCTGCCCGAGGACTCCCCCCTGGCCGGCCAAAGCATCCGCCAGGCCGAGATCCGCACCCGCTCAGGGGTCTCCGTTGCCGCGCTGCTGCGCGGCGGCGAGCTCTCGGTGAACCCCGACGTGGAAGCCCCCCTGGCTCCGGGCGACCTCCTGGCCGTCATCGGCGACGACAAGGACGTGCGCGCCTTCCGCCAGACCTTCTGCCCCGGCTTGGCCTGCGACCTGATTCCCGAAAAAAAATAAAAAGGCGGGCCGAAGCCCGCCTTTGAAAAACGCTCATCCCTCGTGCTCAGCCGCGCAGGCGCTGCATCCGTTGCGTCACGTCCTCGGCCAGGCCTTCCACGCGCACCAGCGCGCCGTCGGCGTCGGCCACGGCGCGCAGGTCCAGGGCCGCGCGCACCACGCCGCCGTCCGCGCGCTTGAGGTCCAGCTCCAGCCCGCGCACCTGGCCCTCGGCGGCCAGGCGCTCCAGAACGTCCTGCCGCCTTGCCGGGTCCACGTACACGTCCCGGGCCACGTCGCCCACGGCCTCCAGCACCTCCTGGGGCGTGGCGTAGCCCAGCAGTTCGGCCGCGGCCTGGTTGGCGCGCACCAGCCGCCCGTCGGCCAGAGTGGCGAACACCGCCTGGGGGCTGAACTCGAACACCGCCCTGTAGGCCTCCTCGGCGCGGTGCAGCCCGCCCCGCGCGCGCACCAAATCGGTCAGGTCGCTCAGCACGGCAACCGCGCCGATGCGCCGCCCCGCGCTGTCGCCCACGGCGCCCAGGCGCGCGGCGATCTCGCGACGGCCGCCCCGGGTGCGCAGCCAGGATTCGAAATCATGCAGGGCCGGACCTTCCGGGGCCAGCAGAATTTCCAGGGCGTCGTCCCACAGCCCGGCGGCCTCGGCGGGCACCAGGTCATCGGGGCGCTTGCCCGTGAGTTCCGCGCGGCTCATGCCCATGAAGGTTTCCATGGCCTCGTTGACGTGCAGGATCACGCCCTGGCGGTCCAGATAGAAGAACGGTTCGGCCATGGCCCCGAGCACGCTCTGCAGGAACAGGTGCCCGTCGCGCAGTTCGCGGTACATGCGGCGCTGGGTGCTGACGTCCATGACCGCGCCCTCGATGCACCCCCGGTCCTCGTGCAAGTGGACCCACAGGCCCAGCCAGCGGCGCGAGCCGTCCGCCCGGCGCACGGGGACCTCGTAGCCCTCCACCGCGCCCTCGCGGCCCAGGACGTCGAGGATCTCCTGGCGGAGCGAGCCGTCCAGCCAGGCCTCGCCGGGCACGAACCGCTCGATGAATTCCTCGGCCGTGGCATAGCCGAACAGGCGCGCGGCCGCCGCGTTGGCCGTGAGCACGCGGCTGCCGTCCGCAGTCACGCTCAAGATGCCCACGGGCGCGGCCTCGTAGAGATGGCAGTCGGAGTCGGATACGGGAGACGCGCCCAGGTCGCGTCCCAGGCCCGCGGGTTTCCCCGGCCCACGGCCGGTCCCGCGCCGCCGCAGGACCACGGCCGCGCCCACGGCGGCCGCCAGGACCGCCGCCAGGATCGCGATCCAGACGGGCGTCGAGAATATGCTGCTCAGGAAATCCATGCTCGTCTCCCGGTTCCGTGCGTGGAAGGTGGAGCCATACCCCCCTGGGGGTGCCCCATCCGCCCGGGAAATGCAAGCCCGGGGCCAGGGCGGCGTTCCGGCAGCCCCCCGCTATCCCCTTGTGGTCAAACCATATTTCTTCAGCTTGTATTGCAGGGTGCGGCGGCTGATGTTCAGGGCGTCGGCGGTCTTCTGGCGATGCCCGCCGTACAGGGCCAGGGCGTCGATGATGGCCTGCTTCTCGGCCTCGTCCAGGGACGGGGGCATGTCCGCGCCGGGGCGCTCCCGGAACACGGGTGGCGCGCTGCGCATCACGGGGCGCGGGTCCAGGACCTGGGGCGGCAGGTCCGCCGGGGACAGGGAATCCGTGCGCGAAAGCACCAGGGCCCGCTCCAGGGCGTTCTCCAGCTCGCGCACGTTGCCCGGCCAGTCGTAGCGGGACAGGGCGTCCACGAAGGCGGGCCCCACCTCGCGGATGGACTTGTTGTTCTTGCGCGTCAGCCTGCGCAGCAGGTGGGTGGTCAGAAGCGGCAGGTCCTCCATGCGCTCGCGCAGAGGCGGGATGGGGATCTCCAGCACGTTGAGGCGGAAATAGAGGTCCTCGCGGAAGCGGCCCTCGGCCACCTCGGAGGCCAGGTCGCGGTTGGTGGCGGCCAGGATGCGCACGTCCACGGGCACCGCGCCCACGCCGCCCAGGGGCTCCACGGTGTGCTCCTGCAAGGCGCGCAGGAGCTTGGCCTGGAGGTTCATGGGCAGCTCGCCCATCTCGTCCAGGAACAGTGTGCCGCCCGAGGCCAGCTGGAAACGGCCGGGCTTGTCCTTGACCGCGCCGGTGAACGCGCCCTTGACGTAGCCGAAGAGCTCGCTCTCCAGCAGGTTGGCGGGCAGGGCCGCGCAGTTGACCTTGATGAGCGGGCCCTTGGCGCGCTGGCTGGCGGCGTGCAGGGCCGCGGCCACCAGCTCCTTGCCCGTGCCGGACTCGCCGGTGATGAGCACCGTGGCCTCGCTGGGTCCGGCCTGCTCGATGAGCTTCAAGACCCGCTGCATGACCGGGGACTGGCCCACGATGCGCCGGGACTCCTCGGTCATGCCCGTCTCGCGGCGCAGGTCCTCGTTCTCGGCCACCAGGCGCGAATATTCATAGGCCTTGCCCAGCACGGCCACGAGTTCCTCGTTGTCCGCGGGCTTGGTCAGATAGTCGAAGGCCCCGCGCTTCATGGCGTCCACAGCGTGGCCCACGGTGCCGTAGGCCGTGAGCATGACCACGGGCGCGCCCGGCAGCTTGCTGCGCAGCGCGCCCAGGGCCTCCAAGCCGTCCATGCCGGGCATGCGCATGTCCAGGAGCACCACGTCGGGCGCGGCCTGGGGCAGCATGTCCAGAGCCTCCTCGGCGCTGCCCGCCTCCAGGACCTCCCAGCCCTCGTCGCGCAGCACGGCTCCCACCATCAGGCGCAGTGCCGGTTCGTCGTCCACGACCAGCGCGCGTTTGCGGTGCTCTGCGGCCATGATCATGATCCACTCCCCTGGTTGTCATGTTTCGCGGCTTTGCGCAGCGGCAGCAGCAGGCGCACCTGAGTGCCGCGCTCCGGACCGTCGCATTGCGTGCGGATTTCCACGTGCCCGCCGTGGTCGCGGGCGATGCGGTGCACGATGGCCAGGCCCAGGCCCGTGCCCTGCTTCTTGGAGGTGAAGAACGGCTCCAGGGCGTGCTCGCGCTCCTCGGGCAGCATGCCCGGGCCGTTGTCCGCCACGGACAGGGCCAACATGCCCCCCTCGGCCTCGCTGGACAGGACGATGCGCCCGGGCTCGTCCACCCGCTCCACGGCGGCCAGGGAATTGAGCACCAGGTTGAGCAACGCCTGCTTGAGCATATCCGCGTCGGCCATGACCCGGGGCTCCCGGATGTCCATGGAGAAATCGGCGTCGGCGTGCTCCAAGTCGAAGCGCAGGAGGTTCTCCAGGCTGCGGCCCAGGGCCGCCAGGTCCACGTGGCACAGCTCGGGCTCGCGGGGCCGGGACAGGAACAACAGGTCCGTGATGACCTTGTCCAGCCGGTCGGCCTCGCGGACCATGGTGTCCGCGTACTGTTCCTCAGGCTCGCGGCCCTTGAGCTTCTTCTGGAAGAACTGGGCGAAGCCCCTCAAAGCGGACAGGGGGTTGCGGATCTCGTGGGCCAGGCCCGCGGCCAGGCGGCCGATGGCGGCCAGGCGCTTGGCCTCGCTGAGGTCCTCCTCCAGGGCCTTCAACTCCGTGCGGTCGCGCACCAGGAGCAGGCGTTCGCCCCCGCCCTCCTCCGTGGCCTCGTCGGGGATGGGCGCGGACAACAGCTCCAGGCTGCGGCCCCCGGCCTCGTACTGCACCCAGCCCGTGTCCGAAACGCCGGTGTGCGCGCCGCTCCAGCCCGCTCCGCCCACCAGGGGCAGCTCGTCCCAGCGCGTGCCCACCAGCTCCTCGCCCCCGCCCAGCAGGCGCGTTGCCGCCGGGTTGGCCGCCAGGATCACGCCCCCGGAATCCAGGGTCACCAGCCCGTCGGGCATGGTGTCCAGGAGCCTGGAATGGAAGGTCTCCAGGCGGTGCAGGGCGCGACCCTGGTCGCGGCGGCGCAGGTAGGCCACGGCCAGACCCCAGAGGAACAGGGCCACCAGCAGCACGTAGCCCGTCTGCAACAGGGCCGCGCGCTTGAACTTCTTGAAATTATCCAGATGCTTGCCCGGGTCCATCCCCACAACCAGCACGGGGAAGGCCGGGGCCCCGGGCGGGCAGTCCAGGGAGGAATCCAGGGTGCAGAGCCGGGCCAAGCTGGGGCGCAGGCGGATGCTGGAGACGAACATCTCCCGCCGCCCGCCGGTGTACATGGCCGCCCAGAACCCGGCCGTGGACAGCTGCCGCCAGGCCGAGGCGGGCAGCTTGGGCAGCTCCTTGTCCTTGTCCTGGGTCACGCCGCTAAGCAGGGCGTCCTGGCGGGCGTAGAGGGCGATGAACTCCACGTCGCCCTCGGCGGCCAACTCGGTAAACATCTCCTCGATGCGGGTCTTGGCGTCGCGGCCGTCCAGGAGCCCGCCGGGCAGGTTGCGCAGGATCTCGCCGGGGATGCCGTCGGGCGCCTCGGGCCGCATGTGCCCGCCCGGGGCGCCGCCGTGCATGCGCCGCCTGAGCAGCCGGGGCAGGTGGTCCCGCAGCTCGCGGGCCAGGGCGCCCTCGATGCCTCGCAGGATGGACTGCGAGGCCAGGAACATGTGTTCCTCCACGGTCTCGCGCTGCCGCCTGAGGCTCTGGAAAGTGAGGAAGGAAAGGCCAAGGCCCAGGAGCACCAGCGCCAGCGTGGCGCCGAACAAAAAGCTCCTGTCCCTGACTTTGAGGCCTATGTCCATGTCGTGTTTCTCCCCGCGCCCGGATCAAAATTCGATGGGCCCGGAGCCCCGCCTCCTAGGCGGTGCTCCGGGCCGTAGCGTCGGAAAGGATGGATGTCGTTTTCCGTTCGTTCGTCATCTAGCCGGCGGGTTCGTCGTCAACATTCGGGCCCATGCCCATTCCCATGCCGTAGCCCTGGCCGGGGCCGAAGCCGGGGCAGTTCTGGGGGCCGAAGCCGCGTCCGCGATGGTGGCGGCCGAAGCCGGGGCCCATGTGGCCGCGACCGTAGTCCTCGACGCCCAGGGTGACGAGCCCGGCGCGGAAGGCCGTGCGCTCCTCAAACAGCTTGCCCTTGAGCTGGCCGAGCTCCTTGGACACGGACTTGATCTTCGCGGCGTTGGCGGCGGGGTCCACCATCAGGGACTCGAGCTCATAGCCCTTGGCGTAGATATCCTTGCGCAGGGGGGCCACCTTGTTCAGATGCTCGGTCCTCAGGACGTCGAGCTTCTCCTTCTGCTCGGGGCTCAGGGCCTGGACGCCGTAGTCGCCCTGGGCGCCCCAGCCGGGGCAGCCGTAGCCGGGGCCTCCGCCCCATCCGGGACCGCCGCCACGGCCGGCATAGGCCACCGCGGAGAGGGAAATGACCATCAAGGCCGCCAGGGTCATGATCAGGGTTCTGCGATTCATGGTGTTTCTCCTTATGTTCAGGAAAGGGTTCCTGTGTGTTTGACCACCATGTAGCACAGCCCGTGCCAAAGAAAGAAATTAAGCTTTTCAAAGAAGTTGCCTAAACACAACTCCTACAGCCCGCACCCACTTGTGCAATGCACAGCACAACATGGATTGCACATTTGTGCAAGTGTATTCACCAATTTTCCCGGACGCGCGTCATGCGGTGAGGCTGCGGTACAGATCCTGGTAGCGCGCGGCCACGGCCGCCAGGGAGTAGCGCTCCTGGATGCGCCTGCGGGCAGCCGCGCCCAGGGCGGCGCGCTCGTCCGGGGCCATGCCCAGGAGCCGCAGCAGCCCCCCGGCCAGGGCCCTGGGGTCGCGCGGAGGCACCACTACGCCCGTATCGCCCACCACAGCGGCCGAATCGCCGGTATCCGTGACCACGCAGGGCACGCCGCAGGCCATGGCCTCGCCCACCACGTTGGGGAAGCCCTCGCCGTAGGCCGAGGACAGGACGCTCACGTCCAGGGCGGCGGCCACGCGGGGCATATCCTGGCGCGGCCCCAGGAGATGCACGTTGCTGCGCAGGCCCAGGCTATCCACCAGGGAACGCAGGGGGGCGTTCTCGTCGTCCACCCCGCTGCCGCAGAGCGCCAGGTGCACCGAGGGCATGTCCGCCAGCAGTTCGGCCGTAGCGTGCAGCAGGGTGGCGTGGTCCTTCTGGGGGTCGAAGCGCGCGGCCATGCCCACCAAGGGCGCGTCCGCCGGGATGTTCAGCTCGGCCCGCAGCCAGGCCCCGGCCCGGGGATCGGGCACGAAGCACCCAAGGTCGAAACCGTTGGGAATGACCTCGAAACGCCGGGGCCAGTAGCCCATGTCGTGATGCACGGCCACGGCGTTGGACGAGTTGGCCACCACGGCCGCGGGCAGGCGCGAGAGCCGGGCGTTGAGGCGCACCACCAGCCGCGTGAGGCGGCCGGAATGGGAAAAGTCCATGTTCGAGCAGCGCAGGTTCCAGACCACCGTGCCCTGGCGGGCCAGAGCCGAGGCGGCCAAGCCCAGCAGGTCCGCGTGATAGAGCCAGGTCTGGACCACGTCCGGCCGTTCGCGGCGCAGGATTCCGGCCAGCCGGAACAGGGCCATGGGATTGGCCGTGCCGCGCGAAAGCCCCAGGCTCGTCACGGGCACCCCCGCCGCGCGCACCGCAACCTCCAGCGGCCCGGGCTCCAGCAGGCAGACCACGTGGGACTCGAATTCCGCGCGGTCCATGGCGCCCACGAGCTTGGCCAGCATGGCCTCGGCGCCGCCCGTGTTCAGGCCGGTGATGACGTGCAGAACCCGGATCACGGCCGCCCTCCCGCGCGCGAGGCCACGGCTTCCTCCAGCAGGTCGGCGTACCGCCCGGCGATGGCCCGGACCCCGTAGCGCTCCGTCACCGTGGCGCGCACGGCCTCGGGCCCCGGGCGGACCCGGGCGTACTTCTCCAGGCCCCGGGCCAAAGCGGCCACGTCGCCCTCGGGTACCAGCCAGCCGTTCACACCGGGGCGCATGATCTCCGAAAGCCCCCCGGGGCAGTCGAAGGCCAGGACCGGGGTTCCGCAGGCCTGGGCCTCCAGGACCACGTTGGGAAAGCCTTCGAACCGGGAGCTGAGCACGAAGAGGTCCGCGGCCCGCATCCAGGGATAGGGGTTCTCCTGGAAGCCGGCCAGGGTCACGCGGTCCATAAGCCCCAGCTGAGCGCACAGGGCCAACAGGTTCTCCCGCTCCGGGCCCTGGCCCAGGATGGTCAGGTGCAGGGCCGGGTTCCGGGTGCGGGCCAGGGCCGCGAGCAGCAGGTCGAAGCCCTTCTGGGGCATGAGCTTGCCCGCGGCCAGCAGGTTCACGCGCCCGGGCGGCAGGCCGTGGGCGCCCTGGTCCGCGCGGGCCAGCACGGCGTCCACGTCCACGGGGTTGTTCAGCACCCGGGCCCGGGACTCGGGCAGCCCGAAATTGTCCACCATGTCCCGCAGCATGTCCCGGGACTGGCAGACCACGCGGTCGAAACGCGGATACAAACGGCGGTAGAGGAAAGGCATCAGCCTGGGCCAGGGGCATCCGGCCAGGTGCCGGGAGGGGATGTTGGTCTCGCGGCCCACCAGGGCGGTCATCCCGGGCAAGAGGCCGCGCACCAGGGCCAGGAGCACGTTCACGTAGCCCAGGGTGCTGAGGACCACGTGGGGCCGCTCGCGCCTCGCCAGGCGCACCAGCCCGGGCAGCATGCGCCGCGCGCGCGCCCCCCCCAGCTCGCGCACGGGCACGTCCGGGGGCACCAGGGAAACCAGCGGCCCCGTGGCCGCGCCCACGGCCAGGGTCGGCGCGAAGCGCTCGCGGTCAAGATGCGTGAGCAGGGTCAGCATCACGCGTTCGGCCCCCCCGGAATTCAACGCGGGCAAAACGAATAGACTACGAATAGTTCCCACTGCGCATGTGTGCCCCAATTCCCGGCCGCAGTAAAGCCCGGGCCGGGGATTGCCCTCGGGCGCGACCCGGGGTATGAGCAGCGCTGCCCCACGAAACCCGACCCGCCCGGAGCGGACACGACATGAGCGCATCCCACGGGCTCGCCGACGACGCCCCCCTCGCCCTGCGCCGGGCCCTGCCCTGCCTGCTGATCTTCGCCGGGCTGTTCTTCGTGAACTTCCTGACCAGGGTTTCCCTGGCTCCGTTCCTGCCGCACATCGAGGCCGAGTTCGACCTCAGCCACGCGCAGTCCGGGGCCCTGTTCTTCTACGTCTGCACGGGCACCAGCGTGTCCATGCTCCTCTCGGGCCTGTTCGCCCGGGCTCTGGGCCACCGGCGGACCATCCTCGTCTCCACCGTGGGCATCGGCCTGGGGCTGGTGGGCGTGTCCCTGTCCTCGTCCCTGTCCCTGATCCATACGATGCTGGTGGCCACGGGCCTGGCCGCGGGCCTGTACTTCCCCTCGGCCATCGCCTCCATCACCGCCCTGCTCACGCCCCGGCACTGGGGCCGGGGGCTGGCCATCCACGAACTGGCACCCAACTCGGCCTTCGTGGCCGCACCGGCCCTGGCCGCGCTTCTGGAGGGCGTGGTCCCCTGGCGCACGGTCTTCGCCGGGCTTGGCGCCGCGGCCCTGGCCATGGGTCTGCTCTTCGCCCTGCGCGGCAGGGGCGGAAACTTCCGGGGCCAGGCCCCGCGCCTGGGGGTGATTCTGGGCCAGGTGCTCAGGCGGCCCGCCTTCTGGGTGCTCACGGCCCTGTTCGCCCTGGCCTCGGCCGCGAGCTTCGGGCCCTACAGCATGCTGTCGCTGTACTTCACGGACGAGGTGGGCATGGACGTGGAATGGGCCAACGCCGTGCTCACGGCCTCGCGCCTCAGCGGGCCGATCCTGGTGCTCATGGCCGGGCACATCGTGGACGGGCTGGGCGCGCGGGGCACCGTGGCCCTGGCCTTGGGCGGGGCCGGGGCGCTCACCGCGCTGCTGGGCCTTTTGCCCGGCTGGGGCATGACCACAGCGGCCATCCTGCAGCCCGCCATGGCGGCGGCCTTCTTCCCGGCCGGGCTCACGGCCGCGTCCATGGTCTTCCCCAAGGACATCCGCAACATCGCCGTGTCCCTCATCGTGCCCTCGTCGGTCTTCGTGGGCTCGGGGCTCACGCCCCCGGCCCTGGGTTGGTTCGGGGACCGGGGCGACTTCGCCACGGGCTTCGTCTGCCTGGGGGGCCTGGTGGTCACGGGCGCGGTCCTGGCCTGGGTCCTGCCCAAGGACGACGCCCGGTAGCGGCCCGAAGCCTCTCCGCCCCAGACAACAAAAAACCGCCCCACGCGAACGTCTCGCGCGGGGCGGTTGTCGTTTCTGTCGGATGCGGCCCCGAACCTATTCCTTGGGGGCCAGGCCGTTCCCGGCGGTCTCGTACTCCTGGCCGCAGGCCGGGCAGGCCAGGTCCGGGCCCAGCTTCTCGCCGCAGGCGCAGACCCAGCCCATGGGCCGGGCCGGGTTGCCCGCCACCAGGGCGTGGTCCGGCACGTCGCGGGTGACCACGGCGCCAGCGCCAACGAAGGCGTAGCGGCCCACGGTGTGCCCGCAGACGATGGTGCTGTTGGCCCCCAGGGTCGCCCCCTTCCGGATCAGGGTGGGCCGGACCTCGTCCATGCGCCGAATGTGCGCGCGGGGATTGTAGACGTTGGTGAAGACCATGGACGGCCCGCAGAACACGTGGTCCTCCAGGGTCACGCCCTTGTACACCGAGACGTTGTTCTGGATCTTGCAGCCATCGCCCACCACGGCGTCGGGCCCCACGACCACGTTCTGGCCCACGGTGCAGTTCTCGCCGATGACCGAGCCGCCCAGCACGTGGGCGAAATGCCAGATCTTGGAGCCCGCACCCACCCGGGCGCCCTCCTCCACCACGGCGGTTTCGTGCACGAAAGCGCCGACGGCCTTGGGCGCGGCCGGGGCGGCAGCCGGGCGCACCTCGCAGCCCTTGTCCATGGAGCGCTGGGCCGCGTTGAGCACGGACAGCACCCTGAGGCCCTCGGCCCCGTCGGTGACGGGCTCGCAGCCCCCGTCCATGCACTTCAGGAAATGCTCGCATTCCGCGCGCAAGGGCTCGGCCTGGGGGATGTCCAGGCGCTCGGCCTCGGCCTTCACGGGCACGGGCATGTTGCGCTCCCAGTTGATCTGGTGGGCATAGAGCAGCAGCTTGTCCGCCCAGGGCAGGGTGTCGTCGAACACGGCCATCTTCCTCTCGCCCACCACCACGAGCTTCTGCTCCTTGAAGGGGTGCAGCCAGGACACGAAGATATGGGCCTTGCAGCCCGAGGCGAAGTCCAGATGCGTGGTGGTCACGTCGGCGATGTCCCGGTGCAGGTAGTTGCCGCCCGTGGCCAGGACGCGCTCGGGCATCTCCCCGGCCAGGGACAGGATCATGGAAATGTCGTGGGGCGCGAAGGACCAGAGGGCGTTCTCCTCGCGCCGGATCTTGCCCAGGTTCAGGCGGTTGGAATAGATGTAGTCGATACGGCCCAGCTCGCCCGCCGCCGCCATCTCCTTGAGGCGCACAAACACCGGGTGGTAGTGCAGGAGATGCCCCACCATGAGCGTCAAGCCGCGCGACTCGGCCAGGGCGATGAGCTCCGCGCCCTCGGCCTCGTCCAGCACCAGGGGCTTTTCCACGTACACGTGGCGGCCCGCCAGGAGCGCCTCCTTGGCGATGGCGTAGTGCGTCTCGGCCGGGGTGGCCACCACCACGCCGCGGATCTCGTCGCGGGACAGGACCTCGGTCACGGCCAGGCAGGTGTCCGTGTCCGGATAGATGGTCCGGAAATGGTCCAGGGTGGCCTCGCTGCGGTCGCAGATCAGCCCCAGGCACCCCAAGGCGTGGTAGTTTCTGAGCAGATTCTTGCCCCAATAGCCCGAGCCGATGACCGCTATGTCCTTGTGCACGACAACACCCTTTCGTTTTTGGCGTTGTTGACGACGGCGGGCCGAACCCGCCCAAAGGGGGTTGGATACTGGTTGCGGCGGCGCAGGGCAAGCCCGGCGCACGGTGCGCGAAACGTCCCGCGCGGCGGGGCTACTCTGCGCCGTCCTCCGGGTCCGGCTCCGTGACCAGGGGCGGGATCTCGCGCGGCGCGGTGGCCAGTTGGTCGTTGTACTCTTCCCCGTAGATGCGCAGCATGACCATGGCGAAGGACAGGATCAACGGCCCGTAGAGCAGGCCCGCGGGCCCGAAGACCTGGATGCCCCCGATCACGGAAAGGAAGATGTAGAGAAGCGGCATGCCCGCGGCCTCGCGCATGAAATACGGGCGCAGGAAGGTGTCGATGCTGGTCACGCCCAGGCCGCACCACAGGCCCAGGAACAGGGCGGCCTTCCACTTGGCCATGAGCAGCAGGTAGATCAGCGCCGGGGCCCAGACCAGGCCCGTGCCCACCACGGGCACCAGGGAGGTGAAGCCCATCATGGTGCCCCAGAACAGGGGCGGAATGCCCACGAAGGACAGGCCCACGCCGCCCGCGATGCCCTGCAGCAGGGCCACCAGCAGGCCCCCCACCAGCACGGCGCGGGACACGTTGCGCAGGCTGGCGATGATGATGTCCTCCTGCTCCTCGTGCAGGGGCGAAAGGTACTTCAAATAGGCGATGATCCGCTTGCCGTCCTTGAGCAGGAAAAACAGGATGAAAAGCATGATAAAGAAGTCCATGAGCACGGTCACGGCGTTGCCCAGGATGCTGGTGCTCATGGAGACCATGGTCTGGCCCACGTTGCGCGAGAACTGCACCAGCCCGGACTGGAAGTCGATGGTGCTGAAGTCCATGTAGGGCATCTTGTCCTGCAGCCAGGCCAGAACAGCGTCCAGCCGGGCCTTGGTCACCAACTGCTGGAAATCCGGGCTCTTCAGCCAATTGGTGAACTCGGCGATGGACGTGGCCGCCTGGGAGACCAGGCCCGTGAGAAAAAAGATCGTGGGCAGGAACACGCAAAAGACCACGATGAGCAGCACGATGACCGCCGCGGGCGTTTCCCGCCCTCCGAGTTTCGCGGCGATGCGCGTGAACAGCGGATAGAAAATGGCCGCCAGCACCGCCGAAAGCACGATGGGCGTGAGGAACGGGCTGAAGACCATGTAGGCCAGATACATGGCGAACAGGATCAGCGCCGCCAGGGTCAGTTTGTACATCCGGCCGGTGGGCTGGGGTTGATTCGGGTTCAAGCGCCTCTCCAGGGCCAGCGTTTCGCCCCAGCGCGCATGGGCTGCGCGGGGGCACGTTGCGCGGACTATAGGTCAATCCCGCGCGGGAGAAAAGGGGCTGCGTCCTGCGGCGCGAGCCGCGTCCTCCCAGACGCGCACGAGGTCCGCCGCGCGGGACGGGCCGTGGCAGAGATCGGCCACGCGCTCGCGGGCGGCCCGGGCCAGCTTTGCCGTACGGCCGGGATCGTCGGCCAGGGCGGCGATGTCCCGGGCCATGGCCCCGGAATCGAAATCCTCACCGTGGGGATAGAGAAACCCCGTCTCCCCGGGGGTGACGAAGGTGTCCATGGTGCCGCAGGCCAGCACGGGCAGGCCCATGCCCAGGGCCTCCAAGATATCCCGTCCCCAGGGATTGTCCTCCCGGGACGGCTTGGCCAGCACCGAGGCCGCGGCCAACACCCGTTCCGGCTCGGAAACATGCCCCAGGAACAGGAACATGTCCCCCACGCCGGTTTGCGTAGCATAATCCGCAAGATCGCCGCCCCGCGCCGCCGTGCGGCCCAGTTCCCCGGGCAGGGAACGGGACAGGGCAGTCTTGCCCGCCATTACGAACCGCACGTCCGCACGGCCCATGCCCTTGAGGGCCCGGGCCACATCCACCAGCCGGTCAATCCCGCGCAACCAGGAATAATTGGACAGGCAGGCCACGGTGAAACGCCCGTCCCGGGGAACGGCTCCGTGTGCTGCGGGGCGCTCGGCGGGCAACTCGGCCACGTTGAAGATGACATTGCCCCCAGGGTCGCTGCCGCAGAGCCGGGCCACGTTTTCCCGCTCGCGTCCAGTGATGAAGACCTGGCCTTGGCAGGCAGCCACCGCAATGCGCGCCTGTCGGCGCGCGAACCAGGAATTCCAGATCTGGGTACGGTGGTGCATGACCAGGGCCGCTTTCGTGTGGAGGCGCAGCCAGCGGGCCAAAAGATACAAGGCCTCGTGGTTGCAATGCACCACGTCGAAACGCCCGCTGGCCTCCCGGGCCAGGCGGGCGCGAAAGTCCCGGGCTCGCCAAAACTCCAGGCAATGCCGGGTGTGGACAAAGAGGCTGCGTGAAAACCGGGGCAGGGAGCTGACTTTGGGCATGTCCGGCTCCACGCGCACGGGGATGCCCAACTCCCGGTACAGGGCCTGGACAGGCCCCTCGCGCTTGCACCAGACCTCCGGTGCGGCCAGGGAACGGTCCACGTGCTTCAGGAGATAATACAGGCTGCGCGACGAGCCTCCGTAGCCGCCTTCGATGTCCAGGCACAGGACGCGCAGTGGGCTCTTTTCCATCCCGAAATTCTCCACAAAAACAATTATTGGAGCCGAAACGGCCCCGGCGTGAGCACGGTGCCAGACTCCCCGCCCGGAGGCAAGACCCTTCCTTGACGCCGCCTTCCGGGTAGACGTATATCTACTTCGCATTTCGCACCCCCGGAGCAGACATCCATCCCCCGGAGCGTTCCCCTTGCTATTCAGTTCCAAGGAATTCATCCTGGTATTCTTGCCGCTGCTCTACGTTGCATACTTCGGCCTGGTGGCACGCCGATACGTCGTGGGAGCCAAGACGCTTCTGGTGGGGGGGTCCCTGTTCTTCTACAGTTGGTGGAACCCCGTCCATCTGCCACTCATTCTGGGGTCCGTGCTGTTCAACTTCGCCGTGGGCTCCATGCTCGGCAACTCGGCCGGGAGCGATGCGACGAAGCGTCGCACCGTGCTCGGCCTGGGCATCGCGGCCAACCTGGGGCTGCTGGCCTATTTCAAGTACTTCAATTTCTTCATCGATAATGTAAATACCCTGGCCAACCTCGAGTGGGCCAATCCCCCCATAATCCTGCCGCTGGCCATCAGCTTTTTCACTTTCCAGCAAATCGCCTATCTCGTGGACAGCTACCAGGGCCAGACCCGCGAATATGACTTCATGAACTACACATTGTTCGTAACCTTCTTTCCACAACTAATCTCCGGCCCCATCGTACACCACAAGGAGATGATGCCTCAGTTCCGGCGTGTGCGGAATCTAGTTCCTGACCAGGCCAACCTGGCAACGGGACTTCTGTACTTCGCCATCGGCTTGTTCAAAAAAGTCGCCGTGGCCGACACCCTCGCGACATGGGCTACCGCCGGATTCGACAGCGCCCCATCCCTGACCTTCGTGGAAGCATGGCTGACCAGCCTCAGCTATTCCGGACAGTTGTACTTCGACTTCAGCGGCTACATGGACATGGCCCTGGGCGCGGCGCTGATGTTCAACATCCGCCTGCCCATCAACTTCGATTCCCCGTACAAGGCCACGGACATCCAGGACTTCTGGCGACGCTGGCACATCACCCTGTCACGATTTCTGCGCGACTACATCTACATTCCCCTGGGCGGCAACCGGAAAGGCGACGGCCGGGCCCTGGCCAACGTACTCGTCACCTTCCTGCTCGGCGGGTTGTGGCACGGCGCGGGCTGGAACTTCATCTTCTGGGGCCTGCTGCACGGCGCGGCGCTCATCGGCCTGCGCCTATGGAAACGCGGGGGGTACGTCCTGCCGCCCCTGCTGGGTTGGTTCCTGACCTTCAACTTCGTCAACGTGGCCTGGGTCTTTTTCCGGGCGACCACTTGGGGCGACGCCCTGAAGGTCCTCAAGGGCATGGTGGGACTGTCGGGAATTTCCGTTCCCGGATTCGTCTTGGCCCGCTTGCCCTGGCTCGCGGACTGGGGCATCAGGGCCGACGGGATGTTGACGGACATCAACGGAGGCCTGGACACCATACTCTGGGTCACGGGTTCGCTAGGCATCGCGTTCTTGTGCCGCAACAGCCACGACATGGCCGCAGACATGCGTTCCCGCCCCGTCTCCTACGCCGTTCCAGCCGCCTGCCTCTTCGCCTACGGCCTGCTCTGCCTGAACCAAGCAAGCGAATTTTTATATTTCAACTTCTAGGAAGTCCATGCAGTCATCTCGGACCTTCATTCGCCTGTTCGCGGGGCTTACCCTGATCCTGACCCTCGCCGCCGCGGGGCTCAACATCTATGCGGACCCTTTCGGGGTCTGGCGGCCCCACGGCGAGCATGGAATCACCCCCGGTGAAAATCATTTCGAATATCTGTTCAAGCCGTATTCTGCCGTAGCACTGCGTCCCAAGGTCGTCCTGCTGGGGAACTCACGCGTTTCCTGGGGACTCCCCGCAGAATTCTCCGGCTACAGGCGCGGGGAGGTCTACAATCTCGGCGTGACCGGTGCCACCCTGCAGGAAATACACGCCTATCTGGACTACTCTCTACGGACATTCGCCCCGGAAAAAATCATCATCGGCCTGTCCTACGAGATGTTCACAGACGCTGAAAACGGATTCAGGGAAATGTTCCCTCACGACATGCTCGATCGAGGGAACGGGCCTTTACTCTTCGTGGACAAGATCTTCGATGCCGCCCTCTCAAGCACGGTCCTCAAGCACAGCCTGATCCAATTATCCGGAAATAAAGACGACAAATACGAATATGGCCTACGACAATGGAAGACAGGAGAGAGAACAGCCTTCGACGCCGAAGACCGCCACGAGAACCAGGTCGGCCTACGGGCCATGTATTCCAACACCCATGCGACACTGTTTAAAGGCGAACGGCTGAATGAAGTGGACACGATGGAAAGGAAATGCCGGGCAGCCGGAACGCGGATGCTGCTGTTCATCGAACCGCGCAACGTCTTCGCCTGGATCAGCTATGAACGCCGCAAGATGCTGGGCTCATTCATGGAATGGAAACGGGCTCTGACGAGGATATCCCCTGTCTACGACTTCACAGCTCTGAACCAGACAACTCTCGCCTTCCGTCCCCAGGATTTCTACGAACTGTCGCACTTCACCCCGGCCTACGGAAAACGCCTGCTGCGGCGCATGGACGGAACGGACAACGGATTTGGCGATCTGCTCACCGCCGACAACGTGGACGGCATGCTGAAGACACAACAAACGGCCTACGCCGCCTATCGGACATCGGCCCACTACCGGGTATTCAGGGAATACAATCCCGAAGCCTTCGAGCGACTCATGGACGGCGAGGTTCCCAACACCGACCCATCGCCCCAAGCGGGGAACTAGCCCCCGACGATCACCCGTCCGGCCTCCGCCCCCAGGTTGAACAACGCGTCCAGCACCGAGATTCCCGGGACGAATTCATGCCCGTGCAGGTGCTTCCACGGGGGGATGGCGTAGTCCTGGTATTCCAACTGGATACCGGCACGGAGGAACCGCCCTTCATCCACCGTCTTCATGGTGCCCTTGCCCGCGCCGGTGAAATACCGGGTCCCACCCGCCTTTTTCACCAGTTCGACAACATAATCATGAAGAGAAGCACCGTCATAGGGCGCCAAGGCGGATGCGCGGACAATGCGCGTACCGAGCCCGAGGGCTTCGGACAAGCGCTCCAGGATGCGGCAATGGATGTCCGCCAGCCCGGTCAGACTCTCCGGCCCCAAACACTCCTCCACGAACGTCAAGGCCCAATCGAGATGCGGAGCACGGCGATAGGCGTTGAGCAGCTTGTCCAAATGCTTCTGCTTCCAGTCTGAGTCAGGCAGGTGCACATCCATGATGGGACGCATGGCGCTCTTTTCCTTGCCTGCCGGGATGGTCAGCCACTTTTCGCCGCCCTCATCCAGATACTTGGTCCGCAGTTCCTTGCACTTGCCGCGCGGTAGTTGCACCGTGTCATAGGCCACGAACACGTCGGCCACAGCCAGCTTGTTCATATAGGGAATCCAAGGGAAATAATGCGGCTGATGAATTGCGACTATCAAACTAAAGCTCCACGGGCACAAGGTGGGTGACCCGGCCCTCTAAGGTTGGAGAGGCAAGGCTGCCGGGCGCTGGCGCATCAGCGACAAAACAGGCTATAATACAAAGACAAAAACCCCAATGGCATAACGGACAGCCACCGGAAAATTCGTTTTCCTTCATCCCGCCGGAACAAGGATCTTGGCCATGTGTCGGTACGGGGCATTTTGCCCCACGACCCCGAAACCGGCCCGCTCGTAAAACGCCCGAACACGATCATTGTCGGCCCGATACTTCAGGGACAGCACCTTTGCTCCGGCCCTTCGGCTCCTGGCTTCGACCTCCGCCAGCATGAGCCCCCCCAATCCTTCCCCTCTGCAATCGCTGCGAAGCATGAAATGATGCAGATGCACGGTTCGGGAATCCTTGTTCGAGAGCACGGCATACCCCACAAGGTCCGAATTCAAAAAAACAGCAAAAGACAAATCCCATTTACCTGGAAGATCCCGCAAAAAATTGTCGCGGGTCCAATACTCATCGGACTGATCCGCCGCAACGGCCAGCAACTTCTGCAGACTCTCCTCGACCGTCTCCACCGAAAGAGTCTCGAACCGCGCCGTCTTCATCACAAGCCCCTCTCTCAGAAGTTCAAGGCATGCCGCGTCGCCAGATTCAAATTCTCCCCAACCCAATCTTCCACGAACAGCGCCAGCACATTGCGGGCCTGATTGGCATCGCGCAGGAAACGGCCCAGGTGGTAGGAGCGCCATTGGAAGCCGTAGTGCCCGAACCAGCGGGCGTGCCGGTACCAGGCGTCCTTGGCCCCGCGCCCGAACAGGCCCGCGATCTGGGCGGCGGCGAACAGGACAACGCTGGCCCCCGGCCAATGCGAGACTACGGGTTCCCGCCCGGAGAACAGGCCCCGGTAATCCCAACGGCGCAGATAATCCCTGTGCAGGCCGCGCCCCAGGCGATATTCCACAGGCACGCGAGGCCAGAAGTCGTTCCACTCAGCCTCCCACAGGGGCAGCCGCCAGTCCAGACCGAGGAAATCGTAAATGCGTTGTCCGTTGACCACATACTTGGACTGGCGCTCCTGCCATTCCCAGCAATCGTGCAACACGGCGAGGCGGGCAGGGGTGTCCGGGTCCGGGTCGATTGCCGCCAGTGCCCCCTGCATCTTTGCCCGCAGGCGGGCCGTGTTCCCCGGGGTGAGCATGTCGCGCCACAGGGCGAAATGCTTGGCGAGCAAAAGCTCGAACACATCGCCCAGGCAGGCATCCGCCTCAGTCAGGGCGCGCGGGATATGTGCCCCGCAGCTGAAATCCCCGGACTGGCCATTGATGAGTACCGCATTCCCGGGCAACCCGCCCTCGTCACGCAGCTTCAGCAGCGGCACGATGTCCTGTGGATTGGGCACCGAGGCAAGGCCGTCGCAAAAGTTCCAATACTCCCGGCGCAGGGAGGATTCGTGGAAAGCCCGCATGTCCGGCCCGGAAATGGGCACAAACCGCCACGGCACTCCCAGGGTTTCGGCCACCTTGCGGGCGTGGGCCGCCTCGTGATTGCCGGGGGTGCCATAGGAAAAGGTACGGATGTCGTCGTACCCGCGTTCCACCAACTTGGCCGCCACCAGCCGCGAATCCAGACCGGCGGACAGTGGCAGCAGCGCGGGACGCCCGTCGAGGTCCTGCACCAATCGGTCGAACACGGCGTCCGTGGCCAAGCCCAGCCGCTCCACCAAGCCATCCCTGCCGTCCTCCAGAAATTCCCGGGTATGGAAGAGGTAATAACGGAAGACTTCGCCACCGCCGCCTTCGGACCACAGCAGGGCCTCACCCGCCTGCAACTGATGAAGCCCCCGGATCACGGTGCCACCGGCAGTGACGAAGCCGGACATCAAAAATTCCAGCACGCCGGTCTCGTCCATACCGCTCAGCCCGGCGGCGTCGCGCACCGCACGCGCGCAGCCCGAGAGATGCAGTTCGTCCACGGTCTCGGCGTACAGCAGCGGATAGGCCCGCGCCTCGTCCACAGCAACGAGACCCCAGCCATCGCCCAGCAGGGCCACGGCGAAATGCCCGGGCAGGCCGCGCAGGGCCTGGGCCGCCTCGGCCCGTCGTGGTGCGCGTCCCGATGGCAAGGTGTCCAACAGGGCGCGGACCGATCCCTCGCGCCCGGCATACCAAACGACGAGGCCGTCGCGGTGGAGAGTGCTCCACTCGCCACGGCCCGCCTCATGAAAACGGATGGCCATGACCTTCTACCCTCTGTTGGGCTTGGAGAGCAGATGACCGTTCAGGGCCAGATGGTCCAGCCCGGAATGAAGAAACACGTCGATGCCGTCCCGCGCATCGGCGCAGATGGGGAACCCGTGCAGGTTGAAGGATGTGTTCATGATCACGCCCATGCCCGTTAGCTCCTCGAAGCGGTTGATGACGCTGTGGTAGCCGAGGTTGGCCTCGCGCGTCACCACCTGCGGCCGCAGGGTACGGTCCTTGGGATGGCTGCCCGCGGTCAGATGCTCATACGTTTCGGGCCTGGACTCGTAGGCGTAGGTCATGAAGTACGGCTTCTGGTCTTTGGGGTCGTCCATGTAGCGGTCCTTGCACTCAGCCTTGATGGCCGGGGCAAAGGGCATCCAGAAGTCGCGCATCTTGATCATGTCGTTGATCTTGGCAACCACACGGTAGTCATCGGCGCGGGCCAAGATGCTGCGGTTGCCCAGCGCCCGCGCACCCCACTCCATGCGGCCCCGGCAACGCGCCACCACATCGCCGGCGGCCAGCAGATCCGCAGTGGCCAGATCGATGTCTTCGGGCGTGGACACAGTGACGCCCGTGCCGGGGAGCAATTCCTCCATGGCCTTGCGCTCGTTGGCCTCGTCGTAATCCGCACCGAAGTACAGATCGCGAAACACAGACTGGGCATGGTTTTCATCGCCGGAAAGGGCGTAGTAGCGGTGCAGGCAGGCGCCGATGGACAAGGACTCGTCCGCCCCCGAGGGCATCACGTAGATGCTGTCGACCTCGGGCATCTGCGCCACGAGCATGTTGGCCTTGACGTTCATGAACACGCCGCCGGCCAGGCATACGTCCCGAATGCCGGTGTGGTTGATGGCGCCACGCACATAGCCCGTAAGCATTTCCTCGGTGAACAACTGCACGGCGCCGCAAATGGTGTCGAAGCGCACCCGCTCGAATATCTCGCGCAGGTACTCGTAGCAGAAGTTGGTGGACAGTTCCCCGGCCTGCTCAAAGCCCAGGCCGTCGCCGCGCAGCCGAAGCAGCTCGAACAGTGGGGCGGCGGCCTTGCGGCTGCGGTCGGGATCGGAATACGGGGCCATACCCATGAGCTTGTACTCATGCTCCCACGGCTTCATGCCCATCATCATGGTGACGCGGGAATACACCTTGCCCAGGGAGGCATGGCGGGGCGTCTCGGCTATGCGCCGCAGGACGTTCCCTTGGCACACGCTAACAGTGGCAGCTATTCCATCGCCGGATCCGTCGCAGGTGATGCCCAGAAGCGGCTTTCCAGGCCGATAATTTGGAGCGGAGTAATACGCCGCGGCCACGTGGGCTTCATGATGCTCGACAAAGGTGACTTTATCTTTCTTTATTTTGATCAATTCGCAAACGAGTTCGATGCGCTCCGCCCGTCGCTGGTCGAAAACGACCTTTTGGTACCCTTTGGGTTGTTGCTGATAGCGGCGCTGATCCTCAAGGCCGACACGATACCATGGACCCAATTCAAGAAGGTGATCGGGAGAATGCATGAAGTTGGAGGCATAGGCCGCCTCGTCCAAATCGCCGGCGCCCACCCCGGCGATACGCAAGACCTCTACAATGGACTTCGCCGGGAATCCGACTTCATTCTTCCTGCGGGTCAGGCGCTCTTCGGAAACCGAGGCGAGGACCACGCCATTGCGGGTCAGGGTCGCGCCGCAGTTGTGGCCGTCATGAATGCCGAGAATCAGAATGTCCTTGCTCATTATTGCCTACCGTCTTGGCGTTATCGTTGGGAAAGAGGCATGAGCCTGTCCACGAGGCGAATGACCTCAAAGCATTCAGCGTAGTCCGTTTCAATCTGCAGTCCGCGGGTTCCCATCCACTGGCGTAGACGCTTGCCGTCCAGGTATGGGCGATAGTTGCGGGACTGATAGGAGGACAAGGCGTCACACTTGGCAGCGACTTGCGCCTCGTTTAGTTCCACAAAATATTCCGTGGAGAAGTGGAACGTATTCCAGGGCAGCTCGTACCCCAGGATGGACGATTGCTTGAAGGCCCGTATGGCCTCGTTCGTGATGGCCTGGTGATCCTGGTGAGTATCGTCCCGGCTGTGGCAGAACACTAGATCCGGCCGGATCTCGTTGCGCAACGCGATCATATAGTCCAGGATTTCCTGGCGATGCGCCTGAAAGGTCCTGACCTCCCAGTTCTTCACCAACACCCTCTCCGGAGCATATCCCAAAATGCCCGTGGAACGCATCATCTCACCGCGCTGGGCGTCGGAATCAAAGGGGGGATGCGTGGATTTCTCGGCAATGGTGAACGCAGCGTACCAGCATTGTACACCATCCTGGATGAATCGCTGTATGGTCCCGCCGCACCCCAGCTCCCCGTCTTCGGGATGGGGGGACAGGACGAGCACGTTTGCGAATTGCATCATTTCCTCGCGGCGTTGCGTCGGTCTCGGCCCGCTGGCCCGGGGCCGCCCATCAGTTATTGGTCGTCACCTTCAGGACGGTCTTCTTCACCAGTCGAAACAGAGGGCTCTGCTTGCCGTCGTACCGCTTCAGAAACGGATTGGCGTCCGGATCTCCCACGGGGGCATTGGCAGGTGAGGAGCACTTTCGGAAGGCGAAGGCCATGAAACTGGTGAACAGGTCGTCACGGCACACGTCGTCCCTGAAGCGGGAAATATTGTGCAGGATCTCGTCCACATCCACCTCGGCCCAATTTGCCTGCAAGGTCGCCGACGGGCCACGTTTGTAGGACCAGCCCGAGGGGATAAAACGTTTGTAGGCGATCAGTCGCAGGCCATACCTGGCGCCGATTTCCTCGTAGGCCCGCAGCGTCGGCTGCGGGAATGTGAAATATTTCTGAGCCATGGCGTACCGTTCCAGCTCCGACGGATAGAACTGTTCGATGTACCTCAGGTAGTCCTCGGGCGTGAGGCGCTGCCCGGCCCAGGGGAAGTCGCCCACAAAGGGAAAACTGTTGGAGCCGTACCACCAGACGGGGTCCAGGACGCAAAGGATGCCGCCCTCCTCCAGGAGGTCCGAAATCTTGGCCACAACCTTTTCCGTGGGGAAAAGCATCAGTGCGGAAAACGCGGTGATCAGATCGTACGAGGCGTTGTGCTCGTAGATATCGCCGCCGATGTATTCGTCCAGTTGCGTGTCGCTCTTGAGGCGCAGCTTGTAGAAATACTCCGACGCAAGAACGCTGCCGGTGTATTGCCTATCCCCCAGTCGGGGGCTGCCGAACTTGAGCACCGCCTTGTTAAAATCGGCGCCAAAAGGCGCGTTGGGATCGGACTGTGCCTTCCTGTACAGCCAATCCAAGACGGGTCCAATCAACCGCAACTGCAGGTGGCGCTTTTTGAGATGTCCGCGCGGGGCGCTGCCCTCGCGCTTGACGATATCGATGCCCCTGGCCTGCTCGGCCAAGCCGAACCCCTTGAGCAGCATGGGCTGCACGCCGTGGCCCGTGCCGAGGTCGAGCATAGAATGATACTTCCCGGCGATACCGGCCTCGTTCATGAACTGGATCATCCGGGACACCCGCCCCAGACGAACGGCGTAGCCCATCAGGGAGATCGGCTGGTAATGGTCCTCCACGGCTTGTCCGCCGCCCTCGGCGATGTGGGCGGCAAGGCTCGACGCTGCGCGGAGGCTGTCTTCGCGATGGGGAAACAGGCCCCGATACCCCGGGAGGATGGGTATCCTGTCTCCGAACGACGTCTCGAAATGCATACTATCTCCTTTATACGGACGACTCTCCGTCCTCTGAAAAGACGATGGGACGATCCTGCGACCATGGACGCAGCTAGGAAAGGACCTCGGGATAGACCTCCCCGAGCTTGGCCAAGGCCATGCGCGCATACTTCTCGTCCGGCCCCTTCGAAGCATAACTCTTCTCGAACCCAGGCATCTCCAGGGAAACCCCCATCTGGGCCCTGAACAGGGCATGGGCCGAACGCCGAAACTCCTCGGCGTCCGGCTTCAAGGCCAATAGTTCGGGTACGGCACGGCGCAGGTCGTCGTAGCAGCACGCGAACCGGGCGCAGGGCAGATCGCGGACAATGTGGTTCTTGCCAAAGACGATAGACGGACGCTTGAAGTAGACTGCCTCAATGGCCACGGTGCCCGTGACCGTGACCACGAGGTCCGAGGCTTTGATCCACTCCCAGCTGTGGACCGAGGGATGCGCCAAAATCACGTTGCCCATCTGCCGCAGGTAGTCGCAATAGCGCCTGGAGCGCACGCCAAAGGTGAAGGGCTGCTCCTTGACCACAATCTTCATATCCGCAGGCAGGACGCGGGACACCAGGGCGATCATCTCAATAGTGTTGTTGAACTCCGGCGAAAACCCGTACAGAGAAATCTCCGGCTCGTAGGACAGCGGAATGTACACCAGACGCTGCCCCTCCAGATCCTCCGGCTTACGGCCATGCTTCTCGAAATAATGGAACATGCGCGGCTTGTTCAGGATGGGGAGCACCCAGCCCCCCAGGCAGTACGAATCAATCTTTTGCCTGCCCCGCAGGCGGGCCTTGATGTCCGAGGCCAGGTTGCGCGCCGCTGTCTTCAGGGCCGCGCCGTAGGTGTACCGAATCTGCTTGTGGTTGTAGGCCGAGGTGAACTCCTGGGCGTACTCCACGTCCCGGATGGCTTCGGCGGGATCCGCCAAGGCCTCGGCCATAATGGTTCGCATCTTGGAGCTGGTGGCAGTCTCGTCGTCGGCCCAGTGCATCCGGCTCCCGAACTTCACCGGATAAAACGTCAGGTACGGAATCTTGTGGTGGGCGAGCACCCTTGAGAAGAAGACCACGGAAACGATGGAGATGAACATCTGTAGGCCATATTGCTCCACCAGCATCTCAGCCAGCCTGATCTTCGACAGCAGGTAGTTCTGCCGCTTCCGCAGCGGCCACCAGGAGCGACCAATGTGGGGGATCAGCTCGGCGTTGAAAAGATAGCCCCGGGCCACGCTCCGGTCGTAGATCATGAGTTCCGAAAACAGGAAGCCGTACTTGGCTTCACGGGCCAGACACTCGGCCTGAACGTTCTCCTCGGGCACGGTGCCGTCGTAGTCGGACTGGACGATGATCCGCTCGTCGGGGATTCCCGAGATGGCCTGGGCGTATTTCTTGACCATATGGTTCTGCACCACCAAGACGACCTTGTGTTCCTCTGAAAGCACCTTGGCGATGCTGGAAAAAAAACCCGTCAACTCGGACCCGATGTATACTCCGATGACCATGCGCTGCCCTCCCCGCGCTCTGCGGGACGCTATTCCTTGATAAACGAGAATTCGTTGAAGATTCTTCTATACTCGTCGATCTCACCGATGTCCGTCCATTCCCTGGATACGGGATACACGCCCACGTTCATTCCATTGGTCCCGACCCGTCGGACGAGATCGGGCATATCGATGGCCTCGCCGTCGCCGATCAGGTCCACGACGTGCGGTTCCATGACGTAAATGCCGCCGTTGATGATGAAGTCGAACTCGGGCTTCTCACGCACCTCGCTGAACTTGCCGTCCGTGAGCTTGATGACGCCGTAGGGAATCTTCCAGTTCTTGAGCACGCCGACCATGGTCACGTCGTCTCCTGAACGCCGGTGGCTGTCTAGGATGTCGTCGTAGTCGAGATCGGCCAGCACGTCGCAATTGGCCAGAAAGAACGTCTTGTCCAGCAGCTGGCGGCCGAGCCTCAGGCTGCCCGCCGTGCCCAGGTATTCGGCCTCCTGGACGAAACGCACGTCGTAGCCCTTGTTCTCTTCGAAATAGGCACGGATCATCTCGGCCTTATAGTTCACCGAGAGCACGAACCGGTCGAGGCCGCAGCGCACGAAGCGGTCCATGATGACCTCGATGACGGTCTTGTCGCCCAAGGGCACCAGGGGCTTGGGGATGATCCGGGTCAGCGGGGCCAAGCGGGTGCCCTTTCCGCCGGCCATGATGAACACGGCGTTGTCCCGTCGGTCTCCGGTCCGCAGTCCAAAGACCTCCTTCCAGGTCTTCACGCCCACCACGCGCCCGGCCTCGTCCAGCAGCGGAACCTGCTTCACGCCCATGGAGCGGATCATCTCCAGGGCCTTGTCCGCCTCGCTCTCGGGCAGAGTCCGGGGCGATGCGTTCATGATCATGGACACCGGGCTGTCCAGAGAGACCCCGCCCAGTATGGCCCGCCGGATGTCGCCGTCGGTGACACAGCCCAGCAACTTCCCCTGCCCGTCCACCACCATGGCCATGAGTAAATCGCTCCTGGTGAGTAGGGCGATGATACCCCGCACCGTGGCGTCCGGGCCGCACATGCTCTGGGTATGATCGTACACGGCAACTCCGATTAAATTAGAGGGTCACGTAGCCGTCGTAGTCCAGCAACCACCTGGGGTCGTCCACAGGATAGCGCCCCTCGATGAATTCCTTGCGGTGGGCGTTCTTCAGTGGCAGACGGGCCGCTTCCACACCCGGCTCGTCGATGTGGTTGACGATGGAGTCCTTGACCACCCAGCCGCCGCGGTCGTTGCGCGCCCATATCCGGGAATCGCGCAGCGGGTCCACGTGGGACAAGAACTCCTGCTCGCTCATGCCCGCGAAGCGCAGCCAGATGTCCAGATCGCGCGGGCGGACGTGGTCGTGCCGCCGGACGTATTCGATGCCCTCCTCGCGGGTGATGAAGCCCTGGCGAATCATGGTCGAGGCGTCGTCCGTGGCCCGGCCGTAGCCGAACTTGAGGTATTTAAGGTAGTCGTGCGCGCCGTTGGCGTGGCAATCCTCGAGCTTGGCGTAGAGGTTGAAAGTCCGGTCCCTGGGCGCCTGGGCCGTGCCGAAGTTGTAAAGCCGGATCATCTCCTCGGAATGGGCCTTCTCGTCCCAGGGCACGTAGTTGGAGATGTAGATGCCCTTGACATCCACCCGTTCGATGTCCTCGTCGTCGGGATAGACAAAGGGCGCGATGTCAGACCATTGGATGCCGTTCTGGCCCACGGCATCCTCGGCCTCGATGCCGCGCAGGCCGAAATCCTTGCGGTGCTTGCGCGAGAACTCAACCATGTCGTCGGGGTCGAAGGTGCCCACCAGGAACGAATAATTGTTCTCGCCCCAGATGATGAGCGGGATGTTAAACTTGACCGCCATCTGCAGGGGCAGGGTCAGGATACCCGCGTGGTAGTGCCAGGTCAGGTCGCCGCATTTCTTGAGCATGTAGGTGGACAGGCGGCGCACGGCGTCGGGATTGGAAGTGAAGCGCACGTTGTCGCAGGACAGCTTGGAGACCAGATTGCGCAGGTTGCGCGTGCCCAACGGCGTGTTGAACAGGTGGTTGTATGTCACCAGCAGGGGGTTAAGGCCCAGGACGTGCTTGGCCACGTGGACTTGGTAGTGACTGTCCTTGCCCCCGGACACGGGGATAATGCAGTCCCAGAAGTTCTTGCGCTCCTTGGCGATGGCTTTGTACCGAGCGGCAAGGTCCTTGAGGGCCTTCATGCGCTCGTCCCAGTCGACCTCCACGAACCTCTCTGCCACGCGGCAGCCGCTGCACACGCCCTCGTCGTCGAAAACCGTGTAGGGGCGGGCGTTGCTGGGATAACAGCACCTCTTGCAATACTGCATGTCATTCTCCTCGTTCCCTGGGGACTAGTACTTGAAGTAGTTGTTGGGCACCCGGGTGTCCACGCCCCGGGCCAAAAGGGCGTTCTTGGCCTTGCGAGTGCTCTGCTCGAAATAGTGAAACACGTTGCCCGCAGCCACGGCGTCGATGCGCGTGGTCTCCAGACAATCCGCCATATTGGTGAAATCCTGTATGCCTCCGAAGGCGATGACGGGGATGTCCACGGCCTCGGACACTTGGCGCATGAGCTCCAAGTCGTAGCCGTTCTTCTGGCCGTCCTGGTCGATGGACGTGAGCAGAATCTCACCCGCCCCCAACAACTCCACTTTGCGCGCCCAGTGAGCCGCTTCCAGTCCGACGGGGCGGCGGCCACGGTCCACATAGACCATATGCCGACCATTCTCAAGCCTGGCGTCGATGGCGGCCACCAGGGCCTGGTTGCCGTACTGCGAGGCGATGGCCCGGGCGAAGTCCGGATCATCGAAAAGCCGGGTGTTGACCACCACCTTGTCCGCCCCGTTGTCGAAGAGCATCTTCACCCGGTCCCTGTCCGTGACCCAGCCGCCCACGGACAGGGGCAAAAACGAAGACTTTGACACCTCGTGGATGTCCTGCACGAACAAGTCGAAGTTGTCGTCCTGGCGGGCCACGTTGAGAATGGCGATCTCGTCGGCCTCCCAGACGTTGAAGAACTCGATGGCGATCTTCATAGAGCCCACCACGTTGGTGTGCGAAAACCGTCGACTCTGGACAATGACCCCATCTCGATAGAGCAAGGAAACTATCAACCGCCGCTTAGCCATGATCCACGATCTCCAGGAAATTGGACAATACCTTGAGCCCGTCCTGCTGGCTTTTCTCGGGGTGAAACTGGGTGGCAAACATGTTGCCGCGCTCCAGGGAGGCGGCCACCTTGACGTCCGCGTCGATATATGAGCTCACCCCGGAACCCAGGCCGTCGGCGTAGTAGCTGTGCACGAAATAGAAAGTCGGAGTCTTCAGCCCGGCCAGAAGCCGGGAATCCCCGGTCGCCGAGACATCGTTCCAGCCGATGTTGGGGGTGCGCAGATCCCGGCTCTTGAGCAGTTCGAAGCTCAGATCGAACCAGCCAAGGCCATCCACACCCGGGGCCTCGGCGCTGGACGCGCACATGAGCTGCATGCCCAGGCAGATGCCCAGGATGGGCTTGCCCCTGTCCACCACTTCCCGGTACAGGGCTTGGGCCAAGCCGCCACGAAGGAGGTTTTCCATACCCGCAACGAAATGGCCCACGCCCGGTAGCACTAAGGCCTCGGCCCGATCGAGGTCCTCAGGCCGAGTGACGAATTCGGCCTCGCGCTTGAGGAACTCCAGCGCGTTGCGCACCGAGGACAAATTGCCCAGGCCGTAGTTGACGATACCGATCACTGTTCCATCCTCAGGTACGCCTCGGCGAGGCGGTAGTCCTCCGGGGTGTCGATGTCCCAGGAGCTCATGCGGTCCATGACGTAGGGCACGGTCTCGGAATCCAGGAACGTGCCCGTGGCCATGAAATGGTCGTAGCAACCCATAAACATGGCCCCGTTGAGACGGTAACCCTGGGGGAAATCCTCCTCGCGCAGCCATTCCATGCCCTGGCCTCGGTACGGCCGCAGCAGGCCGTCCTCGATGCGCATGGCCAGCCCCGGGCAAAACTCGAAGGCGCACACGCCCACCAGGGTCCGCACCTTGCGAGCGACCATGAGATCGAAGGCCTCGCGCACGTGGTTCGCGGTGCGGAAGGGATTGGTGTTCATGAGCAGGGCCACGTATTCGAATTCTCGGCCCAGCGCACGCAGGTGCTCGCGGACCACATCCTTGGCACGCACGTCGTCGGCGCACAGTTCCGGTCCCCGGCGCAGGGTTTCGGCCCCGGCCTCGCGGGCCAGTGCCAGGATGGCTTCGTCGTCGCTGCTCACGGCCACGTAGTCGAAGCGCCCGGAGTCCACGGCGCCGCGCACCGAACGCACCACCATGGGCACCCCGCCCACGGGCAGCGCATTCTTGCCCGGCAGGCGCCGCGAACGGCCTTTGGCCGGGATGATGCAGGCCGAGGCCATTATTCGAGGTCCTTCCAGTTGATGGGTTCATGCACCCCGACGTCCCTTCGCAGGGTCATGCCCATGGCCTCGTCGGCCAACTCCACCGGAATACCCTTGAGGGGCCGCCCGAAGACCACATTGTCTCCGCTCAGCGTTTCCCCGGCCTTGATCGCTTTGGCCGCGTAGACACCCCTGCGCGTCTTGCGGGCATAGGATCCGCTGGGCACACTGGACCGGCGCTTGCCGCCCAGGGCAATCTCTGTATTCCGGACCTTGAACACGAATTCGTCGCACTCCTCGGTCTGGAAGGCGAAGATATGCTCGGGAGAAGGGAGGGTCCGATCCCTGGTGATGGGCTTTTCCATGGCGTTGGCTCCCAGGGCCGTGGCGGCCACGACCATGTCGAAGCCCGGCGTGTGGCAGGACAGGCCCACGGGCACATCGAACAGCGCCTTGAGGGACGGAATCATCCGCAGGTCGGTCTTGTCCGGCGGCGCGGGATAGCCCAGAGGATTGTGCATCAGGATCAAATTCTCGCAGCCCTGGGCCTCGAATTCGCGGATGCCCCGCTCCACCTCGCCCACGTAGGCCCCACCGGTATCCATGAACACGGGCAGGCCTCGTTTAGCCAGATCGCGGATCAGAGGCAGGTTGGTCACGTCGCTGGACGCGATCTTGAAGGCGCACACGTCCATGTCCTGCATGACCTGGGCATTGGCCGAATTGTGCACCGTGGAGAAGAACAGAATGCCCTGCTCGTCGGCCTCCTGTTTGAGTTTGGCATAATCGTCGTAGCTCAACTCCAGGCGCTTGAGCATGGCATAGTAATTCTCGGTGCGCGGCCCGTCGGCCGTGCCATAGGTATGGGTCAGGGTCTTGTCGAAGGCGAAGTCGTCCGCCTGGAAGGATTCCACCTTGACGGCGTCCGCGCCCGAGGCCTTGGCTTGGCGAATGAAATCGCGCGCCAAGTCCACGTTCTGTTCGTGACTCACGCCAAGCTCCACCACGGTGAAACACGGGCAACCGTCACCTACGAACTTGTCGCCCACATGCACAATTTTGTTCAATGACATGATGAGTCTCCATTTATAATAGGTCGTTCCATTGCATTTCCTCATCCTCGGCCAAGTCCCGGGCCAGGGTCCGACCGACCAGGTATGCGGCCTCGTCCGGGCCGATGCCCGTGCCCGGGCGCTTGAAATCCAAGTCGTCCATAGCCAGCACGGCGCCCTTGGTTAGGGGCCGCGCGGCCACGGCGCTGCGCCGGAAGGCCAGCTTCTTGGCCTGCTCGTCCGCGCAGAGCACCCGTCTGCGGCCGCCCAGGGCCAAGGCTATATTGCGGCCTTCGCGCACGATTTCCGCCATGTCCGCCGGGTCGGCGGACACCCAATGGTCCCAGCCCTTCATGTCCTTGTCCAGGGTGAAGTGCTTCTCCACCACGCAGGCCCCCACGGCCACCGAGGCCAAGGGGATGGCCGTACCACGGGAATGATCGGAAAAGCCCACCGGCACGTCGAACACGTCCTGGAACATGGGGATGTTCAGAAGGTTTATGTCCGCGTAGCGCGGCGGGTACACGGCGATACAGTGCAGGACGCAGACCGGACCCGATCCGGCCTCGCGCAGGACCGCCACGGCCCGCTCCACTTCGCCCACGGTGGACATGCCCGTGGAGAGCATGACCGGCCTGCCCTTGGCCCCGATGTGCTCCAGCAGGGGCAGGTTGGGCACGTCCATGGAGGCGATCTTGAAGAAGGGCACGTCCAGTCCTTCCAACAAATCCGCCTCATGGGCCGAAAAGGGCGTGGATATGAAGGTAATGCCCCTTTCCCGGCAATAATCCGCCATCTCGCGGTGCTGGGTCTCGGTGAACTGGTACTTCGCGCACATCTGCTCCAGGGTGCCGAAGTGCCGGTGCGTATCCGCGTACTCCGTATTGCGCTCGTACTCGGCCTTGCAGATAAGCGAACGCTTGGACCAGGACTGGAACTTGGCGCAATCCGCTCCCGCCTCCACGGCCGCGTCCACCAGCCTGCGGGCTAGATCCATGTCACCGTTGTGGTTGGAGCCGATCTCAGCGATGACATAGGGCGGTTCGCCCGGGCCGATCAGTCGACCCTCGATGTTCAATTTTTCCATATTTCCTCCAGATCAGGATGGGCCACGCACGACCACCAGACGTGCCCGCCTTCCAAGCCGTTCAGGGCCTGGACATAGGCCGCCAGCAACGCCGCATCCCCATTGACGACATCCGAAAAGTCCGCCGCATCCCTCGCGGCCTCGGCCCAGGCTCCTTCCAGCCGCCCTCCCCGCCCAAGGCAGACGTAATGGCCCAGCACCAGACGCGTGGCCCGCAGGACCTGCCTGGCGTTGAACGGGGCCAGGATGCGAGCCGTATTGACCCCGTACTGGCGGTAGTCCATGCCGAGGCGTCCGTCGATCCGGGCCCGAAACCCGGCCAGGACGGCCCGGCAGGCCACCAGCCAGTCCACCAGCAGGCAGTCATCGGGCAAGGGCAGGGCGGCCCGCAGGGCCTCAGAACGATAGGCACTGTTGGTGAAGCCGAAGACGTTAACCCGATGCAGTTGCTCCAACCACGGCCCGGGTGTGAACACAGGGCCACACTCGCGTCCGGCCTCGTCCACCACGCGCATGGCGCAGCAGGTCAAGTCGGCCAGGGCCAGCATGCCCCGGGCATGGCCCACGCGCCCTGGCAACAGGACGTCGTCGCTATCCACTAGGACCACAGCCTCGTATTCCTCCACCAGGACGGCCAGGGCCTCACCTCGCACCCGGCCCGGACCGGCCCCGGCCGAGGCCGGAAACCAGCGCGCCCCAAGGTCACGGCCGCAAGCAGCCACGGCACGGGCCTCGTCCAGGCCATCCAGGGCCAGGCAGAGGTCGAAGTCCCGGTCATCCTGGGCGGCCACGCTCTCGGCCCAGGCGGGCAGGAAGGGCGCGACCCCGGGATGGATGACGGAAAACACTGCCAGACGCATGGCGTCGCCTACCGCCGAATTTCCTTGAGCAGCATGAAGGCCTCGGCGTATTCACAGCCGCAGACCGCGCCTCGCGTCACGGCCAAGGCCTCCATGCCTCGTTCGCTGCGCGGAAAGGGGTGATCGCCCAACTCCTGGCCATAGAGCCGCATGGCCTCCAGCTTGCCCTTAAAATGGACGCTCACGTCCACGAACACGTTAGGTGCGAAACCTTGCCCCACGGGCGGGGCGAAATCCGTTTCGGACGGCGTCTCCATGGCCAACACGCGACGTATGGAAGGATACCGGAACCATTTCGCGCAGGTGTACGCGGCCTGAAAGGCGATCCGGTGGTCGCTGTGCGCGTCCCCCAGGAAGGGCAGGTAAAGCGTGGTCGGCCCCACGGCCCGGACCACGTCGCCCAGAGCCTGGACCACGTCGCCCAAGGGCTGTTCGGACAGCCGCGGGGCCGGGAAGCCCAGCCGATGCACACCGGCGAAGCCGTAATACTCGACCACGATGCGTATCTCGTCCTCGCGCCGAGCCACGACGTCCGGGGGCCAGCCCCCGGCCTCAGAAATTCCGGTGACCAGACACCAATGCACGGCATCGCCCGACGCGAGATGCCTCAGCAGAGTGCCCCCGCACCCGAGGGTTTCATCATCGGGGTGTACGGCCACGACCAAGACGATCTCGCTCACAAATAGTCTCCTTCGTTCGGCAGGACCTCGAATTCATGCTCCACCAACTCCACCGCCCCCAGGCCACATTTGACCCCTATCCCTCCGTCCCGAACCCAAAGCACCTTGCCGGGCTCCAGGTTCGCCGGGGCGATCGCACATTCCCTGATCTTCCAGACCGTGACGTCACCTTCGGGAGTCTCCACGTGCGCTCCGGGATAGGGGCGCGTCAATGCGCGCACCAAGTTGTAGATCGCGCGACTGGTCATGCGGAAATCAATGCGACCATCGGACCGACCGCGCTTGCGCCACGCATTGGCGCAGGCGGAGTCCTGGGGCACGCGAACATACGAGCCGTCGGCCAAGCTGGGCAGGAATTCACGAACCTGGATAGCGGCGGTCGCGCACATGCGCTCGTACAGGACGGCCGCGTCATCCTCGTAGGCGATAGGCATTTCACTCTGGCTGAGAATGTCCCCGGAGTCCGCACCCTCGTCCATGAAAAAAAACGTCGACCCCGTGCATTCCAGGCCCAGGGCCAAGGCCCAAATCAAAGGATGTCGCCCTCGGTTGGAAGGCAGCATGGCAGGGTGATAACCCACCACACCCAAGGGCGGAATGGCCAGCAGTTCCCGGCCCAGCAGCGAGGACCAGCCGAAGCAGAAGATGACATCCGGGCGATGCTCGCGGGCCCAGGCCAGGGTCTCGGGGGCGTTTATGCATTTGGTGTGCAGCAAATCCAAACCATGGGCATCCGCCATGCAAGCGAGGTCCACGAAATCGACGTTGTAGGCGGACTCTGGTTTGGCGACTACGCCGACCACCTGCACACCGGCGTCCAGACACACGGCCAGCATCCGCCTGCTGAACTCCACGCTGCCGATAAAGACGATACGCATCACTCCACCAGCCTACATATTGTACAGGTCGGCCTTGTACATCTTCAGGTTCTCCGGAACGCGAAACCAGTCCACCGTCTCCCGCAGACCGCGCTCCAGGCCGTCGAGGCCGCCGTATTCTGGCGCCCATCCCGTGAGTTTGCGGATGAAAGCGTTGTCCGCCCACAGCCGCTCCACCTCGCTCTTTTCCGGCCGCACGCGTTGGTCGTCGGTGACGATCTCCACGTCGGCGTCCATGACCTTGGCGATGAGCCCCACCAGGCCGCCCATGGAAATCTCGTAATTGCTGCCCACGTTGGCCACCCGGCCCACGGCCTCGTCGCAGCAGGCCACGGCCATGAATGCCCGCGCCGTGTCGGCCACAAAATTCATGTCCCTGGTGGGGTGCAGGGAGCCCAGCTTCAGCGTGCGCTTGCCAGCGGCGATCTGTGTAATGACCGTGGGGATGATGGCCCGGGCGCTCTGGCGCGGGCCGTAGGTGTTGAAGGGCCGGATCACACTCACGGGCGTGTCGAAGCTCTTGTGGAACGAGAACGCGATCTGGTCACCCCCGATCTTGGAGGCCGAATACGGGCTCTGGCCCTGCAGCGGATGCTCCTCGTCGATGGGCACGTAGCGGGCCGTGCCGTAGACCTCACTGGTGGATGTGTGTACCACGCGCTCCACGCCCAGGTCGCGGGCCGCCTGGACCACGTTCAGGGTGCCCTTGACGTTGGTGTCCACGTAGGTGTCCGGCGAATGGTACGAATAGGGTATGGCGATGAGCGCGGCCAGGTGCAGCACCACGTCGCAGCCCCGCATGGCCGTGCGCACGCCGTTGGGATCGCGCACGTCGCCGGCGAAGACGTCCAGACCCTTCCTGATCTCGGGGGTGCTGTGATCAAGCCAGCCCCAGGAGTTGAACGAATTGTAGAGCACGAAGGCACGCACGTCGTGCCCGCTGCGCACCAGCGCCTCGGTCAGATGCGAGCCAATGAACCCATCTGCCCCGGTGACCAGTATCTTCTTTCCACCTAGTTCCATAAATGCTCCTATCCGCCTACCCTGCGGACTGTAATCCCGAAACGCGGCTGTACCATTCCTCGGAAACCATGAGTTCTGCGTGGGTACCCTGCTCCTTGATGCGCCCGTCCTCCAAAACCACAATATGATCCGCGCCGCGGATAGTGGACAGGCGATGGGCAATGATGACGATGGTGGTCTCACCCGCTGTGCGAAGATCGTCGATGACGCGCTGGATATCAGCCTCTGTTTCCGAATCCAAAGCGCTTGTGGGCTCGTCAAGGATGAGCACCCCTGTGTGCTGCAACAGCGCCCTGGCCAGGGACAGGCGCTGCCTCTGGCCACCCGAAAGCAAAACCCCACGTTCGCCCAGACGGGTCTCCAGGCCCTGGGGCAAGGCCATCACGAATTCCTTGGCACGCGCCCTGTCCAAGGCGTCCCACATATCCGCATCCGTGGCATCAGAGCGTACAAAACGTAAATTCTCGGCAACGGAATCGTCCAAAATGGCCGCATCTTGGGACACGAAGGCCATGCCCGTGCGCAGGGAAACCAGGTCGTATTCAGCCCCATCCACGCCGTCGTAAAGCAGCCGCCCACGCTGCGGAACGCGCAACCGGGGGAGCAGGTCGGCCAGCGTGGTCTTGCCCGCGCCCGAGGGGCCGACCAGGGCCGTAATCCTGCCCGCCGGAATATCCATGGTCATATCTTGCAGGGCTGGAACATCTTTGCCCGGATAAACGAAGCTCACGTCCTTTAGGGTAATGCCCCTCGATAGACGCTCAAAACGTTTGTTGCCCCCGGTGGCTTCCTGGCTCGTCTTTGCCCATTCCAAATCCTGGAGCACGGCGTCCAGACTGCCTAGGCTGCCCACCCAGGACTGGCGCGAGCGGAGCAATTCTTTGCACAAGGGCAAAAGGCGCATGAGCACAAGCATAAACAGACCAAGCTGGGAGATACTCATGCCAAAGGAGGTCACGGACAAAAACAGGATGATCCCACCCGAGAGCAACACCAACGGCTCCAGAAATAGATCCACCCGGGCCTGAAGCTTAGCCATCCAATAATTGGTGTCGCGCACGTAGCCCGAGGTGTGGCTGATCCTGTCTGATTCTCGGGGGCCGGTCATGGTCAACTTGATGAGCCTGAAGGCCCCCAGGCGCTCCAGAACACCACGGGAATAAAGATCGTTGGCCACATGCACCGCGTTGCTGCAACGCCGAGTGTGACGCACGTAAAACAGGACCACGCAACTGGCCAACCCAAGAAATCCGGCCGCCAATAGAGTCATGGGCGCGGACAGCCAGAGCAAGACAACCAGGAACCCCACAACCACCACGGCATTGGCCACCAGGGCCAGCAAGCCACTGAAGCCGCCGCCCACACGCTGTGACTCGATGGTCAGCATGTTGATGATGGCCCCGCTGGAATGCCCGGCATAGGCCCCGTAGTCCATTTTCATATAAACGTCGAAAAGCTTGGTCCTAGTCACGTGCAGAATTGTATTAGACAGCCAGACGGAATAGATTTGTCTAGCGTACATGAGCCCAACCCTGACCATCATCACGCCTAGGGCCGCCGCCAACAGCGTAGCCAGAGTGATTTCCCAGCCCACAAACCGAAACGCCCTTATCAGCCGCTCCCACATGGCCGACTGCCCGGCCAACAGGGCCAAGTCCTGGCCCTTCTCGACGAACTCCAGAACGGGCAGGAACATGGCCATGCCGAAGCCCTCGAACACTCCCGTCAGCGTGGTCAATCCCACGAACAGGGCGATGCGCCAGCCCGTCAGGCCAAAAAACGACAAGCGTTTCAGGGAAATCTCCACAGTGCGTGAACTCACGCGTGTTCCCTCGGCCTAGCCAACCAAGTCTGCCGCGTTATGCCCATGTACACCACATCCTCAAAATGGCCTTCCACAAAACGGTATTCCTTGAAGGATGCCTCGATCTCCAAACCATTCTTCTGATTCGAACGGATTGCCGGCGCATTGGAAGCTAGGCACGAGGCATACACCTTGTGCAGGTTAAGTTGATCGAAAGCGTATCCCAGAATGAGTCGCACGGCCTCGGAGCCATATCCTTTGGAGCGGACGGACATGTCTCCGATAAGGCGGCCGTATTCGGCACGCCGGTCCAGCCAATTGATGGGGCCGAGCTTGATGTTGCCTATGTGCCTGTTCGTGGCCTTCTCGATGATGGCCAAAAAAACCACCTCCGGCCTGCCTGATTCCCGCCGCACGTATTCCTCCACCCTGGCCCGCGTACCCGGGAAGGTCATGGCGGGGATGAATTTTGCCAGGGCGGCGTTGTTCATCCAGTGCAGATATTCGTCCGTAACATCCTCGACTTCCAGGGGACGCAGATAAATGCGCTCCCCCACGAGAAACGGCTTTCTCATCGCCTGTCCCATCATGCCCTCCCGTGCGGACAACCGTTCTTGTCATGACTAGTGGTGAGCCGCTTTCGCCCAACCCAATCGAGCACAGCCTTGGCAGCCCTCGCCCCTGAGTTCCCCTCCGGCCCCATGATGAAGTGCTCGCTCACACATTGCCGCCGCTCCTCTTTAGCCTTCCACTTGGCCTGCAATTCTTCCAACGGCATCCAAAGGAGTTCCGTCAATTTCTCCTCCCAGCCGCTCTCTGCCAAATCGATAAAGAATATAGCATGTTCGAACGCTCGGCGAGCTTCCGGCAGCAAAGGGTCTGAAGGCAGTTGCAAAAACACCAACGGCCGATCGGTTCCCCAGGCCCAGGCCAAAACGCTCTGGGCGCTGTCCAACACGATGACGTCCGCGCAACTGCGCACATAGCGGTACTCCATGTATTGAAGTACTCGGGTCGTGCCTGCGTCGGCGTAACGATGTTCGAGCGGTTCAGGATCAAGATAACGATTGGAGGGGTATTGCTTAAGCAGGGCCGAATATGGGGAATTATGGAGAATTTTGGCTACGCTGCTCGTGATCAAACTGAATTCTTTGTCAATTTGACCATGAGGACCTTGCAGCACATTGTTTCGATTGCTTGTCATGACATACATGCAGACCTTTTCATTCCTCCCCACACTGATCTGCCTGCTGACAAAAAACCGCTGCAACCAACGCATCTTGACGCGCCGAACCTCTCCGAATGCACCTGCGATGGCAAACTGTTGCTCGGCTCCATGGCGCGTAAAATGCTCTGCGGCGGCGGGGGTCAAACAGACGACGCCATGGCTCTGTAACGTCGAACAATTCCCAACTGAATACAGACTTGATGTTCCCAGGCCATCATGCAGCCCATGCTCGAATCCGACCACCGTGACCCCTGCCCGGTCCAACGCCTGGAATAACAAGCGCTCAGAAACAGCGGACAAGCCATTTGTCAACAAGGCGTCGCATCCAACAACCTCGACGGATGATGCCAAACCCTCCACAGCGTGGAGTGTAGGCAGGAAGTGACGCAGGCCCTCAACGAGCAGTTCCATAAACGCACCCAGAGCAGCCCGTTGCACCTCACCACATGGCAGCCCTTGATCCAGGCAAATGCGTTTCAGCCGCTCCCACAACAACGTCTCCAGGCCTTGAGCATCGAAGCCTTGAGGAATCTCTGCGCCCTCGCTCTCCTCCGATGGCATATCAATCAACTGCAACCGACAACCCCGGAGCGCCAACGCAAAAGCCGTTTCCTCCAGCAATTCGCATTGTCGCCCCATCAAAAACAACCGAGCGCCGGGCAGCCCCGGCCATTTCCCCCCCAGTGCCTTCCTGACGAATCTGAGCCACAACGAGCAAGCCCGAGAATTAACCAAAAAAATCAAACGTTCAAATAAACTCGCCCCCACAGACCGCATCCGCTTGACCTGATCGTCCCCGCTACGATCCTCAAACCGCCACACCTCGGGCCCGCTCACCGTGCGCGACGCTATGGCCGCGTACAGCGTATCAAAGCGCCCGGCAGCACATCCCAACGTTCTGGGGAGAACCATGTCGGGCAATCCCACTATGATGAGATCGCCTTCCGCAAGCGCCCGACACAACAGCCACGCCTTATACAACAAAGGATTGCAACTCATGTGCAGGGCCGCATACATGGCCGATCCAAGCTTGAAGTCGCCCGTCTCCATCGAATCAAGGTGGTCCGCGACCGCCCCGGCAAGCTCCATGGCGATCTTGCCGAAGACGACTTCGTCGCAGCTCTCGACCCCCGCTTCAAGCGAAACAACCGTTTCCCCCTCACGAGGTAGCAAATCCAAAAGCCACGGTGAAGTGGTCAGCCATACCCGTTCTTGGGAAGCCTGTGCAGCGGCATACCGATAGGCCGCCTCACTCTCCACTACAATGCGTTGCATGAACTGATCCTAGTTGTCGATAAAATGCTCGGCCCACATCTCCAGCGAAACCATCCACCAGAGGACTACTCGCGAGTCCTCCCGTCCGCTTCGATGGTCGTCCCATATGGACCGGATTTCCTTAGGATCGAATATGCCCCGGCCATTCTTCTCAAGCAGCCGCACCAGATAACGGCCAAGGCCATCGGGGTTCTTGAGCCAATCACTCATGGGCGTAGCCAGCCCGACCTTACGCCTGTAAATGGCGTCCCGGGGCACGCCTTCTCCCAGGGCAAGACGCTTGAGCAAAGATTTTGTAGCATAACCATTCTCTTCCTGCTGATCGGGATGAATCAGCAAATGAGCGGGAATGGTGGAAGCCTCCTCCACGAATCGATGATCAAGATACGGGACCCGAACTTCCACGCTCGCGGCCATGCCCATCTTGTCCATGCGGGTAAGCAGCGCCACCAGCCTAATGGCTTGGTCCAGGGCCATGAGAGAACGGACGGGATCCTTGATACGGGACACGCGCTCCAGCACCTGGCCCCGGTAGGGGTTGTCCCACTCGATGGTGCCCAGGAGCCGGGCCACCTTGCCCGCTGAATATACCGCACTGGAGAGCAACAGGGTTTCATCCAGGTTCAGGGAGCATGAAAACGCCAAATGGTCCGAGGCTGCCGTGGCTCGATCAGTCAGGGACCCACCCATTCTGGCATGCTCCAGCCCATAATAACGCTGGAGGGTTTCCTTGTAGCGAATGTAACCGCCGAAAACCTCGTCTGCTCCCTCTCCCGAAAGAAGGACCTTCTCCTTGTGCTCCCGCGCCAGACTGCAGATGGCATACACCCAGACGCCATTGTCGAAGCACATGGGCTCGTCGTGGTGCCAAGCCATTTTTGTGAGCAAATCCAGGGCGCTGCTTTCCTTTCCGTAGACTTCCCAATGATGCGTACCGGCAACCTTGGACACGGCAGTGGCGTAGGGTCCTTCGTCGGTGACCGGCGGCGGCATACGCACATTGAACGTGTCCAAGGGATCCTGGCGCAGATGCTGGGCGCGCAATGTCATGAGCGAGGAATCCACCCCGCCCGAGAGCATGACTCCGAAGGGCACGTCGGCCATAAAGCGCTGTTGCAAAGATATGTCCAGGCCCGTGCGCACTCGCCACATCCACTCCAAGGCGTTGTAGCTCTCGTTGACTTCGGGCGGAGTATCCCAGAGCAGGGGCACGGTGTAGTAGACCCGCTCCTTGCGACCTTCCGGAGAGAACGTCATGGTGGAACCGGGCAACAGGTTCATGATATCCTTAAACATGGTCCTGGCCCCGGCCAGAAAACCGAAATTCATGAACTCGGCGGCGTCGGCAGCATTGATCTCAGGGCTCTGATCCAGCGCGGCGAGAATAGCCTTGATCTCCGAGCCGAAATACAGCCTGCCATCGCGTTCCAAGTAGTACAGGGGCTTGATGCCGAACCTGTCGCGGGCGAGGGTCAAGGTCTTGCGGCGTCCATCCCAGACCGCGAACCCGAACATACCCTGCAGTCGCTCGACACAAGCGGGCCCATCCTCCTCGTACTGGTGGATGATAGCCTCGGTGTCCGCCCGGGTCTTGAATGTGTGCCCCTTGGCCATGAGGCCCGGCCGCAACTCCTGATGGTTGTATATCTCGCCGTTGAAGACGATCCACACGGAGCCATCCTCGTTGGTCATGGGCTGGGCCCCCGCCTGAAGGTCGACGATGGACAGGCGGCGGAATCCGAACCCCATGGAGCCCTCAACGTGCATCCCGCCGTCGTCCGGCCCGCGATGGGCCATGGTTTCCTTCATTTTTTCAACTGTTTTCGGCAAGACCGGTCGACCTTTGAAATCAACAATGCCGCAAATACCGCACATCACCGGACCCCATGGGTTGCTTCATTCTTGGCGCGGGCCTGGACAACGAGAAAAAGCCGCTGACCCCACATTTTCATCTCGTCATGGATCTTCAGCCGGTTCCACAGGCCGCCCAGCCAGGACAAGGTCTGCCCCCTGCTGACTTGGCCTTGACCGGCGCAAAGATGACTGGCGTTGAGCACCTCGAACCCGGCTCCTGCCAACAGCCCCTTCATCTGCTCCTCGGTCAGCAGCCAACCGTAGAACATGGAATCCACGCACAAAGGGGGAATCGGGGAACGGCCCAGCAACCTGCGCACCTTTGGGTTGGCCTTGAGCAGTTGGAGAGCCCCCTGCCAGCAACCGATGACCGCATACCAGCCATTGACGACTTGCCGAAAGGGCGAAGTCGTCACCATGTCCACGTAACCGTTGCGGTAACTGTCAGCCCAGTGAACAAAGAGCCCTCCGGGCCTGAGAAGGGAATGGACCTCCCGGTAGGCCACGTCCATACGGCCCATGTCCTGAAAACCGTACAAGCCGGAACTAAGGACCACGTCGTAGCCCGCGCCGCCGTTCCGGCCGGAAGCGATCCCGGAGAGATCCATCACGTCAGCCACAAAGGCCCGCGAAGGGTCGTGCCCCAAAGCCTTGAGACGCGGGACCAGCAATTCCTGGACAAGAGACGGGCTGTAATCCGACACGTGCACGTCATAACCTCGGGCAAGCAGCTCCAGCCCCACTCCAGCGAATCCGCAGGCCAATTCAAGGATGCGCACCTCGCCCGGATCCGGAAATCGCTCACGCAACCAGGGTTCGACGGCAGCGAGGACATCGGCCTTGGCCTGTTTCTGGAACTCCCAGGCAGCCTCGTCCATGCTCCCGACCTTGTTACGGTAGCGCTGTTCCCAGTCGGTCTCCCCATCCGGGGAGTGAAATGGTTTGAAATCAATTCCCCGGCGACTGACAAGGTCGTTGCTTTTGAAATACAGCCATTTTTTCATACCATTCCCGCCTATTCCGACGAACTGTCAGGCTGATACGACAGGACCTCTTCAATCCATTCGTCGCCGTGCTCTTCAAGATATTTCCACTTGCTGGCCAACTCCTCAGGATTGGACAGCCAAGCCTCGACATGGCCCCTGTCGAACATCGCCTTGACCTGATCCCCGAACAGTTGCTGCCAGGACTGGTTATGGAGAGGATGAAAGCCTTCGGGATTGCCGCACCGGGCACATGTTTCCTTCATGCCGGGCACGCTTTCAAAATCCCCGGCCAAAACGGCCTTGCGCATGGCCTGATATCTCTCTCCGTTCCAGATATCGAAAATCCGCTGATCGTGCAGATCACCGACAACACACTTGGCATCGTAATCGGTGATGCAGGCCGAAATATTGCCTTCCGAGCGCACGGTGCAGAAGGACCAGGGCTTCTTGCAGTTCCTGACCAAAGACAAGCCAGGCTCCTTGGTGTTGTCCAAGGTGCCCTGCCCCGACATGTGGCTCCACTCGTCATCACCGTAATAGTTGAAGTATTTCTGAACGGTAACCTTATCGATGGGCAACCTGTTGAACAATTCCTGATAGCGCGCCCTGTCCTTCTCGTGACCAGTGTCCACATACAACGTGCGGACCCGCACATGCTCCTTGCCCATCTCGCGCTGGATGCGCAGGAAACGGACCAAATTCTCGAGTAGCACAGGATACTTGGCCCCGACCTGAATCTTTTCGTAGACCTCCTGCGTTCCGCCGGGAATGGACCAGACAACGAACTGAAGGCCGGACTCCAGAAGGGAGACAGCCCTTTCCTCGGTCATCAACGTACCGTTGGTCACGAGCATGCTCGGAATGCCTCGCTCCGTGCACATGCGATACAACTGAGGCAGGCGCTGGTCCATCATGGGCTCGCCTTGCCCCTGGAATGTCGTGAACGGCTTATAGAACATGACATCATCCAAGATCTTTTCCACAATATCGAGTTCTATTTCCGTAGGCCTGCGCGTCTTCTTCCGTTGGATGCAGTGCAGACACTTCAGGTTGCATACATTCGTCGACTCAATAAAGAGCTCATGCATTGGTGCGTTGACAAATGGCTGCCTATTTCTAATCTCGTACAGATGGCGAATATAAAAATATTCATGACACACCTGATCGACTGTTTTTTCCCAAAAGAATTTACTCGCCCTGGGGACCATGGTACCTCCACACTAGTATAAGTTTCTCCAACGACAACGCCCTATACTTGGAGCAAATACTGTCTTGCGCTCAACAAGACGCCCTTCAACTCATTTCTTTTTGGAGGAAGCTCCTGATCTCCATAATATTGAGGGCCAGCAATGCGATGCAAGGCGATACAAAGACTGAATCGAAAGACATCATCGCCTTTCCTCTCAAGCAATGACCTGACTTCATCAAACAACGCAATAAGTTCTTTTGACTGATCATCATCGTATAGATCTGGATTTAATTGATATACATCACTTGACGGCTTCAGCAAATCGCCTGTTTCCACGAGATCAAGCTCCTGCATGTCTTCACGCTGAAAAACAAGGACGGCGCTATGATGGCACATATCATGATTACAAGATGACAACGGATCAGCGTGGCTGCTGGAGGCCAGGCGAAAACCGAGCAGTCGCATGAATTCCATGTAATCCTGTGGAGAAAACAGATGGATGTACGGGGCGAAAAAATCATCCATGATCTGGCTTGTGACCGGATTAGTAATGTCTCCTGCTGCATATATTTGTGCTGATGAATAAAAAAAGCGGTCCAAATCTTCGACAGAGAGCAGACTCCGGATCATTTCCGCTACGAACCATTTGAATGTTCCGGAGCGGTAAAAATAGATCCAGATAAGCCCCCCCTGCTTCACCGCACCTGCGCAGTTGCGCAGCCCCTGGGCAGGATCCGAAAAATGCTGCACGATACCAGACAAATAGACAAAATCGTACAAGCCGGTCGGCAATCCCTCGAGGCATAGGTCAAGGCGCCGCGTCTTGACGGGCAGTTCGGGGAACCTCGCCCGCAGCAAGTCAGAGAAACGCGCAACGTGCTCATGGGAGATGTCGTAGTGGTCAACCGAACCGGCACCGAGCAAAGCCATGCTCAATGCCTGCCGCCCAGTCCCAACGTCCATCATCCGCATCTTTGGCAATCGCCCAAACACGCCGGCAGTCCGCAAATCGTGCGCCACAATATCTTTAAGCCTTTCGATGCCTTGCTCATTGAGGATCTGCTCGTACATGTTGCCGAAGGAATAATTGCCGTAGAGCTCACCCGTCGTGTTGCTTTCCCTCGTGCAGCCTTTAAGTACAGTCATCGTATTCCCTCTTCGTCAGCTTAACTTTCCCAGCCATCACAACCACCAAGGCAAAAGACGTTCTCTCAAAACTACTTCTGCACGACTAAGGCCTCAGGCATCTCTGCTACGCGCTTCTCCAACCTCGAGTGCAATTCCCGGCAACTGATCCAAGCCAGGTTCACCCCCAAGGCCTCTCCGGTGCGCAAGGCCCCATCGTCTTCCAAAAAACGCCGAATGCGCGGCCAGTCGAGCAGCCTGTTCTGCGCCATATCGCGAGCATAGAAATCATAGTCCACATGCCGAAAATGGGTATCATCTTCGTAAACAACCCCGGGCATGCTCACATGGGTGCGCCATGGAGCTCCGGCAAGTCGCTCAACATAATGAATTTGTGTGGCCACCATACTTTCAATGCCCAAATTAACAATCACGGCGTCCTCGCCCCACAGCCGCTCCCAGACGCACTCCGGCTCGAAGGCGCCATCAAAGCGCATCCCTTGCTGGCTCTCCAGCCAGTCCATCGTGTCCATGACGCTGAAGATCGGATCCGGCGTCCGATAGCGGGCATGATTCAAGCGTACTTCCTCTGAAAAACGGCCAGCCTCAGAACGCGAAAAACGTCGATGAAACACGCCGCTCCGGGTGAAGCTGTAGGTGAAGGCGGGAACCAGGACAGCCCGGGGTGAAAAATCCGCTACGGCGGCGAGCACAATGCGGGTACATTCCGCGTAGGACAACCCCGTGTCCGCATGCAATCCGCGCATACGCACATGCAACATGAGCACGCGCTCCCGAGGCAGGCCCATGGAGTCCAGCGCGAGGGTCAGCCCCCTTTGGGCGCGTTCGCATGCCGATGAACTGTCCACCTACTTCTTTCCCCATCCAATGCCAAAAAAGTACTTTTCATTCTTGCACTTGATGTCCGGATTGGCCTCAATAAGAGTGGCCACTTCGTCCACATGGCCAAACAACCTCTTACGGCGCAATTCTTCGAACACGAACTCGACCACTTCGAAATCCTCGGGATAATCGACCGTGAAACGCAAATGAGACAAGTCGAAGTCACGCCCGAGTTGCGTGGTCTTGAAGCCCCTGTCTGCAGCGTGCTCCCAAAGGTAAAAGGTCACGTGCTCCCGTTCGCGATCCTCGCGGGCCTCAGTGTGGGCACGCTCCAAGGCAGCCCTGGTAAACACCTCCACGTCGCTCCCATCGGGCCAACGCCCGGTGTCCGGGGGCACGGTGTTGCAGGCATAGTCGGCATCCTCGCGCTCACGAAGCTCCACCACGGCATCTATGACATCGGGGTCGGTCAGGGGACAATCCGCCGTAAGCCGGACAATCACATCGGCCCCTCGCTCCCTGGCACAGCCATGATACCGCGACAACACATCAGTTTCCGATCCCCGGAAGCAGGGCACCTCAAACCCCGTGCAGAAATCCGCGATGGCGTCATCGCCGGGCAGTGAAGACGTGGCCACAACCACCTCGTCCAGCCTGTGAGCCAGCCGGGCGCGCTCGATCTGCACCTGGAGCATAGGCTTGCCACCCAAAGGTTTGAGGACCTTGCCCGGCAGACGCGTGGAGCCCATACGGGCCTGGATGATGGCGGAGATCATTTCGTCAGCCTCTGGAAGGCGTCGGTGCGAGGCCTGGTTTCCAGGCGCCCGGCCACATCACCCTTGTCCACGGCCTGGGCCAATATGCCGAACACCTCGTCGGCAACATCCAGATAGCGGTCCACCACCTCTTGGCCATGCGCCGCGCACACGTAGACGCTGGACGCCGCCAAGTATCCGCGCCTGAGCATCTCCTGAGTGAACAGCGTAAGCAAAGCGTTGTTGTCGTCCCCGTAGTGCAGCTTGAAAGAGACCAGGGGCTTAAAGTCCGTGACATACAGGTCCAGCCCATGCTTCCCGGCCAGGTCCGTCCAGCCCGCGCCGATGCGCTCGCCCGTGCGGACCAGGGATTCCCAGACCCGGTCGCGGGTGAAGACGTCTATGACGGCCAGGGCGGCAGCGAAGCCCACCCGCTCGGTCCACATGGTGGAAGAGATGAAAGTGTCCTGGGCCGCGTCCATGACGTCCGCACGACCCACCACGGCCGCGATGGCGAAGCCGCCGCCCATGGCCTTGGCGTAGACCACGATATCCGGCTCAAAGCCGTTTAGCTTGTACACGCCGCCGTCGGTCATGCGCCAGCCCGAGGTGATCTCGTCGGACACGACCACGATGCCGCGCTGTTTGGACTCTTTCATGATGGCCGCCAGGAAATCACTGGACGGGAAATCGTACCGCGCTCCCTCCACGCAGATCACGCCCACGTCGGGATGCTCGTCCATGACACGCCGAAAGTCGGTCACATCGTTGTACAGGAAAGGCACGGCGGTGTTCTTGAGCCCCTTGGGAACGCCAACGGGCTCCAGGCCGGGCAGCAGATGGTCGGCCAAGCCCTCGTCGCCTCGAAGGTTGGTGGCCAGGTACCAGTCGCTCCAGCCGTGATAGCCCGAGAAGGCGACCTTGTCCCGGCCCGAATGGGCCCGGGCGATACGCACGGCCATGGCCATGGCCTCGCCGCCCGTGCGCGCGAACTTCACTCCCCCGGCAAAGGAATTGAGCTCCAACAGCCGCTCGGCCAGGTAGACCTCCTCGGGGCAATTGAGGGTGCAGTTCACCCCGTCCCGAGCGGCCTTGACCACGGCTTCGGTGAGCTCGGGATGGGCGTAGCCCAGGATGGCCGAGCCGATGCCCATCTGGGCCATGTCAGTATAAGTGTTGCCGTCGAGATCCGTGACGCTCACGCCGGAACAGGACGTGAAATACGCAGGCCAAATGTCCGGTGCGTAGCGATCGGGACGTTTGGAGAGCAGCCCGTTGCCGCCGGGGATGGAGGCGACGGCGCGCCCCCAAAGTGCAAGTCCGCTGTTCATGGCTCTTTGCCTTATAACCATTTGTGGTACCAGAGTTGGGTGATCCTGGTGCGGAAGCCCACGCTCTGATACAGGTTCTGGGCCCCGTAGTTGCGGCCCTGGGTGACAACCCTGACGCTCTTCACGCCCTGCACCACAAGGGCGTTGAACACACTACGCATGAGCCGGCCTCCGTGGCCTCCGCCCTGGTGTCCCTGATCAAGCCCCACCAGGCCGATATTCGCTGTATTCTCCTTTAGATAGCTCAACGTGCAAAAGGCGAAGGGGACATCCTGATCATACAGGCACCAGCATTCGTCGTCGTACTGGCCGCGCACCCCCTTGGCCACCCACCCCTGGTAGAATTCGTCGATGCGCACCGGGTCGAAATTGCGATCAAAGATGTAGCGGCTGTCCTCGTAAAGACCCCGGGCAATCTCCCGCAGCCTCGGGATATCAGCCTCGCCGGCCCTGGCGAAGGTCACCCCGGCGGGCAACTCAACAGGTTCGTGCCCGTTCAAGGAACGCTCATAGGTCAGACGGATGTCCGTGAACCTGTAGCCGTTGTCCTCGGCTACGCGCACGCTGCGCGCATCGTGGCAATTGCACTGATATTCCACCAACCGGATATCCTCGCGGCGGATGAAGCGCTCAATGCGCCGGACAATGGTCTCAGTCAAATGCATGCAGGACACGAACGCCACGTTGAAGCCGAAAAATTCCGAGTCCCAATCCAGCTTGCGGATCAGGTTGGCGATGTTCTCGAAATTGAAATCCTGATTATTGCAGACGGTGTGCTCGGAACTGACGAAGTAACGCTTGGGATTGTCGTTCCGGCAATCAATGACGATGTCCGAAAGCTCGTAAAACCGTTCCCGCTCACCCAAGGTAACGGTGACCACGTCCATGCCCTTGAGGGTGAAGTACCACTGCCGTGGCAGCCCCGCGGAAATCACCACCTCGGTGCCTTCCTTTTCCAGGCGACCCACAGTGAGATCCTGCAACGACACCACGGGCACGTCGCCGTTCAGGCGTTCCCTGGCGCAGACAACCTCATCCGCATATGGATCGCCCTCTTCGGGCAGGACCACGAGCTTGCGCATGCTAGTTGCTCGGCCTCCTGAAGGGCTCGATGGGCTTCTCCACCTCGCGCACGCCCAGCGCGCCGGTTCCGAACATGGCCTCCAGGCCCCGGATACGCGCCACCATCTCCGCCATCTGCGCCTCGGTGATGGACACGGCCGCGTCGATGCAGTCCATGGCCTCATCCACGCGGTAGTGCTTTTCGATGACCTGGGCCCCGGCGGCCACGGCGTACAACGGCACTTCGATGCCCGGGGTGTGGTCCGAATAGCCGATCACGCAGTCGCAGGCCTCCTGCAACTCGTAGATCGCCGCCAGGTTGGCGTTCTCCTCGGCCAGGGGATACGAGGACATGCAGTGCAGTACGGCGATATTGTCCGTGCCGGACTTGAGCACGTCCAGGGCGGCCATGATCTCGTCGCGCCCGGCCATGCCCGTGGACATGATCACGGGCTTGCCCGTGGCGGCCACATCCCTGAGCAGCGCGTGGTTGACCACGTCGAAGGAGGCGACCTTGTACAGGTCCATGCCGATGGCCCGCAGGCAGTCCACGCTCTCGCGGTCAAAAGGCGTGGAAAAGAAATCCACTCCGGCCGAGGCCGCGTGGTCCTTCAACACGCCAAAGGCCTCGAAGGGCAACTCGCAGCCCTTGAGCAGATCGAACACGGCCTGGTTGCCCTCAGGCGCGCGCTTTTCCGTCAGATAGGTCTGGAACTTCACGGCGTCGCAGCCCGTGCGCGCCGCGGAGTCGATCAGCTTCTTGGCCAAGTCCAGGTCCCCGCCGTGGTTGATGCCAATCTCGGCGATGACGTAGGTTCTGTTGTCCGTGGAAAACCCGTGATCCTTCAGCTTCTTGATGCGCGCCATGGTGATCCTCCGCTACCAGCTGGTCATGCCGCCGTCCACGACGACGTTGTGTCCGTTGACATAGGCCGCCGCGGGGGACAGCAGATACATCACCGCCCCCACGATCTCGTGGGTCTCGGCCATGCGGCCCATGGGACAGCGGAAGCCGTAGTTCTTTTGGAAATCCGGCCCCTGCGGGTTGTCCGGGTTGCGCACCCCGCCGGGCGAAACCGCGTTGCAGCGCACGTCCCACTGGGCGCCGTGCACCGCGAAGTAGCGGGTCATCTGCATGACTCCGGCCTTGGTGGCCCCGTATATCTCCGAATTCTTGCGCTCGCAGTCCGTATAGATGCGCGGGTCCGGGCTGATGAGCCCGTAGTGGGAGGCCACGTTGACGATGGCCCCGCCCCCGCCCCGCGCCTCGCGGTGGCGCAGGAACTCCTGGATGCAGAGGATGGTGCCCTTGACGTTGACGTCCATGACCCAGTCGATGGACTCCTCGCTGCGCTCCATGAAGGGCTCGAACACGCTCACGCCCGCGTTGTTCACCAGGCAGTCCACTTGGCCGAAGGCCTCGGCACCCGTCTCCAGAGCCGCGACGATGTCCGCGCGCTTGCGGATGTCGCAAACCGCCAGGGCCACGCGATCCTCGGGCCAATCCCAGCGCTCGCGCGCCGCGTTCAGTCCCTCGCGGGTCACGTCGGCCGCCACGACACAGGCCCCGGCGGCCAGAAGGCCGCAGACCATGCCCGAGCCCAACTGTCCCGATGCGCCGGTAACCAGGGCCACCCGGCCACGGAGCCCGAAAAAGCCCCCCGGAGAATAATCGAATCCTTGGCTCATGCCTCTTCTCCCTTTGACGCCCCGGCCAGGACGGACCGCAGCCGTGCGATCTGTTCCAGCAGGATGTCCGCGTCGCGGTAATACTCGATGCTCACAAATTTCAGACCCGGCAGGACGGGCAGCAACTCCACGAAATACGAAAAATCCTTATCAGAGAGCGCCTCATGGGCGTCGAAGCAGCGACCGCCTCCATCCTGGCCATGGGCCGAGAGGTGGATCTGTCCCGCGCGTTCCAGAGGCAATGCCACAAAATACGCAGCTTCCCCCACGCCGGTGTTGGCCGCGCTGATGCGCGCGTGGGCCACGTCCAGGAGCAGCCCGGCCCCGGCCACGTCCAGGGCCTCGGTGATGAACCCGGGCTCGGTGACCACCTCGTAGGCGTCGGTGCCCAGGTGATTGTTGTTCTCCACCAACAAGGGCGTGGCGGACCCGAACAGTTCGCGGGCCGTGCGGGCGTTAGCGTGGGCATTGGCCAGCATCACCGCCTCGTCCATGGGCGCGCCCCGGCCCACGAAGGCCCCGTCGCGCACCTCGTTGTCCGCGTAGCGCGAGTACAGATGAAAAGATACCAGCCGCAGCCTGTCCCGGGCGGCCCGGGCCATCTCACGCAGCAACCCGGCCTCGGCCTGGCCCCAGGGCGCGGCCAGCGACAGCTCGCAATGGAAAAGGATATCACCCCGCACCTCGCGCGCCTGCTCCGGGCTGCGCAACTCCAGGAGGTCCGACGCCGCAGTAATGGCGCGCGCCGCCCCAGGGTCGGCGAACAGGTGCGAAAACGGCGTGGCGACCCTGGCATGCATGGCGTTTACCCCGCCTCCAACACGTCGCGCACGGCCTCGATGACGTCGGCCACGTCGCGGTCCGTAAGCTTGGCGGACAGGGGCAGGCTCACGGTGCGCCGCCCGATGTCCATGGCCACGGGCCACTTTTCCGGCCGCCAGCCCAGGGCTGACTGGTAATAGGGATGCTCGGGCAGGCTCATGTAGTGGACCCCGACCCCTATCTTGCGCGCGGTCATGGCTTCCAAAAAATCGTCGCGCGTCACAGGGGCGTCGGGGTTCAGGAACACGGTATACAGGTGCCGGGCGTGGCGGGTGCCGGGCTCCGGCGGGGCGGGCAGGGTCAGGGGGAGGTCCGCCAGGGCCTCGTCGTAGGCGGCCCACACCGCCTCGCGGCGCACGAGGTTCTCCTCCACCCGGGCCAGCTGATGGATGCCCATGGCCGCCTGGATATCCATCATGTTATACTTGAACCCAGGCTCGACCACAAAATAATGCTTGTATCCGGAGTCCGAAAAGCGCTTCCAGGCGTCGCAACTCATACCGTGCAAGGCCAGTTGCTTGATGCGCGCGGCGCGCTTCTCATCCTTGCAGAGGATCATACCGCCCTCGCCCGTGACCACGTTTTTTGTCACGTAGAAACTGAAGCAGCCGAACTCCCCGAATGTGCCGATCTTCCCACCTTTGTATTCAGCCTCGATGGCGTGGGCGCAATCCTCGATAAGGGTCAGGCCACGCTCCTCGGCCAGGGCGCAGAGGGAATCCATGTCGCAGGGGCGCCCCGCGAAGTGCACGGGCAGCAAAGCCTTGGTCCGCGAAGTGATCGCGGCCTCCACGGCCCTGGGGTCGACGTTCATGGTCGCAGGGTCCACATCGGCCAGCACTGGGGTCGCGCCCGCGTGCAGGATGGCGTTGACAGTGGCGCAGAAGGTCAGGGGGGTGGTCACCACCTCGTCGCCTGGGCCGACGCCCGCCGCTAGGATGGACAGGTGCAGGCCTGCCGTACAGGAATTCACCGCGCATGCGTAGGGCGCGCCCTTGTAGCCTGCAAAATCGCTCTCGAAACGCGCCACCCTCGGGCCGCTGCCGATCCATCCGGATTCGATGGCCGCAACCACCTCGTCCAATTCCTCCCGCCCCATGAGCGGAGAACCGAACACCAAAAAATTGTCCCGCATGATTGTGCTCTCAGACCACTTTCCAGTGGGGCCTGTTCATGAAAATGTCCCTGCGTTCCGCGTACTCTTCGGGGCCGATGACGAGCATCCTGATCTTGCGCTTGATCTTCTCCTCGGCCACGCGACAGAGGCTGTCCAGCTTGGCCGTATCCACGTCCCCCACCACCAAGACGTCGATGAGCCCGGAGTCGCGGCCCTCGGCGTAGTCGTCCAGGATGTACACCGCGTCCACCTGCCCGAGCTTGTCCAGAACGTGCTCCACGAGCCTGTCTATGCCCAGGGTCTTGCGCACGATGGAATGGATTTCCGGGAAAAAGGGATGCTTGACGTTGGCCTTGAAATAGGTGGATCGTCCCTGCTGGTCGGCTTCCAGGTATCCGGCCCGGGACAGGCTGTCCAGCTCTTCCTTGATGGCGTTGGGCGCGGTGCCGAATTCCTTGGCGAGTTCCCGCACATAGCAGGAAACCCCTGGATTCAGGAACAGCTTGAGCAATACCTTGATGCGCGTCTTGGACGTGAACAACTCGGTCAGCATGTTTTGTTTGATAGGTTTTCCTGCTCATCTTTGTCAAGGAAAGTTGCTCATAACAGTTCCCGGACCGCACGCCGTTTGACAACCACCGGCCCAACGGATACAGCCCGGTCAACCCGTACGAGAAGGAGCACGACATGCGCGAACAAGTGGAACAGGCCCTGGCCAAGATCCGGCCCGCCCTGCAGGCCGACGGCGGCGACGTGGAACTGGTGGCCATCACCGACGACGGCGTGGTCCAGGTCCGGCTCCAGGGCGCCTGCCAGGGCTGCCCCATGTCCCGGATGACCCTCAAGAGCGGCATCGAACGCATCGTTCTCAAGGAAGTTCCCGGGGTCAAGGCCGTCGAGGCCGTGTAGCCCCGCCCCCTCCCCCATCCTTAATATATAGGCGGCGGACCCGCGCCCCGGGCGCGGGCCGAAGCTTTCCTACGCGTTTTCCAGGAGACCCCGACCATGACCAAAGTGGTGACCCGATTCCCTCCCAGCCCCACGGGCTATCTGCATATCGGCGGCGCGCGCACCGCGCTGTTCAACTGGCTCTTCGCCCGCGCCAACGGCGGCGAGTTCGTGCTGCGCATTGAGGACACGGACCAGGCCCGCTCCACCCCGGAGATGACCCAGGCCATCGTGGACGGCATGACCTGGCTGGGCCTGGACTGGGACCACGGCCCGTACCTGCAGTCCGACCGCACCGAGTTCTACAACGAGCAGATCGACAAGCTCGTCGCCTCGGGCCACGCCTACTGGTGCGACTGCACCCCCGAGCAGGTGGACGCCATGCGCGACAAGGCCCGCGCCGAGGGCAAAAAGCCCAAGTACGACGGATCCTGCCGCCACAAGAACCTGGGCCCGGGCGAGGGCCGCGTGGTGCGTTTCAAGGCCCCGGAGGGCGTGTGCGCCTGGGCCGATTTGGTCAAGGGCCCCATGTCCATGGACTATGACGAGATGGTGGACGACTTCGTGCTGCGCCGGGCCAACGGCAGCCCCATGTACAACCTGGCCGTGGTGGTGGACGACGCGGACATGGGCGTGACCCACATCATCCGCGGCGAGGACCACCTCTCCAACACGCCCAAGCAGATCGCCATCTATGCGGCCCTGGGCCTGCCCGTGCCCGTGTTCGGCCACGTGCCCATGATCTTCGGGCCGGACAAGAAGAAGCTTTCCAAGCGCCACGGCGCCATGAGCGTCATGGAATACGAGCAGATGGGCTTTCTGCCCGACGCCGTGGTCAACTACCTGGTGCGCCTGGGCTGGGGCCACGGCGACCAGGAGCTGTTCAGCCGCGAGGAACTGGTCCGCCTGTTCGACACCCAGGGCCTGAATTCCTCGCCCTCCATGTTCGACCTGACCAAGCTGGAGAGCGTCAACGAGCACTACATCAAGGAAACCCCGGTGGAGGTCCTGGCGCCCATCCTGGGCCGGCACCTCAAGGGCCTGGGGCTTTCGGCGGACGACGCCAAGCTGGCGGCCATCGTGCCCCTGTACCAGCCCCGGGCCAAGACCATGACGGACATGGCCGAACAGTGCGCCTTCTTCCTCATGGACGACGAGGCCATCGAATACGACCCCGCGTCCGTGAAGAAGCATCTCAAGGGCGGAGCCGTGGACGTCCTGGCCGATGTGCGCGCCCTGCTGGCCGGGGTGGAATTCAGCGAGCCCGCCCTGGAGGAGGCCCTGCAGACCTTCTGCGAGGAGCGCGAGCTGAAGTTCGGCAAGATCGCCCAGCCCGTGCGCGTGGCGGTCACGGGCCGGGGCTTCAGCCCGGGCCTGTACGAGACCCTGGCCGTGCTGGGCAAGGACAAGACCCTGGCCCGCATGGACCGCGCCCTGGCCATGAAACGCGACGAATAGCGCGGTGCAGACAAGCGACAAATCAGGCCCCCGCCCTCCTCGGAGCGCGGGGGCCTTGTCGTGGGCGGACGCTCACCCCCATGGACCGCCGATTTGTTATGGTGCATAGTGCGCCCCATGCAGCCCATATTCATCATCGGGGCCTCGGGCCACGCCAAGGTGGTACTGGACATCGTGGAGCGCCAGGGCTCGTTCAGGGTCGCGGGCTTCATCGACGCGCGTCTGCCCGCTGGCGTGGAGCACTTCGGCCTGCCCGTGCTGGGCGAGGAGGACGACCTGCCCGCCCTGTGCAAGGAATACGGGGTGGACAAAGGCATCATCGCCATCGGCGACAACTGGACGCGGCACAAGGTGGCCGAGCGCATCGCGGCCCTGGCGCCGGATTTCTCCTTCGCCTCGGCCGTGCATCCCTCGGCCAGCCTGGGCCGGGGCGTGGAAGTGGGCGGAGGATCGGTGGTCATGGCCGGGGCGGTGCTCAACCCCGACACCCGGGTGGGCGCGCACTGCATCGTGAACACCGGCGCGCAACTGGACCACGACGGAGTGCTGGAGGACTTCGCCAGTCTGGCCCCCGGGGCCGTGGCGGGCGGCAACTGCCGCATCGGCGGCTTCGCGGCTGTGGGCATCGGCGCGGTCCTGCGCCACGGAACCAGCGTGGGCGCGCACGCCGTGGTGGGCGCCGGGGCCGTGGTCCTGGCCGACGTTCCCGAGGCCCAGGTCTGGTTCGGGGTACCCGCTAGGCGCATCCACGCTCGCAGACCCGGGGACGGCTACCTCTAGCCCACTGCCCATGCAAGCCAGAAAAACAACAAAGCCCCAGCAATTAGGCCAATTACAAAGTAAAAATGTTGGTCCCAAATTGGGAGCAAAATTATCTCATATGCAATTCAAGCCCCAGCGAGTATCAAAGCTCGGAGCCTGAACCCCAGTGAAGGCGAGGGCACAGTCACGAACGCCTGCCGGAAGCATGTGGTGCGAGAGCCACACTCTGCAAATGAAACTCCAATGATTGCGACATAAAAAAGGCTGGCATCTAGAGCCCAAAGGATCTGGCGACGGAGAAAAACAAGGCCAGGCAACGTGTTTCGCCCTTGCGCTTTACAATCAAAGACGCAAAATCTTTCTATTATGATGAACAAAGATTCCCCCGACCCCAGAAATTCGACATTATCGACACCAGGGTAGTGGAAATGGAGTCAACCTACACAGTGCCACCCAAAGTCCGTGGGCAAAAAGGCACCACATAGACATCTGCCCGTCTGGCCCTGCTATTTGCGCAGTACGATGTCCGCTCCGGCCAGATGCGAAAGCAACTCCAAGAAGCCTCCTCCAACTAAAGGAAGATTGATCAGCCGAGCCACAAGACTTCGCGCTCCGGCATATCCTTTGTATCTTTCCCGCCCATAATCAAATTCCTTCAATCTTCTTTTTGTGCAGGATTTGAAATTCGAAAAGAAGGGAGCCGAATATTTCCTATGTGACGCAACGGTCTTTAAATTGAGTATCTCATTGTAATAAGAATATCCTTTGTCAGAAAATTTGTCATATAAAATTTTTCGTATAAAAATAGGAAAATAATGAACAATCCAACACCTAGAATGCGTATCAAACGGCTCAAGACGATGCATAAAATCCAACAATACAACTCCTCTCGGCTTAAGAACCCGTGCACACTCTCTATAATATGAATCAATGTCGTGAACATGCTCCATGACCATAATACTTACAACAGCATCGAATTCCTGGTCATCGAACGGCAAGCGCTCACAGTCATAAGCCTGGAGGATGGGTTCTCCACCCTCAATCCCCAAAATCGTCTTGATAAAATCATCATATTCTGAACGATCTGAAGTATCGACCCCCTTGACATTCTGATAGCCATCCAAAAGGAGATACAACACAAACATTCCGCCCCCGCACCCATAGTCCAAAATCGAAATGCTCTTATCCGCACCCACTTCCCGTTGCAGCTTGGCATACTCATAGTAAAGCTTTGAGTTTTTTATGCCCGTTTGAACAGCCTCGGCGAACTCCACTCTTTTGGAAGCCCAGTCGACCGATTCCCCAGACCGAAAGCTCTTCAACAGCTCTGTATACAACGTATCAGGTTGCCTCACGGCTTCCTCCCAATATTTTTAATGACCCAATAAAAAAGCTCCCCCAGACGCATCCGGAAGAGCTCACTTTCGCTTCACGGCACAATAAGGGCTCGTTAGGCTTCCTTCTTGCTCACGGCGGGCTTCTGCACGGCACCGGAACGGATGCAGCGGGTGCAGACCTTCATGCTCTTGACCTCGCCCGAGGCCAGCTGCACGCGCACCTTCTGCAGGTTGGGCATGAAGCGACGCTTGGTCTTGTTGTGGGCGTGGGAAACGTTATTTCCGACCTGGGGGCGCTTGCCGCAGACTTCGCAAACCTGGCTCATGTTGTTCCTCCTGTATTTTCCGCGCGGCGGCCGGAGCCGCTGCCGAAGGGGTCTTTAATGATGCGGAACGCGGGGCATGCCGCGCCCAAACGAATTCGTTTCTTTATACGCCCGGGCCCCAAAAGGCAAGCGCTTTTGCCTTGACAAGATGAATTTTTCACCTATAGGTAGGTCCTCTTGCGAGGCAACCATGAGAACACTGTGGATCGACATATCCGACATCCCGGCGACCGGCCGGGAATTTTCGTTTTCGGACTCTGAAATCTGGTCCGCTCCCGCCCGGGAGTTCGCCATGGGTTTGGAGTTCGACGCGCCGATCGAGGCCGTTCTCACGGTGTACCCCCAGGAGGATTCCTGCCTGGTGCGCGGCAGGCTCGCGGGCGCGGTGAGCGCGCCCTGCGCCCGCTGCACCAAGCCCGCCTCCGTGTCCCTGGACGCTGAGTTCGAGGCTTTCGCCACCCTCACACCCGAGGACGAGACCGAGCCCGTGCTCCTGCGCGAAGAAAACGGCAGATTGGAGCTTGACGCGGGCAGCATCCTCTGGGAACAGTTCGTTCTCGCGCTGCCCGGCAAGCCCCTGTGCTCGCCGGCATGCAAGGGACTGTGCCCCGTCTGCGGGGCGGACCTGAACGAGGAAACCTGCACCTGCGCGGACCAGGGGGGAGACCCCAGGCTGGCCGTGCTGCGGGGGCTCAAGATACCGGACAAGAACTAGCGCCCTCCAGGGCGCGATCGAGACGCCACAACACGAGGTAATACAAATGGCAGTGCCCAAGAAAAAGACTTCCAAGTCCAAGCGCAACATGCGCCGCGCCCATGACCACGTGGCCAAGCCCACCGTGATCTACTGCGAATGCGGCGAACCCTCCCTGCCCCACCGCGCCTGCCCCAGCTGCGGCGCTTACAAGGGCAAACAGGTGCTCTTCAAGGAAGATGCCGAATAGCGTTCCGCGCATAGCCGTGGACGCCATGGGCGGCGACAGCGGCCCGGGCGTCATCGTATCCGGCGCTTTGGACGCCGCCAGGGAAAAGGGCATGTCCTTGATCCTGGTGGGCGACGAGAGCGCCGTGTCCGAGGAATTGTCGCGCAACGACACCAAGGGGCTGGACGTGGAGATCGTCCACGCTTCCGAGGTGGCGGAGATGACGGACAAGCCTTCGGACGTGCTCAGGCGCAAGAAGGACGCCTCCATCCAGGTGGCCTGCCGCCTGGTCAAGGACGGCCGCGCCGACGGAGTGGTCAGCGCCGGGAACTCCGGGGCCTCCGTGGCCTGCGGCATGTTCGTCATCGGCCGCGGCGAGGGCGTGTCCCGCCCGGCCTTCGCGGGCATCCTGCCCACGGTGAAGAAGCCCATCGTCCTTTTGGACGTGGGCGCCAACGTGGACTCCAAGCCCCGGCACCTCCTGCAGTTCGGCATCCTTGGCGAGGTCCTGGCCCGAGACGTCCTGAACCTCTCCGAACCCCGGGTGGGCATCCTGTCCATCGGCGAAGAGGAGGGCAAGGGCAACACCCTGGTCAAGGAGGCCTTCGACCTGCTCAAGGCCTCGGACCTGGATTTCGTGGGCAACGTGGAAGGCCGCGACGTGTTCACGGGCGACGTGGACGTCATCGTCTGCGACGGGTTCGTGGGCAACGTGGCCCTGAAGCTTACCGAGGGCCTGGTCTCCAACATGGCCAAGGTCATGAAGCGCGAACTCCTGGGCAGCTGGCTCGGCCGCATCGGCACGCTCCTGGCCAAGGGCAGGCTGCGCCGCTTCGCCCGCTTCGTGGACTACGCCGAGTACGGTGGGGCCCCGCTGCTGGGCCTCAACGGCATCGTCATCGTCTGCCACGGGGCCTCCAACGCCAGGGCCATCTGCAGCGCCGTGAAAATGGCCGGACGATTCATCGAGAGCGACGCCAACACCCATATCCAAAAGGGCCTGGAACGACACAAGGACCTCGGCCGGGAGTGACGCTCCCCGCCCTCCCGCCGCCAGTCCAACCCCATCTACATCATGAAGCACCCTGCATACATACGCGGATTCGGTTGCCAGGTTCCCCCGAAGATTCTCACCAACGCGGACCTGGAGTCCATGGTGGACACCAGCGACGAGTGGATCACCACCCGTACGGGCATCAAAGAGCGCCACGTCTGCGAAGGCCAGACCGCCTCGGACCTGGCCAGCGAGGCCGCCAAGAAGGCCCTGGCCGATGCGGGCATGACGCCCGAGGACGTGACCCACATCGTCTGCTGCACCTGCACCCCCGACTCCTACTGCCCCAACGCCGCCACCCAGATCCAGCGTAAGCTGGGCCTGGCCGGGCGCATAGCCTTCGACCTCAACGCGGCCTGCTCGGGCTTCCTCTACGGCCTGTACACCGCGCGCGCCCTGGTGGCCGCCGACCCCAAGGCCGTGGTCCTGGTGGCTGCGGTGGAGATCCTGACCTCCCGCACCAACTGGGAGGACCGCACCACGTGCGTGCTCTTCGGCGACGGGTCCGGCGCGGCCGTGGTCACCCGCGAACCGGGCGGCCGCTCGGTAGGCATCGCCGACGCGCGCCTGGCCTCGGACGGCCAGTACGGCGACCTCTTGACCTTCAGCGGCGGCGGCTCGGGCGCGCCCTACAGGCTGGGCGACACCGTGGGCGAGGAGTTCTTCATCAGCATGAACGGGCGCGAGGTCTACAAGGTGGCCGTGCGCAACATGACCGCCACCTGCAAAGAGGTCATGGCCGACAACGGGCTGACCGTGGACGACATCGACTGGCTGGTGCCCCACCAGGCCAACCTGCGCATCATCGAGGCCGTGGGCAAAAAGCTCGCCATCCCCAGCGAACGGGTCTTCACCAACGTCCAGCGCTACGGCAACACCTCCTCGGCCAGCGTGGGCCTGGCCCTGTGCGAGGGCATCGACCAGGGCCTGTTCAAACCCGGGCAGCGCGTGCTGCTCACGGTCTTCGGCGGCGGGTTCACCTGGGGCGCTGTTCTCCTGGATTTTTAGTGCGCACGCAACAAATCTGCAACGCTCTGGAATAAATAACTTTTACAACCGCCCCTCGATATTGAAGTCAAGGCTGAATTAGGCTACAACACAGCGGTTCCGCAAACGCAATACGAGTCCTACCCATGAGCGATCTTGAAGCAACGATCCTGGTCACCGGAGGGTCCCGAGGCATAGGCAAGGCCTGCGCCCTGCGCCTGGCGCGCGAGGGCTACCAGGTCTACCTGACCTACGTCAGCCGCCCCGACGGCGCCCAGGCCGTGGTGGACGAGATCACCGCCCAGGGCGGCAAGGCCCGCGCCTTCGCCCTGGACCAGGGCGACCGCCAGGCCATCGCCGACTTCTTCGCCGCCGAGATCAAGGACAAGGTCCTGCTCCACGGCCTGGTGAACAACGCGGGCCTGACCCGCGACGCGCTGATGATGCGCATGAAGGACGAGGACTGGGACACGGTCCTGAACGTGAACCTCACGGGCGTCTTCGCCTGCCTGCGCGAGGCAACCAAGATCATGGTCAAGCAGCGCAGCGGGCGCATCGTGAACATGGCCAGCGTGGTCGGCCAGAGCGGCAACTTCGGCCAGGCCAACTACACGGCCGCCAAGGCCGGCGTCATCGGCATGACCAAGACCGCCGCCCTGGAGCTCGCCTCCCGCGGCATCACGGTCAACGCCGTGGCCCCCGGCTTCATCGCCACGGACATGACCGCCGACCTGCCCGAAAAGGCCACGACGTCCATGCTCGATCGCATTCCCCTGAAACGCTTCGGCAGCCCCGACGACATCGCCGCCGCCGTGGCCTTCCTTGTTTCCGACGACGCCGCCTACATCACCGGGCAGGTCCTGGCCGTGAACGGCGGCATGTATATGTAGACAACACACGAAAGTGAATCAAGAATTGGAGGATTGAATGTCCAGCGAAAGCAAAGTCAAAGAGATCATCGTGGAGCAACTCGGCGTTTCCGCCAGCGAAGTCGTGGCCGACGCCTCCTTCGTGGAGGACCTCGGCGCCGACTCCCTGGACCTCACGGAGCTCATCATGGCCATGGAAGAGGAGTTCGGCGTCGAGATCGACGACGACGAGGCCCAGAAGCTCGTCAAGGTGCAGGACGCCATCGACTACATCGAAAAGCACAAGTAAGGGCCGCAAGCCCGTTCCGATACCTCATCGTGGAGCGTCTTGAGGCCGGTGCACGGCCGAAAGACGCTTCCACTTTTCTACGGCGAAAGGCTTCGGCCGCGCCATCCCCGTGCGAACCAAGCGAGGATGTATGAGCAGAAAGAGGGTTGTCATAACCGGCCTGTCGGCCATCACCCCCATTGGCAACGATGTGCGGACCAGCTGGGAAAACCTCCTGGCCGGGGTCAGCGGCGTGGGGCCGGTGACCCGCTTCGACGCCTCGGCCTACGCCACCCAGGTCGTGGCCGAGGTCAAGGACTGGAACGTCGAGGACTACATCCCCTTCAAGCAAGCCAAGCGCATGGAGCGCTTCACCCAGTATGCCGTGGCCTGTTCCCAGGCGCTGCTTGAGGACGCTGGGTACACGGTGGACGAGAACGCGCCCAACCGCACGGGCGTCATCATGGGCTGCGGCCTGGGCGGCCTGGAGACCATCGAGGCCACCCACTCCAAATATCTGGAGGCCGGCCCGCGCAGGATTTCCCCGTTCTTCATCCCCATCGTGATCTCCAACATGGCCTCGGGCCAGGTGGCCATCTTCACCGGCGCGGCCGGTCCCAACATGACCACCACCTCGGCCTGCGCCTCGGGCACCCACGGCATCGGCTACGCCTTCTCGGAGATCCTCCTGGGCCGCGCCGACGCCATGATCACCGGCGGGGTGGAGTCCACCATCACGCCCCTGGCGCTGGGCGGCTTCTGCTCCATGAAGGCCATGAGCACGCGCAACGACGACCCGGCCCACGCCTCGCGGCCCTTCGACCGCGACCGCGACGGCTTCGTCATGGGCGAGGGCTGCGGCCTGCTGCTCCTGGAGGAGCTTGAGCACGCCAAGGCGCGCGGAGCGAAGATCTACGCCGAGGTCGCGGGCTTCGGCGCGTCCGCCGACGCCTACCACATGACCGCGCCGCCCGAGGACGGCCGGGGCATGCGCCTGTGCATGCAGGGCGCCCTGGACGACGCGGGCGTGGCCCCCACGGCCGTGGACTGCATCAACGCCCACGGCACCAGCACCGAGCTCAACGACCTGGCCGAATCCCGGGCCATAAAAATGGTCTTCGGCGACCACGCCTACAAGCTGTCGGTGACGGCCAACAAGTCCATGATCGGGCATCTGCTCGGCGCGGCCGGAGGCGTGGAAGGCGTGTTCAGCGCGCTGTCCCTCAAGCACGGCGTGATCCCGGGCACCATCAACATGGAGAACCCCGGCGAGGACTGCGACCTGGACTACACCATTGGCGGCAGCGTCGAGCGCCGCGTGGACTACGTGCTTTCCAACTCCTTCGGCTTCGGCGGCACCAACGCCAGCGTGCTGTTCAAACGTTTCGAGGACTGATCCGCGACGCGCACGCGGACCGCAACACCACAAGGAATCCACCATGGAAGAACTGCTTCTTCAGGATCGTGAGATCGCCCGGGCCCTGAACCAGGAAATCGACCGCCAGACGGCCAACGTGGAACTCATCGCCTCGGAGAACTTCACCTCCCCGGCAGTGCGCCAGGTCATGGGCAGCGTGCTGACCCACAAGTACGCCGAGGGCTATTCCGGCAAGCGCTACTACGGCGGCTGCGAATACGTGGACGTGGTCGAGGACCTGGCCTGCGACCGGGCCAAACAGCTCTTCGGCTGCTCCTACGCCAACGTGCAGCCCCACTCCGGGTCCCAGGCCAACATGGCCGCCTACTTCGGCATCTGCCAGCCCGGGGACACGGTCCTGGCCATGGACCTCTGCCACGGCGGCCACCTGACCCACGGCAGCCCCGTGAACTTCTCGGGCAAGCTCTACAACATCGTGCCCTACGGCGTGAACCGCGAAACCGGGCTCATCGACTACGACGAGCTGGAGCGCATCGCCAAGGAGTGCAAGCCCAAGATGATCCTGGCGGGAGCCACGGTGTACCCGCGCATCATCGACTTCGCCCGCTTCCGCGCCATCGCCGACGAGGTGGGCGCGTCGCTCATGGTGGACATGGCCCACATCGCCGGGCTCATCGCCGCGGGCGAGCATCCCTCGCCCATCGGCCACGCCCACGTGGTCACCACCACCACCCACAAGACCCTGCGCGGACCGCGCGGCGGCATGATCCTGGCCGACGACGCCGAGCTGGGCAAGAAGCTCAACTCCCAGATCTTCCCGGGCATGCAGGGCGGCCCCCTGATGCACGTCATCGCGGCCAAGGCCGTGGCTTTCGCCGAGGCCCTGCGCCCCGAGTTCAAGACCTACCAGAAGCAGGTGGTGGCCAACTGCCGCGCCATGGCCAAGCCGCTGTCGGCGGCGGGCTTCGACCTGGTCTCCGGCGGCACGGACAACCATCTCATCCTGATGGACCTGACCAGCAAGGACATCACGGGCAAGGACGCGCAGATCGGCCTGGACAAGGCCGGCATCACGGCCAACAAGAACACCGTGCCCTTCGACACCCGTTCGCCCTTCGTGACCTCGGGCATCCGCCTGGGCTCCCCGGCCATGACCACCCGAGGCTTCAAGGAAGCCGACATGGAGCGCGTGGGCCAGTGGATCGTGGACGCCCTGGGCGCTCTGGACAACGACGCCAAGCTCAAGGAGATCAGGGAAGAGGTCGCGGCCTATACCCGCCGCTTCCCCCTGTTCGCCTGGTAAATTGCATCCGGCCCCGGGGCGGTGCCCGCCCGCCCCGGGGTCCTTGTTTCCCGCGGCCCCGGCCGCCTTCGCGGCATTGACATCAGACCACGGCGGCCCCCCGCCTCGGTGGAAGCGACCATGAGCAGCACTCCCAAGCCCGCCCGCATGTCCTGGCCCGACTACTTCATGGGCATCACCTACCTGGTGGCCGAACGCTCCACCTGCACCCGCCGCAAGGTCGGGGCCATCGCGGTGCGCGACAAGCGCATCCTGGCCACGGGCTACAACGGCGCGCCCTCGGACACGGCCCACTGCCTGGACGTGGGCTGCCTGCGCGAGCAACTGGGCGTGCCCTCGGGCCAGCGCCACGAGATCTGCCGCGGCCTGCACGCCGAACAGAACGTCATCATCCAGGCCGCCCTGCACGGCGTGAGCATCAAGGGCGCGGACCTCTACTGCACCACCCAGCCCTGCCTGATCTGCACCAAGATGCTCATCAACGCCCAGGTGCGAAACGTGTTCTTCACCGAAGCCTACCCGGACGAACTCGCCGAGCGGATGATGGACGAGTCGGGAGTGAACTTTGCCAAGCTCGACTATCAGCCCTAGCGCCCGCTCCCGCTTCATGCGCCACGCCGCCGAACTGGCCGTGCGCGGGCGCGGCCCCACCGCGCCGAACCCCTGCGTGGGCGCGGTGCTGGTGCGCGACGGGCTGGTGGTGGCCGAAGGCTGGCACGAGCGCTACGGCGGGCCCCACGCCGAGGTCAACTGCCTGGCCAACGCCCGCGAGCGCGGTGTGGACCCGGGGGACTGCGCCCTGTTCGTGACGCTGGAGCCCTGCAACCACCAGGGCAAGACCCCGCCCTGCTCCAAGGCCGTGTACAAGGCCGGGGTGCGCGAGGTCTACGTCGGGGCCATGGACCCCACGCCCCAGGCGGGCGGCGGCGCGGCCTGGCTGGCCGAGCGCGGGGTGGCGGTGCACACGGGCGTGGAAGAGGGCCTCTGCCGGGACCTCATCGCGGACTTCCTGGCCTGGCAGGCCACGGACAGGCCCTACGTGTACCTCAAGCTGGCCTCCACCCTGGACGGGCGCATCGCCACGCGCAGCGGCCATTCCAAGTGGATCACCTGCCCCGAGTCCCGGGCCGAGGTCCACGCCCTCAGGGCCCTGTGCGGCGCTGTCATCGTGGGCGGGGGCACCTTCCGGGCCGACGACCCGCGCCTGAACGTGCGCCGCGACGACGTCAAGGGCGCCGACCCCCTGGCCGTGGTGGTCACCGGAAACCTGCCCGAGGCCAGGGCCGATTTTTTCCTGCTGCGCGAGAGGCCCACGGAGACCATCTTCTGGACCACCCGGGAGGCCGCCGCCTCGGACGCGGCCCGGGCCCTGGAAAAGCGCGGCGTGCGCGTCTGGGCCCTGCCCGGAGCGCGCGGAGGCGGCCTGGACCTGGCCGAGGGCCTGGCCCGGCTGCGCACGGAGTGCGGCGTGTGGCACGCCCTTTGCGAGGGGGGCGGAAACCTTGCCTTGCGCTTCGTGGAAAGCGGGCTTATGGACGAGTTTCAGCTGTACGTGGCCCCGAAAATACTGGGCGACGAACAGGCCGCGCCCCTGTTTTCGGGGCGCGCCCCCGAGACCATGGACCAGGCCCTGGGCCTGCGCCTGGCCGACGTGCGCATGAGCGGGGAGGACACCCTGCTGACCCTGCGCCCGGCCCGTGAGGACTAGCGATGTTCACGGGACTCATCGAATGCACCGGCGCGGTGCTGGCCCTGGAAAACAGGGGGCATGAGACGCGGCTGCGCATCGCGGCCCCGGAACTCGCGCCCTTCGTGCACGGCGAGAGCATCGCCGTGAATGGGGCCTGCCTCACGGTGGAGAGTTCCGGCCCGGACTGGTTCGCGGCCTACGCCAGCGCCGAGACCATGGGCCGCACAAGCCTGGGCGGCCTGCGCACGGGCTCCGTCGTGAACCTGGAGCGGGCCCTGGCCCTGGGCGACCGCCTGGGCGGGCACCTGGTTTCCGGGCACGTGGACTGCGTGGCCGAGGTCACCGGCGTGTCCCCGGCGGGCGAGTCAAAGCGCTTCGAGCTGCGCTTCCCCGCGGCCTACGGCCCGCAGGTCATCGAAAAGGGCTCCGTGGCCCTGGACGGCATCAGCCTGACGGTGAACGACTGCGGCCCGGACCGGCTCTCGGTGAACATCATCCCCGAGACCCAGCGGGCCACCACTATCCGGGACTGGGCCCCGGGGCGCAAGGTGAACATGGAGACGGACTTGATCGGCAAGTACGTGCAGCGTATGGTTTCCCCTTGGGCCGGGTCCGGCGAAACGCCCGCCAGCGACATCACCGAAGAATTTCTCCGCAAAAACGGCTTCTAGCACACATCGGAAAGCCCAAAGCCAGCAATCATAAAAGAGGTAGAAGTGAGTACGCCCATCATCTCGGCCGAAGAGGCCATTGAGGAAATACGCCAAGGGCGCATGATCATCCTGGTGGACGACGAGGACCGCGAGAACGAGGGCGACCTGACCATCGCCGCGGAATTCGCCACCCCCGAGGTCATCAACTTCATGGCCACCCACGGCCGCGGATTGATCTGCCTGTCCATGGCCCCGCCCCTGGTGGAGCGCCTGGGCCTGCCCATGATGACCACCAAGAACGAGTCCGGGTTCGGAACGCCGTTCACCGTGTCCATCGAGGCGCGCCACGGCGTGACCACGGGCATCTCGGCCTACGACCGCTCCACGACCATCCTCACGGCCATCAAGGACGACGTACGCCCCGAGGACATCGTGACCCCGGGCCACATCTTCCCGCTCAAGGCCAACCCCGGCGGCGTGCTCGCGCGCACGGGCCAGACCGAGGGCAGCGTGGATCTGGCGCACCTGGCGGGGCTCAAGCCCGCCGGCGTGATCTGCGAGGTCATGCGCGAGGACGGGAACATGGCCCGCATGCCCGACCTCGTCGAATTCGCCAACAAGCACAATCTCAAGATCGCCACCATCCGCGACCTCATCGAATACCGCATGAAGTTCGGCAACCTGGCCGTGGACCGCGTGGCCGAGGCCAGCCTGCCCACCTGCTTCGGCGGCACCTTCAAGGCCATCGCCTACTACTCCGATGTGGACAGGAAGGAGCATCTGGCCCTGGTCAAGGGCGAGATTTCCCCGGACAAGCCCACCCTGGTGCGCGTGCACAGCGAATGCCTCACCGGCGACGTTCTGGGCAGCATGCGTTGCGACTGCGGCGGCCAGCTGCAGACGGCCATGAACATGATCGCCGAGGAAGGCGAGGGCGTGCTCCTGTACATGCGCCAGGAGGGCCGAGGCATCGGCCTGTGCAACAAGATCCGCGCCTACGCCCTGCAGGACGAGGGCCTGGACACGGTGGAGGCCAACCAGCGTCTGGGGTTCAAGGCCGACATGCGAGACTACGGCATCGGGGCCCAGATCCTGGTGTCGCTGGGCGTGCGCAAGATGCGGCTGATGACCAACAACCCCAAGAAGATGGTGGGCCTCGAGGGCTACGGCCTGGAAATCGTGGAACGCGTGCCCATCGAGATGAAGTCCTGCGAGTGGAACTACCACTACCTGGAGACCAAGAAGAACAAGCTCGGGCACATCCTGAAGCTGGAGAAGTAACGCGGCCCGCCGCGCAAAGCACAAGCCTTTCCACGGGAGACGAACATGACCCAAGTTAAGACCATCGAAGGAAAATACGACGCGCAGGGCCTGTCCATCGCCATCGTGGCCTGCCGCTTCAACGATTTCATCGTGGACCGCCTGGTGGGCGGTGCCGTGGACTACCTATGCCGCAACGGCGCGGCCAAGGAGAACCTGACGCTGGTGCGCATCCCCGGTGCCTTCGAGATGCCGCTGGCCGCCCGCAAGCTAGCCGCCGGCGGCAAGTACGACGCGGTCATCTGCCTGGGCGCGGTGATCCGCGGGGCCACCCCGCACTTCGACTTCGTGTCCAGCGAGTCCGCCAAGGGCATCGCCCAGGCCATGCTGGACACGGGCGTGCCCATCGGCTTCGGGCTCCTGACCACGGACACCCTGGAGCAGGCCATCGAGCGCGCCGGCTCGAAAGCCGGAAACAAGGGCGTGGAAGCCGCCTCGGCCGCCCTGGAGATGGTCCGGGTCATGGAGCAGATCTAAGATTATGACCCAGCAGAAGAAGGGGGGCCGCCGCACGGGCCGCAGACGCGCCTTCGAGGTGCTCTACGGCCTGGGCTTCGTTCCCGCGGACAGCATGGAAGAGTTGCGCCGGGCCTTTGAACTGGCCCCGCGCCGCAGCGAGGAGGAGGAGGCCGCCGAGCCCTGCCCCAGCCGCGAGGAATTCGCCTGGAAACTGGTTTCCGGGACCTGGAGCGGCATGGACGACATCGACGCGACCATCACCCGTTTCTCCCAGCACTGGAAGATCCAGCGCATCGCCAAGGTGGAACTGACCATCCTCAGGCTGGCGCTGTTCGAGATGCTGCACCTGGACGACGTGCCTCTCAAGGTGACCATCAACGAAGCCGTGGAGCTGGCCAAGCGCTTCGGCGACGACAACTCGAAAAACTTCGTCAACGGCATCCTGGACGCCGTGGCGAAAGCCATAGAAAATGGTGAACTTGGGGTTCATTAAGGACGCTTCCCAGTGCCCGCAACGGGCCCCCAGGGTCTACCTGCGACGCCACGGCCTGGCCGGGCCGCCCACCATCCGGGCCTGGTCCGACAAACGGGCCAGCGGCGTCGAGTTGCGCTGGGAAGCGGCGGGCCGGGATCCGCGGGCCTGGGCCGACACGATGGCGGCGACCATCGCGGACCTGGGCTGGCGGCGCTGGTGGCTGGACACCCAGAGCCTGGCCGAAGCCTTGGGCGCGCCCACGGCCAAGGCCCTGGCGGATTGGGGCATGGCCTTCTGGCCCTGCTACCGCAAGGTGGCCTCGGTCTACCTGCGCATCGGCGACGAGGGCCGCGAGGCCACGGCCGAGGTGGTCCGGACCTGGGAAAAGGCGTTCACCCACGTCCGCTTCAACGAGCGCCTGGACATCCACGGGATCGAGGCCCGGCGCATCGAGGAACTGAGGAACAAGCCCGTGCGCCGCACGCTGGCCAAGGTCCTTCCCGCACTGTTCAAAAGCCTGTAAAGGGAACAGATATGTCACAACCTGGATACGTACCGGAATCTATTGAGACCAAATGGCAACAGGTCTGGGACCAGAAGAACATCTTCCAGGTCTCGCCCGATCCGGACAGGAAAAAATATTACGTCCTGGAGATGTTCCCCTACCCCTCCGGGCGCATCCACATGGGCCACGTGCGCAACTACTCCATCGGCGACGTGGTGGCCCGCTTCCAGCGCATGCGCGGCTTCAACGTGCTGCACCCCATGGGCTGGGACGCCTTCGGCCTGCCCGCCGAGAACGCGGCCATCAAGCACGACACCCACCCGGCCAAGTGGACCTACGAAAACATCGACACCATGCGCGTCCAGCTGAAGCGCCTGGGCTATTCCTACGACTGGGAACGCGAGATCGCCACCTGCCACCCGGACTACTACCGCTGGGAGCAGCTCTTCTTCCTCAAGCTCATGGAAAAGGGCTTGGTCTACCGCAAGAAGTCCCCGGTGAACTGGTGCCCCAGCTGCCACACCGTGCTGGCCAACGAGCAGGTGGAGGAAGGCCTGTGCTGGCGTTGCGACTCCGTGGTGGAGCAGCGCGAGCTGGAGCAGTGGTTCCTGCGCATCACCGACTACGCCGACGAGCTCCTGGACAACCTGGACAACATGCCCGGCTGGCCCGAACGCGTGCTGACCATGCAGCGCAACTGGATCGGCCGCAGCTACGGCTCGGAGCTGGAATTCTCCGTCGACGGTCTGGACGAGAACGTGGCCGTGTTCACCACCAGGCCCGACACCCTGTACGGGGCCACCTTCATGAGCCTGGCCGCCGAGCATCCCCTGGTGGAGAAGCTCATGGCCGCCTGCGACGACCCCGCGCGGGTCGAGGAGGTCCAGGCCTTCGTGGCCAAGGTCCGCAACATGGACCGCATCGTGCGCGGGGCCGAGGACCTGGAAAAGGAGGGCGTGTTCACGGGCGCTTGGTGCGTGAACCCGGTGACCGGCCTGCGCATGCCCATCTACGTGGCCAACTTCGTGCTCATGGGCTACGGCACGGGCGCGGTCATGGCTGTCCCGGCCCACGACCAGCGCGATTTCGAATTCGCCAAAAAGTACGACCTGCCCATGACCGTGGTCATCCAGCCCAAGGGCGAGACCCTGGCCCCGGCCACCATGACCGAGGCCTACACCGCCCCGGGCGTGCTGGTGAACTCCGGGACCTTCGACGGCATGGACAACGAGGCCGCCAAGGAGGCCGTCACCGACCACCTGGCCGAGCAGAACCTGGGCAAGAAGACCGTGAACTACCGCCTGCGCGACTGGAACGTCTCGCGCCAGCGCTACTGGGGCGCGCCCATTCCCGTGGTCTACTGCGAGAAATGCGGCATGCAGCCCGTGGCCGAGTCCGACCTGCCCGTGCGCCTGCCCCTGGACGTGCGCACCCGCGAGGACGGCAAGAGCCCCCTGCCCGAGACCGAGAGCTTCCTGGCCGCCACCTGCCCCAAATGCGGCGGCCCGGCCCGGCGCGAGACCGACACCATGGACACCTTCATGGAGTCCTCCTGGTATTTCCTGCGCTACGCCTGCGCCCGCGACGAGGAGCACGGCCTGAACCCCGAGGACGTCAAGTACTGGCTGAACGTGGACCAGTACATCGGCGGCATCGAGCACGCCATCCTGCACCTCCTCTACTCGCGGTTCTACGTCAAGGCCCTGCGCGACCTGGGCTACGTGGACCTGGACGAGCCCTTCGCGAACCTCTTGACCCAGGGCATGGTGCTCATGGACGGGGCCAAGATGTCCAAGTCCAAGGGCAACGTGGTGGACCCCGACGAGATGATCCGCCGCTACGGCGCGGACACCACCCGCCTGTTCTGCCTGTTCGCGGCCCCGCCGGAAAAGGACCTGGAATGGAGCGACCAGGGCGTGGAGGGGGCCTCCCGCTTCCTGAACCGCCTCTGGCGGCTGGTGGAGGAGCTCGAGCCCGCGCTCTCGCCCGTGGGCCCCTGCGCGGCCATGGACGGGGTGTCCCTGTCCGAGGAGGCCAAGGATCTCCGGCGCAAGGAGCACGCCACCGTCAAGAAGGTGCTCCACGACATCTCCTCCAACTTCCAGTTCAACACGGCCATCGCCGCGGTCATGGAGTTGGTCAACGCCATGTACCTGGCCAAGGACGCCCTGGCCGGGACCGAGGACGGCCGCCGCGTGCTGTCCTCGGCCATCAGCTCGACCCTCACGGTGCTCTCGCCCGTGGCCCCGCACATCTGCGAGGAGTTGTGGTCGCGCATGGGATATGAGACCCTTCTGTCCCAGGCTTCCTGGCCGGCCCACGACGAGGCCGCCCTGGCCGTGGACGAGGTCACCGTGGTGGTGCAGGTCAACGGCAAACTCCGTGGCCGGATCACCGTGGCCGTGGACGCGGCCAAGACCGACGTGGAACAGGCCGCCCTGGCCGAGGCCAACGTGGCCAAGCACATCCAGGGCCAGACGGTGCGCAAGGTCATCGTCATCCCCGGCAAACTCGTCAACGTTGTGGTGGGATAGCATGAAAAGGCTCCTCGCTCTCGCGGCCCTGGTCCTGGCTCTGGCCCTCTCGGCCTGCGCCGGATACAGCATCACGTCCAAGGACGGCGGCACCCTGGCCCTGGCTCCGGAATACCGCACCCTGTTCCTGAAGAGCGTGGAGAACCCCACCCTCAAGCCCGGAGTCTCGGCGGATCTGCGCTCGCGCCTGCGCGACGAATTCTCGCGACGCGGCGGCATCACCTGGGTGGACCGCGACAAGGCCGCGGCCTACCTGCACGTGAAGGTCGTATCCTTCACCACCTCGGCGGCCATCACCGACGAGGACGACGAGACCCTGAAGTCCAGCGCATCCATCTCCATGGAGGCCTGGATCACCAAGAAGTCCGACGGCAGCGAGCTGTGGCGCGGCGCGGCCTCGCACAGCGAGACCTTCCTCACGGACCGCGAGCAGGCCGAGGAGGACGTCATCGAGCACGCGGCCCGCAAGCTGGCCGACAGGCTGAGCCAGAACTACTAATCACGGCACGAGGCGCCATGTCAGACAGGCCCGGATTCTCCTTTCTGCTCTGCCCGGACCCGGAGCTCGTCCGCCTGGAACTCGAATCCCTGGTGCGGCGCCACGGCCAGGGCCGGGACTTCGACCGCCGCGTGCACTGGGCGGACGAGGACCTCTCCGACGCCTTCTGGCAGGACCTGACCATCCCCGATCTCATGGGCACCCCGCGCCTGGTGGTGGTGCGCCGGGCCAACGCCCTGTTGAAGGAGGGCTGGGACAAGCTGACCTCGGCCCTGTCCAGCTTCAACGCCCAGATCTGGCCCGTGTTCTGCCTGGAATCCGGGCCGGACAAGAAGGGCCAGATGAAGCCCCCGGCCGTGCTGGCCAAGCAGAAATACTGGCCCGTGGCCGAAAAGCGCGGCTGGGTCTGGACCAGCCCGGGGCTGACCCCGGCCACCATGGGCCGCTTCATCAAGGACTTCGCCGCCCGCCACGAGCTGGCCATTCCCCCGGCCACGGCCCGGGCCCTGGCCGACGCCCTGCCCCAGGACGCGGTGGGCGCGGGCAACGAGCTGCACAAGATCCTGCTGGCCGGCGGGGAAACCCGCGAGGTCAAACCCGAGCACGTCGCCCTGGTCTCCCACCAGGCGGACATGGACGTCTTCGCCTTCATCGCCTCCATCCTGGACGGCCGCTCCCCGGAGAAGGTCTGGAAAAAGGTCTTCGACAACCGGCTCGCGCCCTCCACGGACAGCATCTTCTTCGCCTTCCTGGCGCTCATCACCCGCGAGGCCCGCACCCTCTGGGAGCTGGCCCAGGGCGAAGCCCCCTCGGCCTGGGTCCGCCGCTCGGACCTGGACGACAAGACCCGCCTGGCCAAACGCCTGGGCCCCACGCGCCTGGCCCGCATCTGGGACCTGGTGCTGGAGGCCGAATTCGGGGTCAAGACCGGACAGCGGACGCCGGAACAGGCCTTCGAGGCGGTCGTGGGCGGCCTGTTCAGCCTTCTAAAAGCCTGAAAAAGCCCCCTATGCGGGCATATGCCCCTCCCGTGCGTTGCCAGCGCGGCCGCAAGCGGATACAACTCCAAGTTATCTGCGGATAGGTTGCATATTTTCGCCACTTCCCCTTGCCCAGGATGTGATCCGGTTCTATTATGGACAGTAAGAAGCACTATCAGGGACACAGGCAGCGGCTGCGCAAGCGGCTGGAACGCTCGCCCAGGGACCTGGCGGACTACGAGGTCCTGGAACTGCTGCTCGGCTACGTGCTGGCCCGCCAGGACACCAAGCCCCTGGCCAAGGCCCTGCTGGAGCGCTTCGGCACCCTGGGCGAGGTGTTCGCGGCCCGGCCCGAGGACCTGCGCCATGTCAAGGGCTTCGGCCCGTCCCTGGCCAGCTTCTGGGTGCTCTGGAAGGAGACCTGGGCCCGGCTGTCCGAGGCGCCGCTGTGCAGGCGGTGCACCCTGGACAACCCCCAGGCCGTGGCCCAGATGGCCATGGCCCGGCTGGGGTCCATGACCAAGGAGGAATTCTGGATCGCGCTGGTGGACGCCAAGAACCGGCTCCTGGCCTGGGAGCGCGTCAGCCAGGGCACCGTTGACAAGGCGACGGTGTACATCAGGGAGGTCCTGGCCCTGGCCCTGGCCTTCGACGCCTCGGGCCTGATCCTGGTGCACAACCACCCCGGGGGCGGCCTGGGGCCGTCCCGAGACGACCTGGAACTGACCCGGCGCGTCGTCGCGGCGGCGGACACCCTGGGGATACGCCTCCTGGACCACCTCATCGTGGCCGGGAACGCCTTTCTCAGCTTCGAGGCCGAGGGCTTGTTGGCAAGGTAGGATCCCGGACGCAACCCCCAAGGGAGGAGAGTGCCATGATTCGCAGTCTGCAATGCGTCGTCACCGGCAACGTCCAGATGGTGGCCTTCAGGGCCTGGATTTCCGACCAGGCCCGCAGCCTCGGCGTCAAGGGCTGGGCGCGCAACCTGGCCGACGGCACCGTGGAAGTGCTGGCCCAGGGCGACGAGGCGGCCGTGCTGGAGCTCAAGAAGAGGCTGATCGCGGGCTCGCCCCTGTCCAAGGTCCAGGACGTGGCCTGCAAGTGGATCGACTACGACAAGGAACACACGGAATTTCAGATCAGGACGTAGTCGGGGACCTGAAACGGACCGCGACGGACCAATACGGACACCGGACGCCCCGGCCCCGCCGGACAGGCGGGCAGGCCGGCGGCGTCCGGACGACCATAGCAAGGAACGCACATGAGCGACGACAAAAACGACCTGACCCCCATGGACTCCATCCTCGTGCTGGGCGACGCCAGCGACGGCGGCATCACCGACGAATCCGGCGAGGACGCGCACGAGCGCGACATCCCCGAGGTGATGCCGGTGCTGCCGGTACGCGACATCGTGGTCTTCAACTACATGATCCTGCCCCTGTTCGTGGGGCGCGACAAATCCGTGGCCGCGGTGGACGCGGCCCTGTCGGGCAACCGCTACATCCTCATCCTGACCCAGAAGGACGAGAAGGTGGACGAGCCCGAGCACGACGACCTGCACCAGGTGGGCACCGTGTGCATGATCATGCGCATGCTGAAGATGCCCGACGGCCGCCTGAAGATCCTGGTCCAGGGCCTGTCCCGGGCCCGGGTGGAGGAGTTCACCTCGGACACCCCCTACCACGCGGCGCGCGTGGAGGTGATCCCCGAGCGCGAAGTCACGGACCTGACCTCCGAGCAGGAGGCCATGGTGCGCGCGGCCAAGGAGCAGAGCGAGCAGATCATGAACCTGCGCGGCATCTCCTCGCCGGACATCCTTGGGGTGCTCTCCAGCGTGGACGAGCCCGGCCGCCTGGCCGACCTCGTGGCCTCCAACCTGCGCATGAAGGTGGCCGACGCCCAGGCCATCCTGGGCTGCACCGACCCGGTGGAGCGCCTGGACCTGGTCAACGCCCAGCTGGCCAAGGAGGTCGAAGTGGCCTCCATGCAGGCCCGCATCCAGTCCGTGGCCCGCGAGGGCATGGACCGGGCCCAGAAGGACTATTTCCTGCGCGAGCAGATGAAGGCCATCCGCCACGAGCTGGGCGAGGGCGCGGACGAGGACGAGGAACTGGACCTCATCCGCGAGGCCCTGGACAAGGCCAACCCGCCCAAGGAGGTGCGCAAGGAGGCGGACAAGCAGCTGTCGCGCCTGGCCTCCATGCACCAGGACTCCTCCGAGGCCACGGTGATCCGCACCTACCTGGACTGGATCACGGAGATGCCCTGGCGCAAGCAGTCCCGCGACCGCCTGGACATCCTCAAGGCCGAGGAAATCCTCAACGAGGACCACTACGACCTGGAGAAGGTCAAGGAGCGGATCCTCGAATACCTGTCCGTGCGCAAGCTGAATCCGAAGATGAAGGGGCCCATCCTCTGCTTCGTGGGCCCTCCGGGCGTGGGCAAGACCAGCCTGGGCCGCTCCATAGCGCGGGCGCTGGGCCGCAAGTTCCACCGCATGTCCCTGGGCGGCATGCGCGACGAGGCCGAGATCCGCGGCCACCGCAGGACCTACATCGGGGCCATGCCCGGGCGCATCGTCCAGGGCATCAAGCTCACGGGAACGCGCAACCCCGTGTTCATGCTCGACGAGGTGGACAAGCTGGGCGCGGACTTCCGGGGCGACCCGTCCTCGGCGCTCCTTGAGGTCCTGGACCCCGAGCAGAACGTGTCCTTCACGGACCATTATCTCAACGTGCCCTTCGACCTCTCCAAGGTCATGTTCATCTGCACGGCCAACACCCTGGACACGGTGCCCGCGCCGCTCTTGGACCGCATGGAGACCATCCGCATCCCGGGCTACACCGAGCACGAGAAGGTCAAGATCGCGCGGCGCTTCATCCTGCCGCGCCAGTGCGAGGAAAACGGGCTCAAGGAGGACGAGGTCCAGCTTTCGGACATCATGCTGGCCAAGGTGGTCAACGGGTACACGCGCGAGGCGGGCCTCAGGAATCTGGAGCGCGAGGTGGGATCGCTGTGCCGCAAGCTGGCCCGGCGCAAGGCCCAGGGCGAGGCGGGGCCCTTCCGCGTCACCGCGCCCTTCATCGAAAAGCATCTCGGACCGCCGCGCCACACCGACGAGGAGCTGGAAAAGGATTTGACCCCGGGCGTGGCCCTGGGCCTGGCCTGGACCCCGTACGGCGGCGAAATCCTGCACATCGAGGTCAGCACCATGCCCGGCAAGGGCAAGCTGATCCTCACCGGGCAGCTGGGCGACGTGATGAAGGAATCGGCCCAGGCCGCCCTGTCCTTCGCGCGCAGCCGCGCCAAGGCCCTGAACCTGGACCCTGACTTCACCGAGAAGCTGGACATCCACGTGCACGTGCCCGCCGGAGCCACGCCCAAGGACGGCCCGTCCGCCGGCGTGACCCTGGTCACGGCCCTGGTCTCGGCCCTCACCGAGCGCCCGGTGGCCGGGGACGTGTGCATGACCGGCGAGGTCACCCTGCGCGGCCGGGTGCTGCCCGTGGGCGGCATCAAGGAGAAGATCCTGGCCGCCGTGTCCCACAACATGCGCCGGGTGCTGATCCCCAAGCAGAACGAGCGCAACCTCGTGGACATCCCCAAGGACCTGCTCCGGCGCATCGAGGTCAAGCCCGTGGAGAACATCGACGAAATCTGGCCCCTGGCCGCCGCCGACCCGAGCAAGCCCGCCAAGGCCTCCAAGAAGCCCAAGGCCGCCGGAAAAAGCGGCAAGTAGGCCAGCCCCCGAGACAACGCAAAGGCCCGCCCCGGACGCATCCGGAGCGGGCCTTTTTTACGCAAAAATGCCGACGGCTATTCGTCGTCCAGGAGTCCCTTTTCGGCGGCGTAGTCCACCAGCTCCACCACGCAGGCCTCGCTGTCCAGGAACAGGTCCACCAGTTCCTCGCGGCCGCGCCCGGCCAGCTTGTCGCGCACGAAGGCGCGCAGGCCCAGGGCCAGGGTCATCTCCATGAGTTCGGGCAGCTTCTGGCCCTCGCTGACGAGCTCGAACAGCCCGCCTTCGAACACGTCCAAGAGTTCCTCGTCGGACAGGTCCATCAATTCCTGGCGTTCATCCTCGGCCATGGGGCACCTCGTGGCAGGGGTTCGGGTTTTGCGGACCGCCCCGCCCGCCGCGCGGGGGGATGCGGATTCCGGTCCGTCAGCCGCTACAGCATGGTGCCCCGCGCGTCAAGAGGACGGTAGCGGACACGCCTGGGCAACGCGTTGAAAAGCATGAAAACCTCTTCCGCAGGCCGTTCCAAAGGTGTGAGATGCGAGGCGCAAGGACAATTCAAGACCGACGCGTACTCCCCGTACGCGAGGGTTTGAATTGTCCGCAGCAACGAAGCAGATTGCACGTTTGGGACGGCCTGCGGCGTGTTGACTTGACGCACCGATGGAGCGAGACTTGCCAATGATCGGCAATCCCGCCCGCCACCGCAGCCCCAGGACGCCGCCATGCCCATGAGCCTCTGCATCCACGGCCATTTCTACCAGCCCCCGCGCGAGGACCCCTGGCTGGGCGAGGTGCTGCCCGAGGGCAGCGCCGCCCCGGGCCTGAACTGGAACGAGCGCATTTGCCGCGAGAGCTACGCGCCCCTGGGCTTCGCCCGGCTCCTGGACGAGGCCGGGGCCGTGCGCGGCATCGTCAACGCCTACGAGTGGATCAGCTTCAACTTCGGGCCCACCCTGCTCTCCTGGATGCAGCGCCGGGCCCCGGAGGTCTACGCCCGGGTGCTGGAGGGCGACCGCGCCTCGCGGGAACGCCTGGGCTTCGGCAACGCCATGGCCCAGGTGCGCCACCACGTGATCATGCCCCTGGCCACGGGGCGCGAGAAACGCCTGGAGACCATCTGGGCCCTGCAGGATTTCGAGGCCCGCTACGGCCGGGCCGCCGACGGCATCTGGCTGGCCGAGACCGCCGTGGACACGGCCACCCTGGAGGTCCTGGCCGAGGCGGGCCTGGCCTACACCGTGCTGGCCCCGCGCCAGGCCCAGGCCGTGGCCGGGCCGGACGGGGCCTGGCGGAACGTGGACGAGGGATCCCTGGACACGCGGCGGCCGTATCTCGTGGAATTGCCCTCGGGCCGCTCCCTGGCCGTGTTCTTCTACGACGGGGGCCTGTCCCAGGCCGTGGCCTTCGAGCGCCTGCTCGACGACGGCGGCGCGTTCTGGGCGCGGGTGCGCTCGGCCCTGGGCGAGGGGCTCCTGTCCCTGGCCACGGACGGCGAGACCTACGGCCACCACTTCAAATTCGGCGAAATGGCCCTGGCCTACGTGCTGGACCAGGCCCGGCGCGACCCGGACCTCGCCCTGACCAACTACGCGGCGCACTTGGCGGCGGACCCGCCCCAATGGCGGGTGCGCGTACATGAGAACTCCTCCTGGAGCTGCGTGCACGGGGTGGAGCGCTGGCGAGCGGACTGCGGCTGCTGCACCGAGGGCCGCCCGGGCTGGAACCAGGCCTGGCGCGCGCCCCTGCGCACGGCCCTGCGCACAGTGAAGGACGCCCTGGACGCGCACTGGGACGAGGCGGCTCCGGCCCTGTTCCGGGACCCCGAGGCCGCGCTGACGGCCTACGGCGCGGTCCTGGCCGGGACCCCGCGCGAGGAATTCGAGGCCCGGGAATTCAAGCCCGGGCTGGACGAAACCGCCCGGGACACGGCCCGGGCGCTGTTGGAGATGCAGCGCCTGGGGCAGGCCTCCTTCGCCTCCTGCGCCTGGTTCTTCGACGACCTGGACCGCATCGAGCCCCTGAACGCCATGGCCAACGCCCTGCGGGCCATGGACCTGGCCGTGGAGACGGGCGCGCCTCCCCTGCAGGAGCGCTTCGCCCGCGATCTGGCCGGGGCCCGCTCCAACGCCACGCGCCGCAACCCCGGCGGCCTGGCCGGGGACGAGCTGTTCCGCGCCCAGGTCCTGGCCCGGCGCGAGACCCGGGCCAGCCTCACGGCCCAGGCCCTGCTCATGGTTTGGGCCCGCAACCGGGGCAAGCTCCAGAGCGACCCCGCCTCCGTGGCCTGGCCCGGGGTGTCCGTGGACCTGGAATTCGGCCCTCCGGACGAGGGGCACACGGCCACGGGCAAGGCCGTTATCCGCGACGCCGCGCACCCGGCGGGCGCCCAAACGGACTTCCAGTGGAAGCCCGCCTCGGGCACCAGCGTGCTGGGCGGGAAATTCCGTTGCGACGGGGACGGGGACTGGCTGGACGCGGAGGACCTGGCCTGGGGCAAGCGCCAGGCCGTGGCCCTGGCCTGGGCCGAAGCGGCCGAGGCCGAGGCCTGGGAACGGGACCTCCTGGCCATGCAGACGGGCGCGGACCTGTTCCTGGATCGCGCCCAGGCCCAGGAGGACCAGAACCAGGCGGAGCGCTGGGCCCGATTCGGCCCGGCCCTGGCCTGGATGTGGATCAGCGGCCAGGCCCACGGGGAACTGCTGGAGGCCTTTCTCAGGCGGCACGCCGCCGCCCACGGGGCCTGCGCCGGGCTCGCCGCGCGCGTCGCGGCCCGGGCCCTGGACATCCTGGCCGCGCCCACGCCGGACTGGGACGCCCTGGAAGCCATGATCGCCCGCGCCAGGGACCTCTGCCCGGACCTGGACTGGTGGGCCGTGCAGAACCGCGCCTGGACGCTCCTGCCCCAGGACCCCGAGGCCGGGCGAGCGGCCCGGCTCCTCGGCTTCTCCTCCGAAGCCCTAGACCAAATCTAGGCGCCCTTCCCGACCCCGCACCCTGCAGCCTCGTGCGGCTGTTCAGAAATGTGCGGATGCAAGGCGCAAGGGAAATGCAAGACCGACGCGTACTCCCCGTACGCGAGGGTTTGCATTTTCCGCAGCAACGCAGCAGACGTGCGTTTATGGACAGCCGCTAATAGTGCGGCGGGGCCTCGTCCGGCGGCTGATCCAGGGTCGACCCGGTCTCCGCAAAGGAGCTCAACTTGGTGGCCACGGCCCGCAGCATGCGCTCGTTCTTGTCGATCTGGCGCTGCTGCTCGGCGATGACGTCGGACAGGTCGTCGATGGTCTTGCCCTGCAGGGCCACGGTCTCTTCCAATGCGATGATGCGGTCTTCCATGGCTCCTCCCGCGTTGACGGTATGCGCGCTCAGACGGCCGCCAGGGCCTCGCCCCGCTCCGCCAGCCAGCGGCCCCAGGCCGCCTCGGCGCGCTCAGCATACAATTCCTTGCGCCTGCGCTTGCCGGCGCGGACGTTCAGGGGCGGCATCAGGCCGAACTGGACGTTGGACGGCTGAAAATCCTTGGCCTCGGTGCGCAGGTGCGACAGCAGCGCGCCCAGGGCAGTCTCCTCGGGCGGCAGGGGCACGGGGCGGCCCGTGAGCCGGCCGGCCAGGTGCAGCCCCAGCCACAGCCCGCAGGCCGCGCTCTCCACATAGCCCTCCACCCCGGTGATTTGCCCGGCCAGGTAGACCCCGGGCCGGGCCCTGAGCTCCAGTTCGGGCGTGAGCACCCGGGGCGCGTCCACGTAGGTGTTGCGGTGGATGCTGCCCAGGCGCTCGAACTCGGCGTGCTCCAGGCCCGGAATCAGGCGAAAGACCCGCTCCTGCTCGGGGTAGGTCAGCTTGGTCTGGAAGCCCACCATGTTCAGGCGCGTCTTCTCGCGGTTCTCGGGCCTGAGCTGGACCACGGCGTGGGCCATCTTCCCGGTACGCGGGTCTTCCAGGCCCACGGGCTTCAGCGGCCCGAAGGTCAGGGTCTTCTCCCCGCGCTCGGCCATGGCCTCGATGGGCAGGCAGCCCTCGAAGTGGATCTCGGTCTCGAACCCGTGGGGCCGGACCTTGTCCGCCGCCATGAGGGCCTGGAAAAAGGCCTGGTACTGCGCCTCGGTCATGGGGCAGTTGAGGTAGTCCTTTTCCTCGGGCTTGTAGCGCGAGGCCCAGAAGCAGACGTCCATATCCACGGAGTCCGCGGCCACGATGGGCGCGATGGCGTCGTAGAAATACAGACGTTCGTCGCCCACGGCCCGGGCCAGGTCCGCGGCCAGCTCGTCCGTGGCCAGGGGCCCGGCCGCCACCACCACGGCCTCGAACCCGGCCAGGGCCGGGTCGTCCAGGGAGGCGATCTCGCGCCGCTCCACCTGGATATGGCCGCTGCCCTCCAGGGCGGCGGTGATGTGGGCGGAGAACCGGTCCCGGTCCACGGCCAAGGCCTTGCCCGCGGGCACGCGCGTGGCCTCGGCCGCCTCCATAACCAGGCTCCCGGCCGCGCGCATCTCGCGCTTGAGCTGGCCCACGGCCGTTTCCGGCTCGTCGGAGCGCAGGGAGTTGGAGCAGACCAGCTCCCCCAGCCCCTCGCTGACGTGCGCCGGGGAAAACCGCCCGGGCTTCATCTCGAAGACCACGCTGCTTAGGCCGTGGCGGGCCAGGGCCCAAGCGCACTCGCACCCGGCCAGGCCGCCGCCGATTATGGCAATTCTCGTTTCGTTCAAAGCGTTCAGTACCTTGGTTTGGCCCGCAGTTCGCCGAGGTAGGCAGTGAAACCCACCTCGCGCAGGCGCTGGTTGTTGGTCCGCCACAGGCCCAGGAGCGAGGGCGGCAGACCCGTTTCATCGCAGGGGAATTCCGGGCATTCGTGGCAGAAGTCCAGGCCGCGCCCGCGCACGCAGTCCCTGACCGCGCACTGGGGCAGCAGGCCGCTGCCCGCCCGGCAGCCCGAGCAGCCGCCGGAACAGAGGCGCTCCAGCACCCGCTCGAAATCCGGGTATCCGGCGAACACGGAATCCATGTCCGCGAAGCCCCGGGCCATCTCCCCGAACCGGCCCAAGGCCGCGCGCAGAGACCTGGCGTGGCGCGCCACAGGGCTGCCCGGATTGTTCAGGCAACGTCCACAATCCAGGCCGCACGAGGCGACCTGCAGCAACAGTTCCCGGCGATTCATTGACAACCCCCCTGGCCGCGGCACAGTATGGGCCCCGGCCCAGAATAACTGTCCCACAATTCCCCAGGCGAGGCAACGGCGCGGTGCAGCCCCTTCTCGACATACGCGGCCTTGAGACCAGCTTCTTCGGCTCCGGCGGCCAGGCCCGCGCCGTGGACGGGGTGACCCTGGACGTGGCGCGCGGCGAGACCCTGGCCGTGGTGGGCGAGTCGGGCTGCGGCAAGACCATGCTGGCCCTGTCCGTGCTGCGCCTGGTGCCCGACCCGCCGGGGCGGATCACGGGCGGGCAGGTGTTCTTCGACGGCCGGAATCTCCTGGCCCTCAGCGAGCGCGAGATGCGCGCCGTGCGCGGCAACCGCATCTCCATGATCTTCCAGGAGCCCATGACCTCCCTGAACCCGGTGTTCAAGGTCGGGGAGCAGATCGCCGAGGCCGTGCGCCTGCACCGGGGCCTGGGCCCGGCCGAGGCCGCCGAGGCCGCCGTGGAGATGCTGCGCCTGGTGGGCATCCCCAACCCGGCCGAGCGCGCCGACGGCTACCCCCACGAGATGAGCGGGGGCATGCGCCAGCGCGTGGTCATCGCCATGGCCCTGGCCTGCGACCCGGAGCTGGTACTGGCCGACGAGCCCACCACCGCCCTGGACGTGACCATCCAGGCCCAGATCCTGGAGCTCATGCTCGGCCTGACCCGGGACAAGGACGCGGCCATCATGCTCATCACCCACGACCTGGGCATCGTGGCCCAGTCCTGCTCGCGCGTGGCCGTGATGTACGCGGGCCGCATCGTGGAGCGCGCCCTGGTGCGCGACCTGTTCAAGGACCCCCTGCATCCCTACACCCAGGGCCTGATGCGCTCCATCCCCCGCCTGGGGGACAAGGGCCACGAGCTGTCCCCGATCCCCGGCATGGTGCCCGGCCTCGCGAACCTGCCGCGGGGCTGCCCCTTCCACCCCCGCTGCGCCCGGGTCATGCCCCGCTGCCGGGAACAGGCCCCGCCCTTTGTGGAGCAGGGCTCGCGGGCCGTGCGCTGCTGGCTGCATACGTAACCCCCGGCAAGGACCCCCCCATGTCCCTTTTCGCCCACAGGAACCACGCGCCATGAGCCTCCTGGCCGTGGACCTGGGCCTGCGCACGGGCCTGGCCCTGTACGGCCGCGACGGGCGGCTGGTCTGGTACCGTTCGCAGAACTACGGCTCCCCCGCGCGCCTGAAGCGCGCGGCCCATGGGGTGCTGCACGGCCTGCCCCAACTGGAGGCCCTGGTGCTGGAAGGCGGCGGGGACTTGGCCGACATCTGGGCCCGCGAAGGCGAGCGGCGCGGCCTCACCGTGCTGGCCATCCACGCCGGGGCCTGGCGCGAGGCCCTGCTCCCGCCCCGGGAGCAGACCTCGGGCGCGCGCGCCAAGCATTTCGCGGACGGCGCGGCCCGGCGTGTCATCGCCTGGTCCGGGGCCCCCAGGCCCACCTCCCTGCGCCACGACGCGGCCGAGGCCATCCTCGTGGGCCTGTGGGCCGTGCTGCACCTGGGCTGGCTTCCGGCCCCGCCCCCCGGATTCGCGCCCACCCGTCCGAGAGATTCCGTCTAGGCTCGCCATTTGCATGGATTTCTCCCGAACTTGCAAACCCGGAAATCCTTTCCGGCTCGGGGGAGCCTTGCAATGAGCATCACAAGCATCGGATACAATACGAACCTGGACGTCCTGGCCGTGAAAACGGATTCCAAGGAAACCGAATGGAAGGAATCCGCCTCCCAGGCCTCGAACAAGTGGATCGACTCCGTGAGCCTCTCGTCCCTCTCGGACAAGCTCGCGCGCCTGGTCCAGGAATCGGGCAGCGGCGACATCGTGGCGGACATGACCGAAGACCTGCAGAAATTGCAGGCCGGATTCGTGGACGCCCTCACCGACCGCCTGGGCGAACAGGGCGTGGACATCACGCAGTCCTTCCTGCTGACCACCGACGACGAGGGCAACATCGTGGTGGACGGCGAGCACCCGGACAAGGAGGCCATCGAGGAGATCCTCAATTCCGACAAGACCCTCAAGGCCGCCTACGAGACCATCGCGGAGCAGGCCGAGCTCCTGGGCAACGTCAAGGGCAACACCCGGTACCAGAGCCTGAACAAGGCGATGTCCGCCTACCAGGACCAGTACAAGAGCCTGCAGAGCATGAGCCTGGTCTTCCTCATGGACATGGAAAACCAGAGCATGACCTCGGGCATGGGGCTGGCGGGCTACCTGTAGCCCCGGGCGATGCGGATCAGCCCCGGTAATCCGGGGCTTCGGGCCCGGGGTTGCGTTCACCGCCCCGGTGGCCGTACCATGGGCGGGTATGAAACGCTTTTCCCCGGAAATCCTGTCCCAACACCTGCCCCACGCCCTGGGCGCGCTGTTCCTCGTCTATTGGGCCGTGCTGGCCGTGGCCCCGGCGGACCGCGCCGTGTGGTGGGCCGAGAACATCCCCGTGGCCGCCGTGGCCGCGCTGCTGGCGCTGACCTGGCGCAAGTTCCGCTTCTCCAACCTGTCCTACGTCCTCATGGCCGTGTGGCTGTTCTGGCACACCATGGGCGGGCACTACACCTTCGCCCACGTGCCTTTCGCCTGGTTCAGCGACCTGTTCGGATTCGAGCGCAACCAGTTCGACCGCGTGGGCCATTTCTCCGTGGGCTTCTACGCCTTCCCCCTGGCCGAATTTCTGCTGCGCAGGCGCTTCTGCGGCCCGGTGACGGCCACCCTCTTCGCCCTGTTCGCCATCATGTCCGTGGCCGCGGGCTACGAGATCATCGAATGGTGGTACGCGGTGCTTAAGGGCGGCAACGCGGGCGTGGAATTCCTGGGCAGCCAGGGCGACGTCTGGGACGCCCAGAAGGACATGCTCATGGACACCCTGGGCGCCATGGCGGCCCTGGTCCTGTATCATCTGGTGCGGCCGCACACACGCATGAACGGCTCCCTGGCCGGGTTCTCCTCGGTGCGGCCCAACCGCCGCAGGAACGCCTGAACGGCCCGCGCCGCCGTCTCTCCCACTCCACAAAAAAGCCCCCGCGCCTGCGCGCGGGGGCCTCGCTTTTCGTCGCCGCCCCAAACCGGGCTAGGGGGTCACGGTGAGGGTGTAGGCCTTGTCCCAGACCAGATACCTGGCGGCCAGGGCCTGCAGGTCCCCCGCCGTGAGGGCCTTGGCCCGCTCGATGTCCTCGCGGTTGCGGTCCAGATCGAAGCCGCGCACCAACAGCCCGGCGGCCTCGCCGGAACGCGAGGACAGGCTCTGGTGGTCGCGGTAGTAGTCGCCCTCCACCAGGTTCTTGGCCCGGTCCACGGCCTCCTCGGACAGGGGCTCGGCGTGCAGGTCGGCCACGGCCTTCTTGAAGCCCGCGATGGCCTGCTCCGTCTTGTCCGGATAGGTGCCGATGTAGAAGGCCAGGAACCCGGTCTCCGGGGCCTGCCAAAGGAAGGCCGTCACGGTGTAGCCCAGGCCCTCTTTGTCGCGCATCTCCAGGAACAGCTTGCCGCCCTGCCCGGCCAGGGCCTGGCGCAGGAGGTCCAGGCCCACGGAATCCTCGTCCCGCGACCCGGGCACCGGGAAGGCCACCACGATGTGCGACTGGTTGCGGTCGGGCATCTGGAGGTTCTTCACGAACTCCTCGCCCCAGGACGGCCTGGCGAAGCTGAAGGGCTCGGCGGGCTGCCCGGCGGCCAGCTCCCCGGCCAGGGCGGTCACGGCCTCGCGGTCGAAGTCGCCGCACACGGCCAGGACCCAGGGCTGGCGGATCTGGCGCTCCCAGAATTCGCGGACCTGCTCCGGGGTGAAGGACGTGACGTCCTCCACGCGGCCCATGTGCAGGTAGGAATACCCGCCGTCGGCATAGAGCATGGGGAAGAGATGCCGGAATGCCAGGCCCGTGGGCTGGTCCTCGCGGCTATGGATGGAGGCGGCCAGCTCGTCCTTGGCCCGCTGCACCTCGCCCGGGGCGAAAACCGGGGCCTTGAGCGTGGTCTTGAACAGGGACAGCAGGTCCCCTGAGAAGCGCGAGGGATAACGCGCGCCCACCACGAACATGTCGCGGCTGGCCGAGGCGGACAGGGAGGCGGCCCGGTCGGAGAGATAGTCCTCGTACTGGGTTGCGCCCAGGTTCCCGGACCCGCGCGTCAGGGAGCGGGCCGTGAGCTCGGCCAGGCCCTGCTCGTCCGGGAAGAGCAGGGAATCGCCGCCCGTGAAGGCCATGGTCATGGAGGTGTAGGGCAGGGTCCCGTCGGGCAGGAGCACCAGGGTGTGCCCGCCGCCCAGGTCCACGGTCTCGGCCTTGCCGCGCGCCCCGGCGGCCAGGCCCGCGCCGGTCTTGGCCCCGGACGGACCCCAGGCCTCGCGCACGCCGCTCGCGAGCGTCTTTTCCAGGCCCCCCGCGTCGCCGCCCTCGGGCACCAGGGCGCTCACGGCCAGGGCGTCGGCCGAGAGATAGGCGCGGGCCAGGGAGTTGAGCTCATCGCGATCCACAGCGCCCAGGGCGTAGAGGTAGTTGTCCTCGGCCTGCATGCCGTTCTCGAAGAACTGGAAATACCCGACCTTGGAGGCCAGGCCGCCGATGGTCTCCTTGGAGGACCGCAGCGAGTCCTCCAGGTTCAGCCGTGCGCGGAACAGCTCCTGGTCCGTGAACTTCGCGGCGTCGAACGCGGCCAGCTCGCCGTTCAGGGCCTTCCAGAACTCGGGCAGCTTGTCCCCGTCCAGGGTGGCGCTGATGTAGAGCACGCCCACCTGGTCCAGGGTCATGGCGTAGGACGAGATGTCGTCCACCAGCCCCAGGTCGTACTTGAACTTGCGGTAGAGGAGCGAGGTGTCGTCCCCGCCCAGAAGGTGCGCCAGGAGGTCCAGGCCCGGGACCTCGGCTGAATGCAGGCCCGGCAGGGGGAAGGCGGCGGCCACGTAGGCCTTGTTCCAGGGGCCGGCCTCCACGTGCACTCGCGGCGCGTCGAAGCCCGGCACGGGCAGCGCGGGCCGGGGCGTGACCTGGCCGTGGTTCTTGAGGTCCCCGAAATACTCCTTCACCTGGGCCACGGCCTGGTCCGGGTCCACCTTGCCCACCACCACGGCCAGCATGGACTGGGGCTGATAGAACTCGTGGATGTAGGCCAGGATGTCGTCGCGGGTGAAGCCCTGCACGGTCTCGCGGTAGCCGATGACGGGCCGCTCGTAGGGCGTGCCCTTCCAGATCAGCGGCTGCATGGTCTTGAAGCGGCGGGCCGAGGGGTTGTCCTCCCCGCGCTCCAGCTCGGCCAGCACGACCTTCTTCTCCCGCTCCAGCTCCTGGGGGTCCAGGGCGGTGTTGAAGATCATGTCCTGGAGCACGGCCAGGCCCAGGGTCCAGCGCTCGGCGGGCAGGTCGATGGTGTACACGGTGTAGTCGAAGCTCGTGGCCGCGTTGAGATAGCCCCCCGCGCCCTCGATGGTCTTGGCCACCTCGCCCGGGGCCCGGCGGCCCGTGCCCTTGAAGACCATGTGCTCCAAGAGATGGCTGATGCCCGCCTGCTTCGGGGTCTCGTAGGCCGCCCCGGCGCGCACGTAGAGCCGCAGCGCCACCACCGGGAAGCGGTCGTCGGGCTGCACCAGCACGGTGAGCCCGTTCTCCAGCTTGGTCAGCACCGGGCCCGCGGGCGCGGATGCGCCGGGCGCGGCCTCAGCAACGGCGGTCATGGCCAGCATCCATAAGGTCATCAACACGATGTATTTGCGAAACATGTTCCGTCACTCCGATTCTCCCGTTGGTCTGTGATGCGCTCCTGCGCCCACGGTCCAGGGCGCGGCAGGGGAAAAAAGACAACCCGAAGAAGGTAAGTCCTGCGGCCCCAAAGGCAAGGGATTTTCGGTCTGAACCGACCACGACAGTGGCTGGCGTAATGTTGACAGGGGCATCACACCTAATCTTTGGCGCATTTTATCGACGATGGGCACGCCTCCCCATAAGCATTAGCAGTGCTGAGATGGTTATCACCTGACAGTAGGCCATGAAATGAGCGTGGTCATGCCGCCCTTGGTTGGGGTACGGCTGG
>NZ_JBTVWW010000189.1:0-240 GCF_054819825.1 Desulfocurvus sp. DL1XJH-121
CGTCGCCGACCACCTCGTCGGACTCGGCGCCGTGACCCTCGCCCCGGCCCGAACCGAGCAGATCCTCTGGTTCTACTTCGGCTTCTCCGCCTGGTCCACGGCCCGCGCACTCGGCTGGGACTGGCCCGACGCCACCACCTGGCTCGCCGACCAGGCCGCGTCAGCCTTGCTGCACGGCCACCCCACTGGCGACGCGTCACCGGCGGTGGTTGCCGGCTCGGTCCCGGCTTGAGGATCGTT
>NZ_JBTVWW010000190.1:0-240 GCF_054819825.1 Desulfocurvus sp. DL1XJH-121
CTTGATTGGCAACGTTATTTCCGGCATTGCAAGTGCAACCTGGCTCTCATTCATGATGTTCTTTTTAAAAATGCATTCTGATGCGAGCAAGGTAGAAAACATGGGCGTTTTGGTGATGGCCAACAACAGCGGGATGCTGCTGGGCTTTGTCGTCGCCAGCATATCATATTCCCAGATTGCCATGACCGGGTTGTGCCTGTTGAGCACCTTGGCTGGAGCGGCGGCCTTTATCATGGCGTT
>NZ_JBTVWW010000191.1:0-240 GCF_054819825.1 Desulfocurvus sp. DL1XJH-121
TGGGTGCGCGGCCCATGTCCGTCAGGCGCTGGCTGGTCACTTCATTGGCGTTCTTGCCATCGCTGGCGAGTTTCTTCCACCACACGGACAAGCCCACCACCAGGCCCCGTCGCGCCTTGTCCGTGACCCTGGCCTTGGCAACAAAGCTGCCACGGTCATTGAAGATGCGCACCATGTCGCCGGCGGCGATACCGCGTGCGGCAGCATCATCGGGATGAATATCGAGGTGCGGCTCGCCTT
>NZ_JBTVWW010000192.1:0-240 GCF_054819825.1 Desulfocurvus sp. DL1XJH-121
GTGCATAGTGTCTAGCACAAAACCCAGTCATCAGAATAAGGCGGGCCTTTAATTAAGAGTATTCTTATTTTGCGGCGGAACAGGAGTGTCTCGCTGGCGATATTGCGGCTATTTGTTTGTTTCTACGGAAATTGGTGCGCATTCAGCGTGAGGAAGGCAGCGAGCTTCGCCCGCTTGAGAGAGACATGACTTCCTCTTGAGAATAAAAAAAGCACCGCTCAATATGCTTGAGCGGTGCTT
>NZ_JBTVWW010000193.1:0-239 GCF_054819825.1 Desulfocurvus sp. DL1XJH-121
GTCAAACCCGCGCAGACGATCGCCTTGATCGGCGAATCCGGATCGGGGAAATCGACCTTGCTGGGCATTTTGGCCGGGCTGGATGACGGCAGCGAAGGCGAGGTGCGTTTGCTCGGCGAGTCGCTGACCGCGCTGGACGAAGAGGGGCGCGCCGCGCTGCGCGCCAGGGACGTCGGCTTCGTGTTTCAGTCGTTCATGCTGGTGCCGACGCTGAACGCGCTGGAGAACGTGCAGCTGCC
>NZ_JBTVWW010000194.1:0-239 GCF_054819825.1 Desulfocurvus sp. DL1XJH-121
GGTAGAAACCACACATCAGGTCAGAAACCTGCTGAGATAGGCTCTTGCGCCAAACCCAAGATTCTCAAAGGTGGCGTAGTATACGCTCTGAAGCGTAAGTGCTCAAGTCCCGAACAGCTAAAGATCCCACAAGGATCGCGAAAAAATCGCTTAAAGCCATCCGCGCTCGGCAAAAGAGACGCATTCACCCCGACCGATCACCAAATGATCGAGCACTCGGATCTCCAATAACTGGCAGG
>NZ_JBTVWW010000195.1:0-239 GCF_054819825.1 Desulfocurvus sp. DL1XJH-121
GTTCTAGTAAAACGCTGCGCAGTTGTGACATTACTTTAAATAATTGCTTTTGCCAATTAGCGGAGGGGTCAATGGCGATATCAGCAGCCTTTTGCCAGACTAATTCTACAATCCCATCAAAAAGTGCCCCTTGATTTGGAAAATAGCGATAAACCGCTGTGGGTGAAACATTCATTTTGCTGCCTAATTTACGCATTGAAAATTTGTTAATATCTTCTTGGTCGATTAAAAGAAGCGCT
>NZ_JBTVWW010000196.1:0-239 GCF_054819825.1 Desulfocurvus sp. DL1XJH-121
GAGACCGAAGCGATCCTGGACTGGGCGATGACATCGCTGGGATCGGCCGCATTGCCGACGGAACCGCTGATCGTCGACCTGTGCACGGGCTCTGGCGCGCTGGCCGTCGCGTTGGCGCATCATTGGCCGATGGGCACCGTGGTCGCCGTAGACGACTCCGACGTGGCCCTGCATTTCGCCAGGCGCAACGCCGACGGCACATCCGTGGAACTCGTCAGCGCCGACGTCTTGGCGCCAGG
>NZ_JBTVWW010000197.1:0-239 GCF_054819825.1 Desulfocurvus sp. DL1XJH-121
GGTGGTGGGCCCGAGCCCTGCCTCCTCCTCCCCGTCCTATTCCTCACCCTTATCTCCCTTTCCCGTCATGAACCTCCTCTTCCCGCTCGTCCTGCCAAAACTACTGGCGCCTTGTTCAACAACTTCGACGAAACCTTCTCCCAATCCGTCCTGCACCGCCACCGCCGCTGCCACCGCCAGCGAGGCAGGAGGTGGACTGGCAGAGACGCGACGCGCCAGGGTAGCAGACACGCTTGCGC
>NZ_JBTVWW010000198.1:0-238 GCF_054819825.1 Desulfocurvus sp. DL1XJH-121
TGAGGACACACAAGAGAGCCACCACAATCATTCCGACGATGCTACAACCAGCTAGAGCTGACAACGTCCACGTCATACGAGCTCTCCTTTCGATGAGGTTAGCCAAATCCTACCATCTTCTTTGTGAACTATGACACCTTTTTTCGCAATATCTTCAGGATAAAGTTGAAGCATCATGACTTTAGAGCACCCCATTTTTGACCCGCAGAATCTTCAGCCCTTTTCTGCCCCAGCTGGC
>NZ_JBTVWW010000020.1:0-70438 GCF_054819825.1 Desulfocurvus sp. DL1XJH-121
TTGAGCGTGCCCACGAAGAACGTGTCCACGGCCACCAGGTCGCCCGTGTGGCGCGTCTCGATGTGCCGGTCACGGAATTCCGGACTGAAGCGCTCCAGGGCCCGGATCTGTTCGTCACTGAGCTTGACGGCCCGGCCGCGCACCGACTGCTCCAGCCGCAAAAGCCGTTCATGGCGCGTGAGCAGGCTGTGGCGGCTCCAGACGCCCCGGACGCCGCCCGAACTGACCTGCACCCCGCGAAGCACGAGCTGCTGCGCAACCCGCACGGCCCCGTGCGTGGGAAACTCCAGGCTGTAGGCCATGATCGCCGCTTCCGCCTCGTCGCCCACACGGTTGGGATGCGGGCCCCTGGGGCCGGGCAGCCGGTCCAGCAGCCCCTGCGACCCGTGCGTCTGGAAGTTGCGTCTGATCTCGTAGAACTGTTGCCGCGAATAGCCCATCACCTGGCAGGCTCGGCTCACATTGCCCAGTTCGGTCGCAAGCTCTAGCAAACTCAGCTTCCTTCGTGCTACCTTCTTCCTCGTGGTCATGACGTTCTCCTGGTCGAGGTTTCGGTGAAGTTTCGTAACTCCAGCCGTACCCCAACCAAGGGCGGCATGACCACGCTCATTTCATGGCCTACTGTCAGGTGATAACCATCTCAGCACAGCCTGCGGCGGACCCAAAGGGGCCGGGGGCGAGCCCCCAGGCCCCTCTGGACTCCCCTGCCCCCTTTGTTAGGCGAAGGCATTGGCGGACCAAGGGAGGGCGGAGGCTGTGCCAAGGTTTGCCCTCCCGGCATGCCGCGCGTGTCGGCGGGGCGGGGGCTTTGGCGGGGCTACACGGTACGCCCCGCGTCGCCCCCAACTGCCCCGATGGGCCGGGTGGGCGTGTGCGTCCGACAGTCGCGTAGCCGGAGGAGAATGGCCACAAAGTCATGACTACTAGGGCGCAGGCGGTCCCTGCGTAATTCCTCGGGCTACACGGTACGCCCGGGAATTCGCCTTACGGTCCCGATTTTCGGGGTGGGTATGGATGTGCGCCGTTGATGTCGGCTGACGAGTTTGGCCGTGGAGCGGATGAGGGGCAGGATCATTGGGCCTTGCCCGACGCCACGGCACATGGTCACAAATTTTCGTATCAATAGTGCCGTGACTCCCGGTCCCGGGAGGCAGCACTGTTTGCGTCCCGGCCTATAGGACTCCCCAAGCCCCGGCGCGCTGCCCGGCGCAGCGGCTGTGATGGAAATCAGCGAAGCGAAGCCGGGCTCGTGCGACGGGGCGGCATCACCTGTGCCGCGACACGAGTGGCAAAATCATCGAAGGACTGCACCACCGCAACGTCCCAGCGCCCCATGCGGGTACGGGGGGCGTAGCGGCTGTGATGGTAATCAAAAAAGCGAAGCCCCCCGTATCCGCATGGGGCGCGACCGCGCCACCTCCCCCATCATTCCCGACAAACCAAAGCCCTACCCGCGAGGAATCGCGGCGGGTGGGGAGGGAGGGCACCGTTGGTTTTGCGCCACGACAATAAAAGCCCACGAGCACCTCAAGACCGCCGCGCAACACCATGCGCGAAAGGCCACCCCGCACCTTGACACGCGTGACGGTTTCCATAAGCATTGCGCCGCCATTCACCAAGGAGTTTGGATGCTTCTCCAGTTCATGGATCTTGCCGCCCGGAATATGGATTAAGGGCACTCCGCAGGTCCACGCCGCCTTTGCGCCGCGCTTGTGCGCGGCACCCATGTGGTTGCATGCAACCAGCCCGGACTTGTTTCATCGGAAACAGGTCTCTTGGCGCGCCCTTGTTCCATATTCCCATTCCGTTCCCCTCGGCCGCCAGCCGCTGTTTCGGCTGGCCGTGATCGAACACGATCGAAGCGCGTCTTCGATGCAACAGCAATGGGATCGACATGAACACACAGGCATCTTCAGCAAGCCTACATGAACTGGCGAACCGGCTTCGCCAACTCGGCTGGAACGATCATCTCGAACGCCTGGCCGCAAGCCGGGAGCTCGACCTGAACCAAGCGGCCAGGGTCCTCAGCGCGCAGCGGGACCAGTTCCTGGTCGGCAATGGACGAGCCGAATGGCTCTGCACCCCTTCGGGAAAGACGCGCCACGACAGGCAGCTGGACTACCCGGTCACCGGGGACTGGGTGCTCGTGGACGAAAGCGTCGTAAAACGGGTCCTCCCGCGAAAGAACACCCTGTGCCGCGGCGAGGCGGGGTCGCGGGGCAGGCAAACCGGCGCGGCCCAACGCGAACAGCCCATCGCCGCGAACATCGACACGGTGTTCATCGTCTGCGGGCTGGACCGCGACTACAACCTGCGCCGGATAGAGCGCCTCCTGGCGCTGGTCTACAACTGCGCCATGAGCCCCGTGATCGTCCTGACCAAGGCGGACCTCCACGAGTCCCCGGACGCGTTCCGCGACGAGGTCGAAGGGGTCGCGATCGGCGTCCCCGTCGTGCCGACCTCGATACGGGACGGCAGCGGGGTCGGGGAGCTGCACCGCCATCTGGCCGCCGGGCGCACCGCCGCCATGGTCGGCTCTTCAGGGGCGGGCAAGTCCTCGCTGGCGAACATGCTCCACGGCAGCGACATCCAGGCCACCGGGGCCGTCAGCGCAAGCGTCGGCAAGGGACGCCACACGACCACGTCCCGGGAGCTCATCGCCATGCCTCAGGGCGGCCTGCTCATGGACAACCCGGGCATCCGCGAAATCGCGCTCGCAAAGGGCGGAGCCGGGTTGGAGGCGACGTTCTCCGACGTCCTCGAACTGGCCGAATCCTGCCGCTTCGCCGACTGCTCGCATCAACATGAACCCGGCTGCGCCGTGCTTCGGGCCGTGGATTCCGGCGAGCTTTCGCAGGCACGCCTGGACAACTACCACAAGATGCGGCGCGAAATGGAATACGCGCAGGCCCGCAGCGAGAAAAGCTCGGACTGCGTCGAAAAGGAGCGCTGGAAGGACGTGGCCATGGAGATAAAGCGCATCACCAAGCGCAAGAAGCACTGACGACGAGAAACGGGGGTTGGGAGGCTTTCCCGACCCCCGTTCATTTCAACCGAAGCCGACGGGCCCCGCTTCCCGGGGCCACGCCGCCCCGCGCTATCGCCCCAGGGAAAAATCGCCGAGAAAGTCCGAGCTGATCCACGGGCGCGGCTTGTCGCCGATCTGCCCGAGACCGCGGACGAGCTTGAAGCCATCGCCAGATATTTCGGCGGGGGAACGGGCAACCGGATATCCCTGCGCGAGCAGGCCACGGAGCGGGCCGTCAATGGCTTCGATTTCCGGGATTTTCCGTGGTCTCCTTCGCCACGCACGGGCTGAAGGCGGGCACCCTGGACGGCAAGGACGGACTGCTGACGGCCGAGGAGATACTCGGCCTCACGCTGCGGGCGGACCTGGTGATCCTCTCGGCCTGCGACACGGCCGCTCCGGAGGGGGGAAGCTCCGAGATGCTTTCGGGCCTGGCGCGCTCGTTCTTCTACGCGGGCGCGGCGTCCCTGCTGGTGAGCAGCTGGCCGGTGGACTCCGTGTCCACGGTGCAGCTGACGTCCCGGATGATGCAGGGCTACACCGCGAAATCCCGGAGCAAGGCCCAGGCGCTGCGCGAGGCCATGCTCGCCCTCATCGACGGCCCGGGCTACGTGGACGCGGCGGGCAACGCGGGCTTCAGCTACGCGCACCCGGTGTTCTTCGGTCCGTTCATGCTGGTAGGGGACGGGCAATAAGCCCCACACAGGGATTCCAAAGGGGGTTACCCCCTTTGGCCGCCGGAGGCCCTCCCGCATTTCGGCCTCATGCCCAGGCCAAACGGGAACTCATGGCCCAACATTCAAATTCAGCTTGCACTCTCGTCAAAATACAGGGAGTCATACCCGGTGCCGGGCTGTCCGCCCGCGCCGCTGCCCGGCCAACAAATGGGTGGAATCAACGGCGAATCCGAACAGCCGCCAACGTCATGGAGCATGCCCCGTGCCGCAGATTGCCGCCGTGTCCCCGGACAAGGTCCCGATGCGCCTCCTCCTGGAAGCCGATCCTTCCGAGCAAAGCATCAAGGCGTATCTTGATAATTCCCTGTGCTACGCCGCCGTGGAATCCGGCGAGGCCGTCGGCGCGTGTGTCCTGGGCCACATAGGCGACAGTACACTGGAATTATATAATATCTCCGTCCTTCCCCGCCGCCAAGGGCAGGGAATCGGGACGAAGCTGCTGCACCACGCCATTGCAGAGGCCAGGGACGCGGGCATCGGGCGCATCGAGTTGGGAACTGGAACATTCGGGTATCAGCTGGCGTTCTACCAGCGCCTCGGATTCCGGGTGCAGGAAGTGATCAGGGATTATTTCGTCGACAAGTATGCTGAACCGATTTTCGAACTGGATATCCAGCTGAAAGACATGCTGCGGCTGGCCCTCACGCTCTAAGCCCCTCCCGCGCCGAACCCGCCGAAACGAGCCCGGACCGCACCGACGGCCACGTAAACACGGCCCTACTTCTTGGCCTTGTCCTTGGGCTTGGCCGGATGGATGAGGGCGGCGAGGTCCTGATAGCTGGAGTCCAGGTCCGCGCCGTGGCCCACGGCCTGCTGCAGGTAGGCCATCTGCGGGCCGTGCATCTCGATGGCGCGGTCTATGTCGTGGTTGGAGCCCTTGTTGTAGGCCCCGATGTTGACCATGTCTTCCACACGGTCGTAGGTGGCCAGGTGGCGGATGAAGGTCTGGCCGGTCTGGATGATCTCGCCCGGGGCCACATCGGCGCGCAGACGGGAGATGGACTTGAGCACGTCGATGGCCGGGTAGTGGCCCTGGTCCGCCAGGTCGCGGGTGAGCACGATGTGCCCGTCCAGGATGGAGCGCACGGCGTCGGCCACGGGCTCGTTGAAGTCGTCGCCGTCCACGAGCACGGTGTAGATGCCCGTGATGGTGCCCTTGGTGCTGCGCCCGGCGCGCTCCAGAAGCTTGGGCAGCTGGGCGAAGACGGACGGGGTGTAGCCCCTGGTGGTTGGCGGCTCGCCCGCGGCCAGGCCCACCTCACGCGAGGCCATGGCGAAGCGCGTCACCGAGTCCATCATCAGGAGCACGTCCTTGCCCTGGTCGCGGAAATATTCGGCCATGGCCGAGGCCGCGTAGGCCGCGCGCATGCGCACCAGGGGGCCGTGGTCCGAGGTGGCGCAGACCACCACGGAGCGGGCCATGCCCTCGGGGCCGAGGTCCTTTTCGATGAATTCCAGCACTTCGCGGCCGCGCTCGCCCACCAGGGCGATGACGTTGACGTCGGCCTTGGTGTAGCGGGCCATCATGCCCATGAGGGTGGACTTGCCCACGCCGGAGCCGGCCATAATGCCCACGCGCTGGCCCTTGCCCAGGGTCAGCAGGCCGTTGATGGAGCGCACGCCCACGTCCAGGGCCTCGGAGATGCGCGGGCGCTTGAGGGGATTCAGGGGCTCGGCGTAGAGCGGATAATACTGGGACGGCGCGGGCGGGAGCCCGTCGTCGAAGGGCGTGCCAAAGGCGTCCACGCAGCGGCCCAGGAAACCCTCGCCAACGGGCAAGAGCGGCGGGGTGGACGTGTTCTTGATCAGCGTTCCCGGGCGCACGCCGCGCATCTCGCCGTAGGGCATGAGCAGACAGGCCCCGTCACGGAAGCCCACCACCTCGGCGTAGATGCCGCCGCCCTTGCGGCCGTCGGGCAGAAGTTCGCAGACCGCGCCCAGGGGGGCCTTGATGCCCTGGCCCTCGGCGATGAGGCCCACGACCTTGCAGACCTTGCCGTAGGTCTTGCAGGGGTCGAGGTCCTTGAGAAGGCTGACGCAGCCCTGGGGATTGAGGCTCACCCGGAGGTTTCCTCCTCCCCGGAGCACGCCACGCAGTCCAGCTGGTCCAGGACCGCCATGACGCTTTTCATGCGGCCCTCCATGGAATTGTCGGCCATGCCCTGGGCGGACTCCAGGATCATGCCGCCGGGGCCGAGCTTCGAGTCGGCGCGCACGCGCCAGCGGTCCAGGCCGGGATGCTGGTCCTTGGCCCGGATCAGCAGTTCGCTGACCAGCTCCTCGTCGTCCGGGCAGACGCGCACCACGAGCTGGCGCAGGGAGTCGATGGCCTCCAGGGACTGGTCCAGCACGGTGGCCAGGATCTCCTGGCGGCGCTGGTCCAGCTCCACGGCCAGGATCTTCTCCACGGCCAGACGCACCAGGGCGGTGACGTCGGCGCGCTGCTCCCGCCACAGGGCGGCTGCGCCCTCTTCCATGGCGGCCATGGCCTGGCCCAGGGTTTGGGCGTGGGCCGCGAACGCCTGATCCACCTGGGCCTGGGCCTGTTCGGCGGCGGAGGCGAAGCCCTCGGCCTCGGCGTTCTCGCGCAGGACGGCGGCGTCGGCCATGGCCTTGGAGATGATCTCCTTGGCTGCCTTGGTGGCGCGCTCGCGCACGCGGGCCATGTATTCTTCCTCGGTGCTCGAGGTCCAGCGGCTGGTGTCGCGCTGGCCCTGGAGGTCGGCCACGGTACTCTCGGACGGGCCGTGGGCGCCCATGCCCACGATGACGCGAGGGGCCCTGCGGGGCGTGCCGTCGTTTTTAGACAAAGACATCCCCGCCTCCCCGGCCGATCATCACGCGGCCCTCGGCTTCCAGCCTGCGCACGATCTTGACGATGTTCTGCTGGGCGCCCTCCACCTCGGACAGGCGCACCGGGCCCATGATCTCCAGGTCCTCGCGGATCATCGCCGAGGCGCGCTCCGACAGGTTCTTGAAGAACTTCTCCTGCAGGTCCTCGGAGGAGCCCTTGAGCGCCTTGGTCAGGTCCTCGTTGGAAACCTCCTTCAGGAGCTCGCGGATGGAGCGGTCGTCCAGGGCGTTGATGTCCTCGAACACGAACATGAGGTTGCGGATGTCCTCGGCCATCTGCGAGGATTCCTCCTCTATCTCCGAGAGCACCTCTTCCTCTGTGGAGCGGTCCACGGCGTTCAATATCTCGGCCACCGCGGCCACGCCGCCGACCTTCTTGCCTTCCTTGCCGCCCATGGCGATGAGCTGGCTTTGCAGGACCTTGTCCACTTCCATGAGCATCTCCTCGGCCACGGCCTCCAGGCGCGCCAGGCGCATGAGGATCTCCGGGCGCACGCCCGCGGGCAGGGCCTGCAGGAGCTCGGCGGCCTGGTCCGGGTGCAGGTGCCCGAGGATCAGGGCCAGGGTCTGCGGGTGCTCGTTTCTGAGGATCTGGGACAGGATACGCGGGCTGACGTTCTCCAGCTCGCGGAAGGGCGCGGGCCCGGAATCCAGCTCCAGGGCGTCCAGGATGTACTTGGCCGTCTCGGAGTCCAGGTTTTTCATGAGCAGCTTCTTGACCTGCTCGGGGCCGCCCATGAGCATTTCGGCGTTCAGGATCAGCTGGTGGTGGTACTCCCGAAGGACCTCCTCCACCTGCTCCTTGGGGATGGTTTCCATCTCGACCATGGCCTTGGATATCAAGGCGATATCAGCGCGGTCGAGGCGCTTGAACACGTCGGCCGTGAACTTCTCGCCCATGGCGAGCATCAGGATGGCCGTCTTTTGGGAACCGGAAAGAGCCATTACGCCTGGGCCTCCTGCTTGAGCCACGTCTTGATTATGGCCATGGCGCCGTCCATATTCTGCTCAGAGAGCTGCAAGGCGTGGGCGCGGATGTCGTCGATCTTTCTGAGCGCGTCCATGGCGTCCTCTTCGTCATCGCCCTCGATGAGGGCTATGCGGCCCTCGCCCTCGGGCAGGCCGGCCAGGCCCTCCACGCCCTCGACCTCGGTCTTGGGCCGGATCAGCGCCATAACGACGGGGCGCACCACCATGACCAGGAAGAGGAAGATCAGCAGGCCGTTGAGGAACGGCTTGCCCAGCCTGTGCACGTACTCCAGGATGAGCTCCATGACGTCGGGCTTGATCTCCTGGTCGGGCCCGCCGAAGGACATGCTGGAGACCTCGATGGTGTCTCCGCGCATCTCGTCCAGGCCCACGGCGTTGGCCACCAGCTGCTTCACTCGGTCCATCTCCGCGGCGCTGCGCGGGGTGAAGGCGAAGTCGCCGGGCGCGGCCTCGGCGCCGTCCGCCTGGGGCTGCTGCACGTACGTCCCGTCCACGATAACCGCGACGGTCAGGCGTTTCAACTCTCCCAGGGGGGAAATGACCTCGCGCTCGATCTTGTTGATTTCGTAGTTGGTGGTGCGGGTCTCGCGGTTGCCCTGCTGGTTGGACAGGGCGTTGCCCGCGCCGTCGCCGCGGAAGTTGGGCTCGGGCGAGCCGGACTCGATGTTGGCTTGGCCCTGCTGCGTCTCCTCGCTGCGCTGTTCGCTGCGCACCACGGCGGAGGCGGGGTCGTATTCCTCGGAATGCGTGGTCTTGTGGCTGAAATCCAGCTCCGCGTTGACCTTGGCGATGACCCGGCCCGGCCCGTACAGGGGCATGAGCATCTGCTCGATGCGGCTCTCCAGGCTCTGCTCCATGGTCAGCTTGTGCTCCATCTGGGAGGTGCTCATGCCGCCGTTGAGGCCTTCCAGGCCCTTGGGGGAGTAGAGGACCTCGCCCTTGGTGTCGGCCACGGTGATCATGTCGGGCTCCATGCCCTCCACGGCCAGGGCCACGAGGTTGACCACGCCCTGGACGTTCTCGGGCTCGAGCTTCTCGCCGCTCTTCATCTTCAGGACCACGGAGGCCGAAGGCCGGGCCTGCTCCTCCAGGAACAGGCTCTTGTGGGGCAGGACCAGGTGCACGCGGGCGCGCTCCACCTGGGGAAATTCGGATATGGTGCGGGCCAGTTCGCCCTGCAGGGCGCGCTGGTAGTTGATGCGCTGCACGAAGTCGGTCTGGCCGACCTTGACGTCGTCGAAGATCTCGAAGCCCAGGCCCTGGCCGTGGAGGTTGCCCTCGCCCGCGACCTTCAGGCGCAGGTCGTAGACCTTGTCGGCGGGCACCAGGATGGTGGAGCCGTCGTTCTCCAGCTGATAGGGGATCTTCTCGTCCTGGAGCATGCTGACCACGGTGGAGGCGTCCTCGGGGTAGAGGCGCGAATACAGGACCCGGTAGTCCGGCTGGTTGAGCCAGAAGATCAGCAGGAAAAAGGTGACGATGACCGTCAGCGTCAGGCCGCCGATGAGGATGCGCTGGGAGACGTTGGTGCGGCCCCAGAAATTTCTGACCCTTTCGGCGACGTCTGCGAATACGGGCGACATGCTTATGCTCCGGATGGAAAATCGTTGTCCGGTCCGTCAGGGACCCTTGGGTGAACGCTCGCCGCACCGCCTAGAAGGAGGTGCGCGACAGCTCCTTGTAGGCCTCCATGACCTTGTTGCGCACGGCGCTGGTCATCTTCATGGCCAGCCCGGCCTTCTGCAGGGAGATCATCAGCTCGTGGACGTTCTGGTTTTCGCCCGAGGCGAACTCCTGGATCATCTGGTGCTTCTCGGTCTGCAGGTCGTTGACGCGCTTCAGGGAGTCGGAAATGACCTCGCTGAAGCCGCCCTTGGCGTGCTGCTGCTCCTCGACGCTCCTCATGGTGCGCGTGGAGCGCTGGGCCGTGCGCTGGGCCTGGGCGGATTCCAGGGCGTTCTTGTAGGCGTTGAGAGCTACGTTCTGGATGGCCATGGCGTGTTACTCCGTATTGCTGGTTATCTGCCCAGTTCCAGGGCCTTGCTCCACATGCCCTTGATGGACGACACCGAGGCCACCGAGGCCTCGTAGGTGCGGGTCACCGAGAGCATGTTGGTCATCTCCTCCACCACGTTGATGTCCGGGTAGAGGACGTATCCTTCCTTGTCCGCATCGGGGTGCCCGGGCTCGAAGACCCGCTTCACGCGGCTGGCGTCGCGGGCGATGCCCAGGATGCGCACGCCCTTGAGCTCCCGCGTCAGGTGGTCCTGCATGGTGCGGGAAAAGGGGGAATCCACGTCCGTGGTGGCCTTGACCACGCTACGCCGCTGGAACGGCCCGCCCTCGGGGGTGCGGGTGGTCTTGGCGTTGGCCAGGTTCATGGAAATGATGTTCAAATGCGCCCGCTCCGCGGACAGGCAGGACGCGCCGATGTCGAGTGCGGTAAGGAAGTCCATTTACTTGCTCCCCTCGTTGATCACCGTCTGCAGGCCCTCGAACTTGGATTTCAGGACCGTGGTCAGGGCGTTGTACATCAGGGTGTTCTTGGCCATCACGGTCATTTCCTTGTCCAGGTCCACGTTGTCCTCGCCGGCGATGACGCGGTGGCGCAGGGTCCTGTCGATGTCCGGGCTGAAGGAGTCGGCCGTGAACACCGAAGGCATGTGTCCGGACTCGGTGCGGGACATCTTGCCCCGGGCGTCCAGGTTCAGGGCGGACTGCAGGTCCTTCTCGAACTCCAGGCGCCTGGCCGTGTATTTGGGGGTGGTGATGTTGGCCAGGTTGCTCATGACGACATTTTGACGCATGAGGCGCATGTCCAGCACCCTTCCCGTGAGGGCCATATCGGTATCGAAAAGGCCTTTCATGCCCGTTCCTCCTGTGTTCCCGCCCGACGGCCCCCTCCTGGGGCTCCACATCCGAAACTCGACGTCCGGCGGATCGCCCAGGTTATGAGCAACCCCTATGCCAACAGAGGCAACATGTCGGTATAACAATATTTTTTACTGAAAATCAAAGCCGGGCTCACGTCTAACAGGGGCCGGGCGTCGGCGCTTCGGCGCAGCGGGCCCGGTGGGCAGGTTTTTCCGCAGGCCTCGGGGGCGTGCGGAAAGTGGTGCCGGAATAGGCACCTGGGAGGGATGGAATTCCGACGCCGGCGCGCGCGGCTCCGGCCGCCTCGCGCGCGCGCATCCTAATATAGGGTGCCTGTATCCGGGGCTTTGGCACGGCGATTGCTAAGGACGCCGTACGGCGCGTTAGCGCCTTTTGAAACCTTTGGCCCGGTTGATGCAAGAGGAAGTGCACCGGGCACAGTTTGCCGTTTTCCCAAAGTGGAGGGGTAACGTTATGAGCAGCCACCTGGACTACGAAATCAACAAGGAACTCGGAGAGTGCTATCTCTTCATGGGTGACTTGGCCAAGGCCGAGGAATATTACGACAAGGCCGTGAAATCCAATGGTGTGCACCCGGATCCGTATCTCGGCCTGGCGACCATCGCCATGCAGCAGGGCGAAATGGACAAGGCCCACGCCCTGTACAAGAAGGCCGCGGACATCGAAATCGACGACAAGTCGCTGGCCGGAATGGCCCTGGTGGAGGTCGAGACCGGCCGCCAGAGCGAGGCCTTCGACCACTTTTCCCAGGCCCTTGAGCTCAACCCCGAGAACATGGTCGCCATCTTCATGCTCATCCAGCTCGGCCACGTGCTGGGTCGCATCGAGGAAGTGATTCCGCGCATGGAAAACTTCCTCGCCATCGACCCCCTGAAGCACGAGGTGCGCTATTCGCTGGCGGGCTGCCTGGCGCGCATAGGCAGGAACGGGGAAGCCAGGGAACACCTGGAGCGAATCCTTGAGGCCGACCCGGACAACGAGTCCGCGCGCGAGCTTCTGGAGCAGATCGGGTCATAACGGCCTTCCCGGGGTTATGTCGGGTTCCCTCCCTTAAGTGCTCCCCGGGACCGGCCGAGATGGCGATATAATCTCCCCTCCCCTGCTTGGTTCCCCAGCCTCGACAAGAGCTGCCGGGGCTGGGGTGCCAAGTCCATTCCGGAGAGATTGCCGCCGCGCTCCCTTCTTGCCTTCCTTCCGTACATTTGGCATCACCCCTGGAGACAGAGAGGTGCTGCTTATGGATTTTCTGCCCATCAGGCGCGCGATTTTGAGCGTGACCGACAAGACGGGTCTCGTGGACTTCGCCCGGTTTCTTTCCGACGCCGGGGTGGAGCTGTTTTCCACCGGCGGAACCCGCAGACAGCTTCTGGACGCCGGGCTCAAGGTGGCCTCGGTGAGTGACGTCACGGGGTTCCCGGAGATCATGGACGGCCGGGTCAAGACCCTGCATCCCCACATCCACGCGGGGATCCTGGCGGACAAGGACAACCCCGAACATCTGCAGACCCTGGCCGGGCTGAGCCTGGAGCCCTTCGACCTGGTCTGCGTGAACCTCTACGACTTCGCCCACGCCGCGGCCAAGGGCCTGGACCTCAAGGCCGCTGTGGAGCAGATCGACATCGGCGGGCCCACCATGCTGCGGGCCTCGGCCAAGAACTTCCACTCCATCCTCGTGGTGCCCGGCACGGAGCACTACCCCCGGGTCATGGAGGAGCTCAAGGCCAACGACATGAAGGCGCCGCTCCCCCTGCGCAAGGACATGGCCTGCGAGACCTTCGCCAAGACCAGCGAATACGACGCCATGATCACCGGCTACCTGGGGAGCCGCAACGCCTAGGACGCCCGCCGGAATGTGCCCGGAACACGCCCGGAGGCCGGTTGACACCGGCCTCCGGTTGTTGTTTGCAGAGGGTGGGGGAATGAACACGCAAACGGGCCGCCGCTATGGCCCGCCGGAGACACGGCCATCGCCCAGAAAGTTCAAGGCAACACCCAAGGCCTGAAGCCCAGCCAGCTCAAGCACCTGGCCCGCCTCTACGCCAGGCGCTATACGGACGCGGGCGTCATGAGCCCGGAGCAGGCCAAGGAGCTGTCCATGCTCTCGGCGGGCACGGGCCGCCAGCTGGGCCTGCTCATCGACCGCAAGGGCCGCCCGGAGATGGTGCTGGTGGGCGAGGCCGGGGGCCTGTTCATCCCCGAGCTGTCCAGGCAACGCCGGTTCGCCGGACGCCTGCGCGGGCTCAGGCTGGTGCACACCCACCTCGGAAACGAGCCCCTGACCCAGGAGGACCTCATGGACATGGTCTTCCTGCGCCTGGACGCGGTCATCGCCCTGACCGTGGACCCCTACGGCATGCCCCAGGAGGCCAGCTACGCGCACCTCCTGCCCCCGAACCCCGACGCCAAGCCCTACGAGATCACGGGCCCCGTGCCCTGGCACCGGGTGGACACGGACTTCCCGGCCCTGGCCGAGGCCCTGGAGGAGGAGCTGGCCCGGGGAGGCGGCACCCTGGCCGAGGACGGCGCGGCCCTGGGCGAGGCCGAGCGCGCACTCCTGGTGAGCGTGGACACGGCCCCGCGCGAGGCCCAGGAAATCTCCCTGGCGGAACTCTCGGAGCTGGCGCGCACCGCCGGCCTGGAGACCACGGGCCGCGTGGTGCAGCGGGTGCGCCAGGTGAACCCCAAGACCATCATGGGCAAGGGCAAGCTGGCGGAATTGGAGGTGCGCGCCCTGCAGGAGAACGCGGGCCTGATCCTCTTCGACCAGGAGCTGACGCCCTCGCAGATGCGCAACCTGGCGTCGGTGACGGAACGCAAGATCCTGGACCGCACCCAGCTCATCCTGGACATTTTCGCCCAGCACGCCACCACGCGCTCGGGCAAGCTGCAGGTGGAGATGGCCCAGCTGCAATACACCCTGCCGCGCCTCGCGGGCACGGGCCGGGCCCTGTCGCGGCTGATGGGCGGCATCGGCGGCCGGGGCCCGGGCGAAACCAAACTGGAGACGGACCGCCGCCGCGTGCGCGAGCGCATCACGCGCATCCGCCAGGACCTCAAAGACCTGCGCAAACGGCGCAAGGCCACGCGCCTGCGCCGGGCCAAGGCCGGGCTGCCCGTGGCCGCGCTGGTGGGCTACACCAACGCGGGCAAGTCCACGCTCCTGAACACCCTCACGGAATCCAAGGTCCTGGCCGAGAACAAGTTCTTCGCCACCCTGGACCCCACCACGCGGCGGCTGCGCTTCCCCATGGAGCGGGAGCTGATCCTCACGGACACGGTGGGCTTCATCCGCCAGCTGCCCGAGGAGTTGAAAGAGGCCTTCCGGGCCACCCTGGAGGAGCTGGAGGCCGCCGACCTCCTGATCCACGTGGCCGACGCCTCGCACCCGGAACTGGAGTCCCACGTGGCCGCCGTGGAGGACATCCTCGCGGAAATGGACCTGGCGGACATCCCGCGCCTGTTGGTGCTGAACAAATGGGACGCCGTGGACCAGGATTTCCGCGACGCGCTCCTGCACACCCATCCCGAAGCCATCCGCGCCTGCGCCCTGGACCGCGCCTCCCTGCGCGAGCTGGCCGACGCCGTCTGCGCCAAGGCCTTCCCGGGCTGGTGCGAGACCTCGCCCCTGGACCACATGCAGGCGCTGGAGGACGACGATCCCCCGGCCTGAGCCGTCCCCCCGGCCCAAAAGGTTTGGGGGAAGAGGGGGAGAAAGCGCGGGAGAGGGGGAGAAGGGGTGATTTTGAGGAAATCACCCCTTCTCCCCCTCTCCCGCAAAGAATCCCGCCCTATTCCTCTTCGGCTTCCGCGTACGCGCCCTTGCGCCAGGGCTTTTCCTCGCCCCGGGCCAGACGGGCGATGTTCTCCTTGTGCCGCCAGTAGACCAGGGCCATGACGATCAGCGAGAAGAACAGGTACGTGAACTGCCCGCTGACCAGCAGGAACACGGGCAGGGCGGTGACCAGGGTCAGGGAGCCCAGGGACACGTAGCCGGACTTGAGGATCACGCCTATGCAGGCCAGGGCCGCGAACACGGCGCTCACCGGGGCCAGGGCCAGGAACACGCCCACGGTGGTGGCCACGGCCTTGCCGCCCTTGCCGTAGAGGAACACGGAGAAGCAATGCCCGGTGATGGCCGCCAGGCCGGTGAGGCCGGGCAGGAACGCGGACTCCGCAAAGGACAGCGCCACGGCCGCGGGCACGAAGCCCTTGAGCAGGTCCAGGGCCAGGGCCAGGACACCGAACTTGAACCCGCAGAGCCGGGCCACGTTGGTGGCCCCGGTGTTGCGGCTGCCCGCTGTGCGCGGGTCCACGCCGCAAAAAACCTTCGCGACCACAAGGCCGAAGGGGACGGCCCCCAGAAGATACGCCAAAGCGATCCAAGCGAGTGATGCCATGCTGCCTCCTTTCCAGGCCGGAAATACCAGCCCCGGCGCGCCAGGGCAAGGCCGGGACACCGGGTTTTCCCCTTGCCCGGGCTGGGGCGCTCTGCTATTTCCTATGATTCCGGCTGCCGCCGGATTCGGGTCGCGGGGAAGGGGTGTTTCCCTTCGGTTCAAGACTGTTCCCACATACGAATAGAGGAAGGAGAGGACGGACATGTTCAAGAAACTGACTGCGTTTTTCGTGTGCGCGGCGGCCTGCCTGATGCTGGCGGGCGGCGCCATGGCCGCTGAGAAGACCTTCGTCAACGGCATCGACTTCGGATTCCCGCCCTTCGGGTTCGTGGACAAGGACGGCAAGCCCGCCGGCTTCGATGTGGAATCCGTGGACTGGATCGCCAAGGAAATGGGCTTCAAGGTCAAGCACCAGCCCACGGACTGGGACGGCATCATTCCCGCACTCAACGCGGGCAAGATCGACTTCATCGCCTCGGGCATGAGCGCCACGGCCGAGCGCAAGAACATCGTGAACTTCACCAACGCCTACTACAGCGTGACCCAGGTGCTGGTGGTGCGCGGCGACGAGAAGATGGACATCCAGGGCTTCCTGAACTCCACCCGCAAGATCGGCGTGCAGCGCGGCACCAACACCGCCAAGTACCTGGCCGAGCAGAAGAAGGCCCACGGCTACAAGTACGAGATCGTGCAGTACGACTCCACTGACCTGTCCATGCAGGATCTGCCCATCGGCCGCATCGACGGCTCGGGCATGGACAGCTCCATCGCCTTCGAGGTCATGAAGGACACGGACTACAAGATCTGCGGCACCTTCGACGCCGCCCCCGAGGACTACGCCTACGCCGTGCGCAAGACCGACCCCGAGCTGCTGGACCTCCTGAACAAGGGCCTCGAGAAGCTCATGGCCGATCCCTACTGGGCCAAGCTCAAGGAGAAGTGGGACATCCACTAGGCCCCACCGGCCCTGACCGCGTTTGACCGCCCGGTCGGGTTCGGGTATCCCGAACCCGCCGGGCGTTTTTCGTGCCCGGCGTACAGCACACGGAAACCGACGATGAATTTCGAAAAGGCATTCAACGCAACCCTCGACGCCCTGCCCTACATGCTCGGCGGCGTGGGCTGGACCATCGCGGCCCTGGTCGGGGCCCTGGCCCTGGGTTTCGTCATGGGCGTGCCCCTGGCCTGCGTGCAGACCTACGGCGGCCGCACCTGGCGGCGCGTGGTGGAGCTCTACATCTGGCTGTTCAGGGGCGTCCCCGTTCTCGCCCAGCTTTTTCTTTTCTATTTCGGCCTGCTGCCGCTCATCAACGTCAGCAGCGCCCTGGTCGCCGGGGTGCTGACCCTGGGGCTGACCAGCGCGGCCTACCAGTCCCAGATCGTGCGCGGCTCCATCCAGTCCCTGTCCGCCGGGCAGCTCAAGGCGGCCCGCGCCCTAGGCATGAGCGACCTGACGGCCATCAAGTCCATCATCCTGCCCCAGGCCCTGCGCCTGTCCATCCCGGGCTGGTCCAACGAATTCTCCATCCAGCTCAAGGACTCGGCCCTGCTCATGGTCATCAGCGTGCCCGAGATCATGGCCCGCACCCGCTCGGTGGCCGGGCGGACCCACGAACCCGTGGCCATGGCCCTGTTCGCGGCGGTCCTGTACTTCATCCTCACGTACCTCGGCATCCGGCTGCTGCGCTCTATCGAGCGCAAGGTGCGCATCAAGGGCTACACCCAGGAAGGGACCATCTAATGTCCGGCAACGACATCATCCTGCACGCGGAAAAAATCAACAAAACCTTCGGCCAGAACCATGTGCTGCAGGACGTCTCCCTGGAACTCAAGCGCGGCGAACTGAAGGTGCTCATCGGCCCCTCGGGGGGCGGCAAGAGCACGCTGCTGCAATGCCTGAACTTCCTCTTGCCCCCGGACACGGGCCGCATCTGGCTGGAGGGCCGGGAAATCGAGTTCGCGCGCAAGAAGGAACTCTATGCCTACCGCCAGGCCGTGGGCATGATCTTCCAGGATTTCAACCTCTTCGACCATCTTTCGGCCATGGAGAACGTGCGCATCGCCCTGGTGAAGGTCAAGGGCATGTCCAAGGCCGCGGCCACGGAGCGGGCCATGGCCGAACTGGACCGCGTGGGCCTGGCCGGCAAGGCGGGCCTGTATCCGGCGCAGCTCTCGGGCGGGCAGAAGCAACGGGTGTCCATCGCCCGCGCCCTGGCCATGGACCCGGCGGTGCTGCTCCTGGACGAGCCCACCAGCGCCCTGGACCCCGAGCTCATCGGCGAGGTCCTGGCCGTGATCAAGGACCTGGCCAAGGCGGGCATGACCATGATCATGGCCACGCACCAGATCACCTTCTCCGCGCAGCTGGCCAACGAATTCATCTTCATGGAGCAGGGCCGGATCATCGAGTGCGGCACCCCGCTGGAGCTATTGGCCGAGGGCGTGGACTCGCGCACCCAGGCCTTCTGCGCCAAGATCAACGAACTCACGGGAGAGGTGCTGTAGGCATGGAGCAGTACTGGCTGTTCGCCTCCGAGCGCATCGTCCCGGGGCTCAACGCCGCGCTGCTGGTGAGCATCAAGCTCATCGTGCCCGCCGCGCTGTACGGGATGCTCTTGGGCGTATTCACGGGCGTGGTCCGCGTGTACGGGCCGCGCTGGACGCGCCGCGTGGCGGACACCTACGTGGCCGTGTTCCGGGGCACGCCGCTGGTGGTGCAGCTCTATTTCTGGTACTTCGCCCTGCCCTACATCACCGTCCACGGGCACCGCCTGGTGCTCACGGCCACCCAGGCCGCCGTGCTGGGCTTCGCCCTGTGCAGCGCGGCCTACCAGTCGGAGTACATCCGGGGCGGGCTGCTCTCCATCCGCGCCGGGCAGTTCAAGGCCGCCCGCGCCCTGGGCATGACGCCGCTGCAGACGGTGCTCTTCATCGTGCTGCCCCAGGCCGTGCGCCGGGCCCTGCCGGGCGTGGGCAACGAGATCATCTACCTCATCAAGTATTCGTCCCTGGCCTCCATCATCACCGTGGAGGAGCTCATGGGCGCGGCCCGCAGCATCGCCAAGTCCACCTGGCGGCCCATCGAGGCCTACGGCACCGTGGCCGTCTACTACCTGCTGCTGGTGACCGTGGCCGTGTGGCTGTTGCGCTTCCTGGAGGATCGGTTCAGCATCCCCGGGTTCGAGCGCGTCAAGGAATAACGTCCCACCCCATGCGCCCGCGTCCGCGGGCCGGAGGCGTTTCATGTCCAGACCCTTTTCCTACGCATCCCTGTCCCCCGATATCCTGGAACGCATCGCCTCGGCGGTGGGCACCGAGAACCTGGACCTCACCGACGCGGCCCTCAAGAGCGCCTCGCGCGACGAGTCCACGGAAATCCTGCGCCCCGGGGCCGTGGTGCGCGCCCGCAGCGCCGGACAGGTGGCCGCGCTGCTCAGGCTGGCCAACGAATACCGCTTCCCCGTGACCCCGCGCGGCGCGGGCACGGGCCTGGCCGCCGGGGCCCTGGCCGTGCACGGGGGCGTGGTTCTGGACATGTCGGGCATGAACCGCATCCTCTGCGTGGACGAGATGAATCTCGTGGCCGAGGTGGAGCCCGGGGTCATCGTGGCGGACCTGCAGGCCGCGGCCCGGGCCAAGGGCCTCTCGTACCCCCCGGACCCGGCGAGCTTGTCCACGGCCAGCGTGGGCGGCACCGCGGCCACCAACGCGGGCGGCCCGGCGTGCGTGAAATACGGGGTCACCAAGCACTACGTGCTGGGGCTCGAAGCCGTGCTGCCCACAGGCGAGATCGTGGGCGTGGGCACGGTCACGCGCAAGGGCGTGGTGGGCTACGACCTGACGCAACTGCTGGTGGGCAGCGAGGGCACCCTGGGCGTGATCACCAAACTCTGCCTGAAACTCATTCCCGCGCCCGAGGCCACCTTCTCCCAGGTGGTGGTCTTCGATTCCCTGAACAAGGCCATGGAGGCCGTTTCCGCCGTCATGGCGGGCGGGGTGCTTCCCTCGGCCGTGGAGTTCCTGGACAGCCGCTGCCTGCACCTGGTGGGCGACCTGCTGCCCTTCGGCGATCTGCCCAAGGACGGCGCGCTGCTGCTCCTGGAGACCGACGGCGCGCGGGTGGCGGCCGAGGCCGAGATGCGCCGCGCCGAGGCCATCTGCCGCCAGGCCGGGGCCCTGCATTTCCTGCCCGCCAAGGACGAGGCCGAGCGCGAGGCCCTGTGGGACGTGCGCCGCCAGGTCTCCCTGCGCATCCACGACATCGCGCCCATCTACGTGCCCGAGGACGTGGTGCTGCCGCTGACGCGCATCGCCGGGTTCGTGGACCTGCTGCCCGGGCTGGAGGAACGCCACGGCCTCACGGTCTTCGCCTTCGGCCACTCCGGGGACGGCAACATCCACATCAACATCGCCGCGCCCGCGGACAGGGCCGCCGACGCCGAGGCCTGCGCCCGGGAAATCCTGGCCCTGGTGCTGGACATGGGCGGCACCATGAGCGGCGAACACGGCATCGGCCTGGCCAAGAAACGCTTCCTGCCCATGGAACTCTCCGAACCCTCCATGCGCGTGCAACGCGCCATCAAGGAAGCCTTCGACCCCCTTTTAATTTTGAACCCCGGCAAATTGTTCGCGTAAGAGGGGAAGTTTGCCTCCGGCGGCCCAAGGGGATAATCCCCTTGGGAATCCCTCTAGGGGCGCAACGCGATTGCGCCCGCACAACCGGACCACCCCCCATACAGGGATTCCAAAGGGGGTTACCCCCTTTGGCGGGGGGCCCGGGGGGCGGCGCCCCCCGGATAACCAAAGGACGAGACCATGACCGTTTTCAGCCGCCGCGTGCAGGCCATTCGTATTTCCGAGACCAAGCTCATGCCCATGATCGCCGCCAAGGTGGGCGGCTGCGTGTCCCTGGGGCAGGGCGTGCCGTCCTTTGCCACGCCGGAGCACGTGGTGGAGGCCGTATGCCGCTGTCTGCGCGAGGACGCGTCCTCGGGCAAGTACACGCTGCAGCCGGGCCTGCCCGCCCTGCGCGAGGCCGTGGCCGACCTGCTGGCCCGGGAAAAGGACGTGCACGCGGACCCGGACACGGAGGTGGCCATCACCGTGGGCGGCATGGAGGCGCTGTTGTGCGCCATCCTGTCCCTGGTGGAGCGCGGGGACGAGGTGCTTTTGCCGTCCCCGGCCTACGCCTCGCACGTGGAACAGGTTTCCCTGGCCGAGGGCGTGCCCGTGGCCGTGCCCCTGCGCTCCGAGGACTGGGGGCTGGATCTGGCGGCCATGGAGGCGGCCGTGACCCCGCGCACCAAGGCGGTGGTCTTCTGCAACCCCTCCAACCCCACGGGCGCGGTTTTCTCCGACGACGACGTGCGCGCGCTGGCGGATTTCTGCCTGCGCCACGGCCTGTATCTGATCACCGACGAGACCTACGATTCCCTGGTCTACGACGGCCCCATGCCGCTGAGCCCGACGTCCCTGCCGGGCATGCGCGAGCGCACGGTGCTGGTGAACAGCTTTTCCAAGCGCTACGCCCTCACGGGCTGGCGCGTGGGCTACGCCTGCGCGCACAAGGACATCATGGCCGAGATGCTCAAGGTGCACGACTGCACGGCCATTTGCGCGCCCGCGCCGTCCCAGGCAGCGGCCCTGGCCGCCCTCACGGGCCCGCAGGAGCCAATCGAGGCCATGCGCGAGGCCCTGGCCCGGCGCAGGGACCTGGCCTGCAAGCGCCTGGACGAGCTGGCCCCGCACTTCGGGTACGTGCGCCCGGGCGGCGCGTTCTACATCATGGCCCGCTACGCCATGACCGACGAGCCCTCCCTGGCCCTGGCCGCGCGCCTGATCCACGAGGCCCGGGTCATCACCATCCCCGGCGGCACCTTCGGGCGCTTCGGCGAGGGCCATCTGCGCCTGTCCTACGGCGGCGACGAGGCCGAACTCGGCGAGTGCTTCGACCGCATCGCGGCCTGGACGGCCAGCCGGGCCTGAGCGCCCCCGGCCCTTGCTCCGCCCGGATTCCCCTGCTACCTGTGAACCAAGGCTGGCAGCACCCCGAATCTCCTCCCCGAACCTCCTCCGGACGGGACCGCCATGACGCACCGCGACGCATCGGGAGCCGACGACCGTTTCGAATCCTGTCTCCACGCCCTGCACAATCCCGTGGCGGCCGTTGACGCCCACGGCCGCGTCGTGTTCGCGAACCTGGCCCTGGCGGGCCTGTTTTCCCTGACCCCGGACGCCCTTGCGGGAACCGACTGCCGGGACGCCCTCGCCCCCCTGCGGCTCATGCAGACCGTGCGCTCCGGCGCGGCGGAGCTGGCGGAGCGGCTGGACATCGGCGGCCGGACGTTCATCGCCAACCGCGCCCCCGTGCGCAGGGACGGGCGCGTCGTCGGGGCCGTGGCCCTGCTCCAGGAGATCACCGGCATCGAGGCCGAATCCAGCGAGCTGGCCCGGACCAGGCAAATCAACCAGGAGCTGGACGCCATCATCGAGTCGTCCGTGGACGGCATCTACGTCTGCGACGGGACGGGCCTCACCATCCGCGTGAACCAGGCCTACGAGCGCATCACCGGCATCCGGCGCGAGGACGTTCTGGGCAAGCGCATGCAGGCCCTTGTGGACATGGACTTCTTCAACGAGTCCGTGACGTTGCGCGTCATACAGAGCCGCCGGACCGAAACCCTGATCCAGACGAACAAGACGGGCAAGACCGTGATGGTCACGGGCAATCCGTTTTTCGACGACCAGGGCGGCATCTCCCTGGTGGTGACCACGGTGCGCGACGTCACGGAGCTCAACCGCCTGCAAGGCGACCTGGAGCGCATGGAGAGCCTGCGCGAGCGGTACGAAAGCGAGCTGGAGAAGCTGCGGGAGGGACGCGGCGACGGGCCCAACACGCTGACTCGCTCCAAGACGATGCAGGAGATCTACGACCTTGCGGTGCGCGTGGCCCAGGTCGACGCCACGATCCTGATCCAGGGCGAATCCGGCGTGGGCAAGGAGGACCTGGTCGACCTGATCCACCTGCGCGGCCCGCGGCACGACAAGCCCCTGGTCAAGATCAGCTGCGCGGCCATTCCCGAACATTTGCTGGAGTCCGAACTGTTCGGCTACGTCCCGGGGGCCTTCACCGGCGCCAGCAGGAACGGCAAGGCCGGCCTGTTCGAAACGGCCCACGAGGGGACCCTGTTCCTGGACGAGATCGGAGAGCTGCCCAAACGGCTGCAGGCCAAGCTGCTCAGGGTCCTGCAACAGCGCGAGATCATCCGCGTGGGCAGCACCGGGCCCGTGCCCGTGGACGTGCGGATCATCGCGGCCACCAACCGGGACCTCCAGGCCATGGTGGAGCGCAAGGAGTTCCGGGCGGACCTGTTCTTCCGGCTGCAGGTGGTGCCCATCCACATCCCGGCCCTCAGACGACGCAGGGAGGACATCATCCCCCTGGCCCGCCATTTCCTGGCGGCCTGCAACGCGCAGTACGGCTGCCGCAAGCGGTTCGAGCCCCGGGTGCTGGACATCCTGGCCAGCCACGACTGGCCGGGCAACGTCCGCCAGCTGAAGAACCTCGTGGAGCGGCTGGTGGTGGTCACGCCCTCGGACGCCATCCGGCCTGGGGACCTGCCCGAGGGCTTCGCTCCCGGGGCCGCACCCGCCCCGCTCCTGGCCGCCGGCTCCCTCCAGGCCGCGCTGCACGACCTGGAGCGCCGAATCCTCGAACAGGCACTGGAGACGCACAAGAGCACCCGCAAGATGGCCCGGGCCCTGGGGATCGACCAAGCCACCGTGGTCCGCAAGCTCAAGCGCCACGGCCTGCGGCCTTGACCCCCGCACCCGCCCGATGCGCAAACGCATCGGCCAAGAATCCCATCACCAGCAAAAATCGCCTCCAATGGCAATAGGTTGTGCTTTTTCAGGCCAAAATCGATGCGCCAACGCATCGCTTTAAAAGCAAGACCCGCTCCCCGACCCCGCCTTTCCGCCGTCCTAAATTACACGACAAGGTTTTGAGATAAATACACATTTTTATCATTCCAAAGACACCATCCGCTCCCAGCCGGACATGGCACCGAACTTGCGAAGGGAGGGCGGACCGCGCCCCGAGCTTGGGGCCCCGGCCGCCTGCGCCTGGATGCGCTGTCCGCATTCGTGTCCTGCAACCAACGTTCATACGAGAGGTACGGCAATGCCCATGATGACCGGCGAGCAGTACGAGGAAAGCCTCCGCAAGCTCAATCTGCACGTGTACATGTTCGGCAAGAAAGTGGAAAACGTCGTGGACGACCCCATCATCCGCCCTTCCATGAACGCGGTGAAGCTGACCTACGAACTGGCGCAGAACCCGCAGTATGAAGACCTGATGACCGCCACGTCCCACATCAGCGGCAAAAAGATCAACCGCTTCACCCACATCCACCAGAACACCGAAGACCTGGTGCGCAAGACCAAGATGGGGCGCCTGCTGGGGTCCATGACCGGCTGCTGCTTCCAGCGCTGCGTGGGCATGGACGCCCTCAACGCCGTGTCCATCGTGACCTACGACATCGACCAGGCCAAGGGCACCCGCTACCACCTGAACTATCTGGACTACCTGGCATACGTGCAGGAGAACGACCTCACCGTGGACGGCGCCATGACCGACCCCAAGGGCGACCGCTCCCTGCCCCCCCACAAGCAGCCCGACCCCGACATGTTCATGCACGTGGTCCGGGAGGTGGACGGCGGCTTCATCGTCAGCGGGGCCAAAGCCCACCAGACCGGCGCGGTCAACTCCCACGAGATCCTGGTCATGCCCACCATCGCCATGCGCGAGGAGGACAAGGACTACGCCATCTCCTTCGCCCTGCCCAGCGACGCCCCGGGCATCACCTACATCCTGGGCCGCCAGTCCTGCGACACCCGCAAAAGCGAGACGGGCGGCATGGACTGCGGCAACCGGATCTACGGCGGCCACGAGGCCCTGGTGGTCTTCGACGGGGTCTTCGTGCCCTGGGACCGCGTGTTCATGTACAAGGAGCACGAATTCGCGGGCAAGCTGGTGGAGGCCTTCGCCTCCTACCACCGCCAGAGCTACGCCTGCAAAGCCGGGGTGGGCGACGTGCTCATCGGCGCGGCCCAGAACATCGCCGAGTACAACGGGGTGGAGCGCGCCTCGCACATCAAGGACAAGATCATCGAGATGAACCACCTGAACGAGACCCTGTACAGCTGTTCCGTGGCCTGCGCCTGCGAGGGGCGGGCGGAACCCTGCGGGACCTACTTGGTGGACACCCTGCTGGCCAACGTCTGCAAGCAGAACGTGACCCGCTTCCCCTACGAGATCAGCCGCCTGGCCCAGGACGTGGCCGGGGGCCTCATGGTCACCCTGCCCTCGGAGCAGGACCTGCGCTCGCCCGAGGTGGGCAAGTGGGTGGAGAAATACTACCGCGCCTCGCCCAGGACCAACACGGAAAACAGGTTCCGCATGCTGCGGCTCATCGAAAACCTGACCCTGGGCACGGCCGCGGTGGGCTACCTGACGGAATCCCTGCACGGCGCTGGCTCCCCCCAGGCCCAGCGCATCATGATCGCCCGCCAGGCGAACATGAAACAGAAGCAGGAAGCGGCGAAAAAGCTCTGCAAGATCGAAGAATAGCCTGGCAACGCCGAGCGCCGAACGGCGGCGCGACGCACAAAGGCCGGCTCCCCCATGGAGGACCGGCCTTGCGCGTTGCGTCGCGTGAAACGGTTTTCGCTAGGCGATGGCGTTCACGCCGTCGGACGTGCCGCCCAGGGACATGGCGCCCTCGCTGGCGGTGTCGTCGGCGTTCTGCAGGTAGGCCTGGATGGCCTGGGCGATGAGATCCTTGGCGAAGTCGGACCCGGAATCGGTCTCTCCGGAGTCCGAGGGCTGGGCGGCCGCGTTGAGCACGGAGCCGAGGTCCGCCACGTCCACGCCCAGGAACTCGGCCAACTCCTCGTCCGTGACCACGCCGTCGCCGTTGGCGTCGGCCTCGTCGGTGGAATCCGAGGTCAGGGCGTCCTCGATGGCCGAGGACAGGGAGCCGCTGGTGCTGCTCTCCTCGCCGCCGGACACGCCCGTGGCGTCGTCGCTGGAGACCTCGACGGCCGTTTCGCCGCTGTCGCCGGTGGCGTTCTCCATCATCTGCTCCAGCATCTGGGCCATGAAGTCCCGCATGCTTTCGAGCTTCTCCTGCAGAGCGGCGGCCTCCTCCTCGGAAAGCTCGCCGTCGCCGTCGGCGTCGAACTCCTGGAGGAGCATGTCCTCCATGCTGGCGTCGTCGCCTCCAAGCTCGGAAAGAAGATCCATGGAGGTGACGCCCGAGTCCTGCATCAGGTCCTTGATGTCCTGCAGGGACATGGTGCTGGTGTCTACGCTGGAAATGGTCATTTCTGCCTCCTAGGCACAGGTTTCGCGGCCCCGGGGGGAGGGTCGCGTGCAAGGAAAATTCTGCCGCCGGCAGCGGCTGTGCGGGGCATCCTGCAAGAACCCTCCCCGCCAACCTGGATTTCTCCGCCTGTTCTGTTAAGAATGTTTAATAATAATAGTCGGAAACGCCACGCCGCCCCCCGGCGTCCGAAACCGCCGGGCCCGGGCTGGAGGCCATACGCGGATTGCCCTTGAACTGCGGAGAAAAGGATTCTAGGCTGGTCGTTCGAATAACCGGCTGTATCGGGAGAAAACACATGAGAAGCCACAAGATCACCAAGGGCCTGGAAAAGGCCCCGCATCGTTCCCTGCTCTACGCCCTGGGCCTGACCGAGGAGGAGATGAACCGTCCCCTCATCGGCGTGGTCAACGCCGCCAACGAGGTCATCCCGGGCCATATCCACCTGCACACCATCGCCAAGGCCGCCAAGGAAGGCGTGCGCCTGGCCGGCGGCGTGCCCCTGGAATTTCCGGTCATCGGCGTATGCGACGGCATCGCCATGAACCACGCGGGCATGAAGTTCTCCCTGCCCTCGCGGGAGATCATCGCCGACTCCATCGAGATCATGGCCACGGCGCATCCCTTCGACGCCCTGGTGATGATCCCCAACTGCGACAAGATCGTGCCCGCCATGCTCATGGCGGCGCTACGCCTGAACATCCCCACGGTGGTGGTCTCCGGCGGCCCCATGATGGCGGGCGTGGACGGCATGGACCTGATGAACGTGTTCGAGGGCGTGGGCCGCGCCAAGCGCGGCGAGATCGGCCAGGCCGAGCTGACCCGCCTGGAGCAGGGCGCCTGCCCGGGCTGCGGCTCGTGCTCGGGCATGTTCACGGCCAACTCCATGAACTGTCTCACCGAGACCATCGGCCTGGGCCTGCCCGGCAACGGCACCATCCCGGCGGTCACGGCCGAACGCGTGCGCCTGGCCAAGACCGCGGGCATGCGCGTCATGGACCTCCTGGCCAAGGACATCAAGCCGCGCGACATCGTCACGGCCAAGTCCGTGGCCAACGCCGTGACCCTGGACATGGCGCTGGGCTGCTCCACCAACACGGTGCTGCACCTGCCGGCCATCTTCGCCGAGGCGGACCTGGACCTGACCCTGGAAATCTTCGACGAGGTCAGCAAGCGCACCCCGAACCTCTGCCACCTGTCCCCGGCGGGCACGCACCACATCGAGGACCTGCACCGCGCGGGCGGCATCCCGGCGGTGATGAGCGAGCTGGTCAAGCGCGACCTCCTGAACCTGGACGTGATGACCGTCACGGGCCGCACCCTGGGCGAAAACCTGGAGGCCCTGGGCGCCAAGGTGCGGGACTACGAGGTCGTGCGGCCCATCGACGAGCCCTACAGCCAGGAGGGCGGCATCGCGGTGCTCACCGGCAACCTGGCCCCCGAGGGCTCGGTGGTCAAACAGTCCGCCGTGGCCCCGGAGATGATGCGCCGCACGGTCAAGGCGCGGGTCTTCGACTCCGAGGAGGAGGCCGGGGCGGCCATCCTGGACGCCAAGATCAAGGCCGGGGACTGCGTGGTCATCCGCTACGAGGGGCCCCGGGGCGGCCCGGGCATGCGCGAGATGCTCTCGCCCACGGCCAACATCGGCGGCATGGGCCTGGGCAACTCCGTGGCGCTGATCACCGACGGGCGCTTCTCCGGCGCCACGCGCGGCGCGGCCATCGGCCACATCTCCCCGGAAGCGGCCGACGGCGGGCCCATCGCCCTGGTCCGCGAGGGCGACGAGATCGAGATCGACATCCCCGGCCGCAAGCTGGAGCTCAAGGTGGACGAGGCCGAGCTGGCCAAGCGCCGCGAGTCCCTGGTGCTGCCGCAGAAGGTCCTGGATTCGCCGTTCCTGCGCCGCTACGGCGCGCAGGTGCGCTCGGCGGCCCAGGGCGCGCGCTACAAATAAAAAACGCCGTGGCGGCCCCGTACGCGCGCGTACGGGGCCGCCACAAAAACTCTTCGACACCGGGGATCACGGCCATGGCCAACAGATGGGACGGCAGCGCGGTGGACCGCTACGAGGCGTGGTTTCAGACGCCCGAGGGGTCCTTTGCGCTCTCGCGCGAGCGGCGTCTCATCGAGCGCCTGGTTTCGCCCTGGCCCCGGCGCGGCCAGCGCCTGCTGGACGTGGGCTGCGGGCCCGGGGTCTTCATGAAGCTGTTCTGGGAGATGGGCTTCGACGTCTCGGGCCTGGACGCCTCCCCGGACATGCTGGGCGCGGCGCGGCGCAGGCTGGGCCCCCACGCCGCCTACCACCTGGGCCGGGCCGAACACCTGCCCTTTGGCGACGACGAGTTCGACTACGTGTCCCTGCTCACGGTGCTGGAGTTCTGCGAGAATCCGCTCACGGCCCTGCGGGAAGCCCGGCGGGTGGCCAAGTACGGCATCTTGGTGGCGTTTTTGAACCGCTATTCCCTGTACTACTACAGCCACGGCGTGTCCTGGCCCTGGAAGGGGGGCAGCGGGGCGCTCATCGAGGCGCGCTGGTTCTCCTGCCGCGAGGTGCGCCGCCTGGTGCTGGAAGCCACGGGCCCCAAACCCATCAGCTGCGGAGCCGTGCTGCCCGGGCCCATCTGGTCCTGGCGCGAGACCCCGCCCTTCGGCTGGCTGAACCGCTGGGTCTACCCCCTGCCCCTGGGGGCTTACGGCGCGCTGCGCGTGGACTTCGCCGGGGAAAAACCCCTCAGCCCCCTCTACGCCCTGTCCAACTCCACCGCATAGCGGCCTCCGCACGCCCCTTTGCGCCCGCCGCGCGGGCCCTGTTTTGACATTTGGGCCGCTTTGGACTAACTGCAAGCGGCTTGGACCCTTTTTGGAAATCTTTCACTTCACCGGCTTGATACGCAATGCAAAGCATACAGAAGATCAAGGGCGTGGCGGACATGTTCCCGCCCGAGAGCACGAAGTTCGCCCTGCTGGAAAATACGGCCCGGGCCCTGTTTAGCCGCTACGGCTACGACGAGGTGCGCATTCCCATCATGGAGCCCACGGGGCTCTTCGCCCGCTCCATCGGCGAGGAGACCGACGTGGTGCAGAAGGAGATGTACACCTTCGACGACCGCAAGGGCCGCAGCCTGACCCTGCGCCCCGAGGCCACCGCGGGCCTGATGCGCGCCTTCATCGAGAACAAGCTGCACCAGCCGGGCAAGGTCTCCAAGCTCTTCACCTTCGGCCCCATGTTCCGCTACGAGCGGCCGCAAAAGGGCCGCATGCGCCAGTTCCACCAGCTGGACGTGGAGATGATCGGGGCCAGCGAGCCCCAGGCCGACGCCGAGCTGGTGCTGATGCTCAACGCCTACCTGCGCGAACTGGGCCTCAAGCAACTGACCTTCGAGGTCAACTCGCTGGGCTGCCGCGAGTGCCGCCCGACCCACCGCCAGGCCCTGGTGGACTTCTTTGCCGGACTGGAGCATTTCGACGAGCTCTGCGACGACTGCAAGCGCCGGGCGAAGACCAACCCCCTGCGCGTCTTGGACTGCAAGGTGGAGCGCTGCCGCGAGCTGACCAAGGACGCGCCGTCCATCGAGGACTGCCTCTGCGACGGCTGCCGCGACTCCTACCAAGAGATCCTGGGCATCCTGGACGCCGCGAACGTGGACTACGTCAAGAACCAGCGCCTGGTGCGCGGGCTGGACTACTACGTGGGCCTGACCTTCGAGGTCACCAGCACGGACATCGGCGCGCAGACAGCCGTGGCCGGCGGCGGGCGCTACGACGGGCTCATCAAGCAGCTGGGCGGCCCGGACGTCCCGGCCACGGGATTCGCCATCGGCATGGAGCGCCTGGCGCTTTTGGCCGCCGACGCGCCCGAGGCGCGGCCCGACTTCTACGTGGCCGTGCTCGCGCCCGAGGCCGCCACCCCGGCCCTGGCCCTGGCCCAGCGCCTGCGCGCCGAGGGCCTCGGCGGCGAGGCCGGGTTCTCCTCGGGCAGCATGAAGAGCCGCATGCGCGCGGCGGACAAGTCCGAGGCCCGGTTCTGCCTGATCCTCGGCGACGAGGAGATCGCCAGCAACACCGTGACGGTCAAGGACATGGCCAGCGGCGAACAACGGACAGTGGGGCAGAACGAAATCCCTGATTGTCTAGAAATTTCCTAGTTTTTTTCGTTTGATACTCTGGAAAAAGGCGGATTCGGCCTCCCTCGAACGAATCTAACCTTTCTCTAACAATTTTAGCATGTTGACATAAAAACGAAGTTTCTGCTTCTGGCGCATTTTCCGGCGATTTTCGACCTGGGGGTCGTCAACCGCCCCAAAACGCGGCACAAGCCAAGCCAGGGCCATTTCCCGCCTTGCGAGGCGAAAAGGCCCAACCGCAGCCCGGAGAGAACAAAGGACATCCCATGGAAGAGACCTACGACATCCAAAAAGAGCATCAGAAATACATCAGCGCCCTGGACGGGTGGCGCCGCACCCACCACTGCTGCGAGCTCACCGCCGGTAACATCGGTGCCGAGGTCTGCCTCATGGGCTGGGCCCAGTACCGCCGGGACCACGGCGGCCTGATCTTCATCGACCTGCGCGACCGCAACGGCCTGACCCAGGTGGTGTTCTCCCCGGACTACAACGCCAAGGCCCACGAAGAGGCCCACGTGCTGCGCACGGAATACGTGCTGGCCATCAAGGGCGTGGTGCGCGAGCGCCCCGAGGGCATGCACAACAAGAACATGGTCACCGGCGACGTCGAGGTGGTGGTCACGGACTGGAAGCTGCTCAACACCTCCAAGACCACGCCCTTCGCCATCGAGAACCGCGTGGACGCCTCGGAGAACCTGCGCCTCAAGTACCGCTACCTGGACCTGCGCCGTCCCAAGCTGGCCGCCAACTTCCAGTTCCGGCACAAGGCCGTGCAGAGCGTCCGCCGCTACCTGGACGAGCAGGGCTTTTTGGAGATCGAGACCCCGATCCTCAACAAGTCCACCCCCGAGGGCGCGCGGGACTTCCTGGTGCCCAGCCGCCTCAACGACGGCCAGTTCTACGCCCTGCCCCAGTCCCCGCAGCTCTTCAAGCAGCTGCTCATGGTCTCGGGCATGGAGCGCTACTACCAAGTGGCCCGCTGCTTCCGCGACGAGGACCTGCGCGCCGACCGCCAGCCCGAATTCACGCAGATCGACTGCGAGATGAGCTTCGTGGACCAGGAGCAGGTCATGAACATGGCCGAGACCATGATCCGCCGCCTGTTCGCCGAGACCATGGACCTGGCCCTGCCCGAGCCCTTCCCGCGCATGACCTGGCACGAGGCCATGCGCGACTACGGCCTGGACAAGCCGGACACCCGCTTCGACCTTCGCCTCAAGGACGTGACCGAGATCGTGCACGGCGGCGGGTTCAAGCTCTTCGCCCAGGCCGAGCTGGTCAAGGGCATGCGCGTGCCCAGCGGCGTGGACATGTCCCGCAAGGAAATCGACGACCTCACCGAGTTCGTGAAGATCTACGGCGCCAAGGGCCTGGCCTGGATCAAGGTCAAATCCGAGGACGAGTGGCAGTCGCCCATCGTCAAATTCTTCTCCGACGAGGAAAAGGCCGGGCTGGCCAAGGCCCTGGGCATGCAGGTGGGGGACATCGTGTTCTTCCAGGCCGGTCCCGCGGACATGGTCAACGCGGCGCTCGGCAACCTGCGCAACGAGCTGGCCGAGCGCCTGGGCCTCATCGAGGAGGGCACCTTCAACCCCCTGTGGGTCACGGACTTCCCCCTCATGGAGTGGGACGCCGAGGAAAAGCGCTGGCAGGCCCTGCACCATCCCTTCACCGCGCCCACGGACCCCAGGGACCTGACGGAGAACCCCGGCCAGGCCCTGTCCAAGGCCTACGACATGGTGCTCAACGGCCACGAGATCGGCGGCGGCTCCATCCGCATCCACACCCAGGAAGTCCAGCAGGCCATGTTCAAGGCGCTGGGCATCGGCGAGGAGGAAGCCCAGGCAAAGTTCGGCTTCCTGCTGGAGGCCCTGGAGTTCGGCGCGCCGCCCCACGGAGGCATTGCCTTCGGCCTGGACCGCCTTATCATGATCCTGTGCGGGTCCTCGTCCATCCGCGACGTCATCGCCTTCCCCAAGACCCAGAGGGGCACCTGCCTGATGAGCGAGGCCCCCGGCGCCGTGGACACCAAGCAGCTCAGGGAACTGCACATCCGCCTGCGCGAAACCAAGAGCGAGTAGGAACCACGGAGCAGCCATGAAACGCACACTCAGCGTCTACCCCGACCCGGTCCTGGCCCAGCGCGCCGAGGAGATCACCGAGATCACCCCGGAGCTCAGGCAACTGGCCGAGGACATGGCCGAAACCATGTACGCCAACGACGGCATCGGCCTGGCCGCGCCCCAGGTGGGCGAGTCCTGTCGCCTGGTCGTCATAGACATCACCGGGCCGGACAGGCGCGAGGACCTGCGCGTACTGGTCAACCCGAAAATCACCGAGAAATGCCCGGACACGGTGGAGACCGAGGAAGGCTGCCTGTCCGTGGCCGGGATGCGGGCCAAGGTGCGCCGTTCGGCCGCCGTGACCGTGGAGGCCACGGACCTGGACGGCCAGCCCGTGACCATCGAGGGCGAGGACCTCATGGCCGTGTGCCTGCAGCATGAGCTGGACCACCTGGAGGGCAGGCTGTTCATCGACCACATCAGCCGCCTGAAACGCTCCATGTACGACAAGAAGGTCCGCAAATGGATGCGCAGCAGCGAGGACTAGACCCCCTCAAGGTGGTCTTCATGGGCACCCCGGAATTCGCCCAGGTCAGCCTGGAGCACCTCCTGGCCTTTGACGGCGTGTCCGTCATCGGCGTGTATACCCAGCCCGACCGCCCCTGCGGCCGGGGCCAGGCCTGCAAGCCTTCCGACGTCAAGGTCTGCGCCCTGGAGCACGGCATCCCCGTGCACCAGCCCGAGAATTTCAAGTCCGACGAGGCCGTGGCCGAGCTGGCCGCCCTCGCGCCGGACCTCCTGGTGGTGGCGGCCTACGGCCTGATCCTGCCCCAGCGCGTGCTGGACGTCCCGCGCCTGGGCGCGCTGAACGTGCACGGCTCCCTGCTGCCCAAGTACCGCGGCGCGGCCCCCATCCAGCGGGCCATCCTAAACGGCGAGACCTCCACGGGCATCACCATCATGCGGATGGACGCGGGCATGGACACCGGCGACATCCTGCACGCCCGGTCCATGACCATCGGCATGTACGACACGGCCGAGACCCTGCACGACGACCTGGCCGACATGGGCGGGCGCATGATCGTGGAGGCCATCGAGCGCCTACGCGAGAACCGCCTGGTGCGCGTGCCCCAGGACGACGCCCTGGCCACCTACGCGCCCAAGCTGGAAAAGGCCGAGGGCGAGCTGGACTGGACCCGCACCGCTCAGGAGGTCCACGACCGGGCCCGCGCCATGCACCCCTGGCCTGGGGCCTTCTTCACCTGGGGCGCGGCCCCTGGCGGCAAGGCCCTGCGCCTGGTGCTGACCCCCGGCCGCGTCGGGGACGAGCTCGCCGAGCCCCGGCCCGAGCCCGGGACCATCCTAGGCGTAGTGGACGGCATGCTGGCCATCGCCTGCGCGGACCGGGCCTATCTCGTGCCCTCGCTGAAGCCCTCGGGCCGCAAGCTCATGGACGCCACGGCCTTTGCCTGCGGCTACATGAACAATTGCCCGACTCCGCAGCAACCCCCGTCCTGCAAGGGCTGATAACCAGTTCGCACGTTGACATTTCCCGCCCCGCCTGCTCATATCGCATCCTGGCGGGACAGAGTCTTTCGAACCGGCACAACGGCATCTCCACCATGAAAAAGAAACCCACCACCCTGGAACGCTTCGACGCCCAGGACCAGAACGCGGGCTTGGCCCGCAAGCGCCTGTTCATCGGCCTGATCACGGGCGCGTCCATGCTGCTGTGCACCTTCCTGGTCCTCTTGTGGGTCATCCCCTTCGTCGGGCTGTCCAACATCCACCCCCTGGCCCCCTGGGTCCTGGGCCTCTTGGTGGGGACGCTGATCCTGCTCATCGGCTGGGCCTCCCTGGGCCTGGTGCTGAACATCCTTCTCGGCCGCAGCCTGCCCTACACCCGCCGCCTGCGCGGGCTGATCATCAAGCTCTTCCTGCCCATGATGGTGTTGCTGGGCAAGGCGCTGGGCATCTCCAAGCAGCGGGTCCGCTCGTCCTTCATCAAGGTCAACAACGAGCTGGTGCAGAGCGAGGCCGGGCGCTACCAGCCCTCGGAAATCCTGCTGCTCATGCCCCACTGCCTGCAGAACAGCCGCTGCGAAATGCGCCTGACCTACGACGTGAACAACTGCAAGCGCTGCGGCAAGTGCCCCATCGCCGCGTTGCTGGATTGCTCCGAGCACTACGGGGTGCACTTGGCCATCGCAACGGGCGGGACCATCGCCCGGCGCATCGTGGTCCAGATCAGGCCCCGCATGATCATCGCCGTGGCCTGCGAGCGCGACCTGTCCAGCGGCATCCAGGACGTCTACCCCCTGCCCTGCTTCGGGGTCATGAACCAGCGGCCCCACGGCCCCTGCCTTGACACCAACGTCTCCCTGGAAGAGCTGGAAACGTCCCTCAGACGCTTCCTGGCACCCGGAACACTGCCGCCCTCCCCGGAAGCCTAGGAGCCCGCCATGGCCCGTTCCCGCCGCAACGGCCACCCCACTCCGCCCCCGGCCCGCAAAGCCGCCCTGGCGGCCCTGCATTCCTGCCTGCGCGGGTCGGACATCCAGGCCGCCCTGGACCAGGCCCTGAACGCGGCCGGCCTGGACCCCCGCGACGCCGCCCTGGCCACGGAGCTGGCCTACGGCACCCTGCGCTTCAAGGCCCGGCTGGACTGGCTCCTGGCCCGGCACCTCCCGGACCCCGAGGGCCTGCCCATGCCCATGCGCCTGGCCCTGGCCGTGGCGGCCTACGAAATTCTGCATCTGGAGCGCATTCCCGCCTACGCCTCCGTGGACTGGTGCGTGGAGCACGTGAAGCAGGCCATCAATCCGCGCCTGGCCAAGGTCGCCAACGCGGTGCTGCGCCGCCTGGCGGACCTGGGCGCGGATGCGGACGACCCCGCCGTATTTTCAGAGGACGGACCGGACCGGGACGAGCTTCTCGCGCGCCTGCATTCCGCTCCGCTGTGGCTGGTCCGCTTGTGGACCGAGGGCTACGGTCCGGAGCGGGCCGAGGCCTACCTGACCGCGTCCGTGCAGGCCCCGCCCCTGGGGCTACGCGCCCGCCCCGGCGGGGAGGACCGCCTTGGGGAACTGGCCGGGTCCGAGGACTGCGTCCTGGCCCTTGCCAACGGCGCGGCCCTGGCCCACGCGCCCGACGATCTGCGCGAACTTCTGGACTCCGGGGCCATGGTGCGCCAGAGCCTAGCCGGTCAGCAGGCCCTCGCGGCCCTCGGGCCGCGGCAGTGGCGGGGGCCCGTGTGGGACGCCTGCGCAGGACGCGGCGGCAAGTCTTTGCTTCTGGCGGACCTGGGGCTGGCGCCCATCCTGGCCACGGACCCCAGCAAGGCGCGCATCCGCGGCCTGTCCCGGGAGCTGCGCCGCCTGGGCGTGGATTCCATCCTGCCCGTGCGCTGCCGCGCGGACCTGGGCGCCCCGGCCACGCGGCCCTTCGGGGCCGTGCTCGTGGACGCGCCCTGCTCGGGCCTGGGCGTGATATCCCGCAGACCGGACACCAAGCTCAAGCGCGCCCCCGAGGACATCGACGGGCTGGTGCGCGTGCAGGCCCGCATCCTTGACGCCTGCGCCGCCACCCTGGCCCCGGGCGGAACCCTGGCCTACATGACCTGCACCCTGAACCCTGCGGAAAACCAGGATCAGGTTCGCGCCTTCCTGGAGCGGCATCCCGGCTATGTCCTGGGCTCCGAGTTCCAGACCCTGCCGGACTCGCCCCTGCGCGAGTTTTTCTACGCCGCCTCCCTCACGGCCCCCTGAACGCCCTGTCGTTGCGCGCTCCTTCGGCCTGGGGCATGATCGACTTTTCCCAGCAACCCCCAGCCACAGGATATTCGCCATGACCGATTCCCTCGCCAGCCGCATCAACATGGCCATGGGGCGCGAGCCCGTGGACCTGCTCGTCACCGACGCCCGGGTCTTGAACGTGTTTTCCGGCGAGATCCAGGATACCTCCGTGGCCGTGGGCCACGGGCGCGTCGTGGGGTTCGGCGATTTCCTGGCCCGCAGGACCGTAAGCGCGGGCGGGCTGTATCTCCTGCCCGGGCTCATCGACGCCCACGTGCACATCGAGTCCACCATGGTCTCGCCCCGGGAGTTCGCCCGCTGCGTGCTGGTCCACGGCACCACCACGGTGGTGGCCGACCCCCACGAGATCGCCAACGTGCTGGGCGCGGACGGAATCCGCTACATCCTGGACGCCACGCGCGGCATCCCCCTGGACGTGCGCGTGATGCTGCCCTCCTGCGTCCCGGCCACGCCCTTCGAGAACGCCGGGGCCGTGCTCCGGGCCAAGGACCTGGCCGCCCTCATGGATCTGCCCGGGGTCCTGGGCCTGGGCGAGATGATGAACTATCCCGGCGTGGTCAACGCCGACCCCGAGGTCCTGGCCAAACTGCGGCTCGCCCGGGAAGCGGGCCGCGCGGCCGACGGCCACAGCCCCGGGCTCTCGGGTCGCGACCTGCAGGCCTACGTGGGCGCGGGCATCCTCACGGACCACGAATGCGCCAGCCCCGCTGAGCTTGCCGAGCGCGTGGGCCTGGGCATGTACGTGCTGCTGCGCGAGGGCTCGGCCACGCGCAACCTCGTGGCGCTCCTGCCCGGCGTGACCGAGGCCAACGAACGGCGCTGCCTGCTCTGCACAGACGACCGCGAGCCCTCGGACGTGCTTGCGCGCGGGCACCTGGACCACAGCCTGCGCCTGGCCGTGGCCCACGGGCTGGACCCGCTGCGGGCCGTGCGCATGGGCACCCTCAACACGGCCCAGTGCTACGGTCTCGCTGATCGCGGGGCCGTGGCCCCGGGCTATCGGGCGGACTTCTTCCTGGTGGACGATCTGGCGGAATTTCGCGTGCGCGAGGTCTATGCGGGGGGCGAACTGGTGGCCCGGGACGGGGAGTGCCTCTGGACGCCAGAGCCCCTGGATTCCGACGAGGTGGCGCACACCGTGCGGCCCGCGCCCCTGGCCGGGGACGACCTGGCCCTGCGCCTCGACGCGCCCCGCGCGCGGGTCATCGGCCTGGTGCCGGACAACGTCCTGACCACGGCCCTGGAGCGGGACGTGGTCCTGGACGCGGAGGGCCTGTTCCACGCGGCGGCCAACCCTGGGCTGGTCAAGCTGGCGGTCATCGAACGCCACAGGGCCACGGGCAACGTGGGCCTGGGCATCCTCTCGGGCTACGGCCTCGCGGGCGGGGCCATCGCCACCACCGTGGCCCACGACTCCCACAACATCGTGGCCGCCGGGGACAACGACGCGGACATGCACGTGGCCGTGCGCGACTTAGTGGACATGGGCGGGGGCATCACCATGGTCCGCCAGGGCCGGGTGCTGGCCCATCTGCCCTTGCCCATCGCCGGGCTGATGAGCGACAGGCCCGTGGCGGAACTGGCCGAAACCCTGAAAAAAATGATCGCCCTGGCTCACAGCGAGTTGTGCGTTCCTAAGGGCGTTCAGCCGTTCATGAACCTGAGCTTTTTATCCCTGCCCGTGATTCCGGACCTGAAGCTCACGGACGGCGGGCTGTTCGACGTGCGGACCTTTTCCTTCGTTCCCGTGAGCGCGGGCTAGGTCCCGCCGCCCTCCCCGGAACCGGCCACGCGCACGCGGTTGGTGACCTTGTCGTAATACAGATCGTTTTTCTCCAGCTGAATGGGCCGCTTGCGCCCCATGTTCAGCTTGGTGATCATCAGGTTCAGCTTCTGCATCTGCTTGAGCTTGGCCTGCTCGTCGCGGCAGTTCTCCAAAAGGTCCAGGGCCCGCTGAATGTCCTTTTCCTGCTGCATCTCCGGGGGCAGGTGCCCGGAGTTCCTGAGCACCTTGTAGGCCATGCGCAGGTCCTCGGGGATCATGGAGTCGTCCTCCAGGACCAGGGGCCGCCCCATGCCCTGCAGGTTGTCGAATTCCCCGCGCTCCTGGGCGGCCTTGATGGCCCGTTCGGCCACCTCGTCGATGATGCTCAAAAAGCCCATGGCCCGAACCTCTTCGGCAGGTTATCAGCCCTTGCCGGCCGTGGATTCCCCGGCGTCGTCCAGGTCCCCTTCAGGGCCGCCGAACCAGGGCTTCAGGGGGGGCAGTTCGCAGCCGTCGGCCAGCTCGCGGCGGATGTCCCCCACCGAGGCCGAGGCCGTGCCCACCTCGGCCACCACCACGCCGGCGGCCAGGTTGGCCAGGGCGCAGGCCTGGGGCAGGGGCACCCCGGCTGCGGTGGCCAGGGCCAGGGTGGCGATGACCGTGTCCCCCGCGCCCGTGACGTCGAAGACCTTGCGCGCGGCCGTGGGGATGTGGGTCACGCTGTCCGGCCCCTGGAACAGCGCCATGCCCTCGGGCCCCAGGGTGATGAGCAGGTTGGCGCAGGCGAGCTTGCGGAAGATGCGCACCCCGGCGCGCAGCACCGAGGCCTTGTCCTGGTCGCGGATCTCGGTCCCCGAGCCCTCCCCGGCCTCCTTGGCGTTGGGGGTCAGCAGGTCCACGCCCTTGTAGAGATGGAAATTGCGGATCTTGGGGTCCACGAACACGGGCGGGCGCTTGTCCAGTCCGTCCAACAGGGTCCAGAACCGGTCCATGAACTTGCGGGTGATGAGCCCCTTGCCGTAGTCCGAAAGGATCACGACCCCGGCGTCGCGCACCTCGGCGCGCAGAAAATCGAACACCTGCTCCAACACTGCGGTTGACAGGGTGTGCGTCTTTTCCCAGTCAACTCGTACTACCTGCTGGTTCTGGGCCACGATGCGCGTCTTGCGGATGGTGGGCCGGTCCGGATCGCAGACCATGTGCGCGGCGACTCCGCCCTCGCGCAGCAGCCGCCCCATGCGTTCGCCGTCCGCGTCGCGGCCGCACACGCCCACGATCACCGGGTCCCCGCCCAGGGACTTGACGTTGCGGGCCACGTTGCCCGCCCCGCCCAGGATGAACCGCTCGTCGTCCACGTGCACCACGGGCACCGGGGCCTCCGGCGAAATGCGGCCCACCTTGCCCACCACGTAATGGTCCAGGACCAGGTCCCCCACCACCAGGACCTTGGCGCCCTTGAGGCCTTCCAGGTAGCCCAACAGTTCGTTCTTGTACGGCATCAGCCCTTCCTTTGGCCCGCTTCCCGCGCCCTAGAGCATCTCGGCCAGGCCCGGAACCTCGGGCCCTTCATGGTCCGGCGGATCGGGAATCTCCGGCTCGTCAACACCCAGGTATTCCAATAAAACTTCCAATTCGTCCTGGCTGGCGTAGGCCAGCACGATGCTGCCCTTGTCCATGGTGCCGCGCACCTGCGCCGTGGCACCCACCACGTGGCTGATCCTGCGGCCCAGGTCAACCACTTCCTTGGACGGCGGCGCGGCCGGGGCCTTGCGCTTGGCGGCCGAGGGCGCGGATCCGTCGCCGGGCAGCACGCCCATGCGTTTCCAATAGGCGGCCACGGCCTCGGTCTCGCGCACGGACAGGCCCTTGTCCAGGATGCGCAGCCGGAATTCCTCCTGGTCCGCCGCCTCGGTCACGGCCAGAAGCGACCGACCGTGGCCCGCGGTCATGTTGCCCTTTCGGATGTCCAGCTGGATGGCGTCGGGCAGCTGCATCAGGCGCAGGGTGTTGGCGATGGCCGAGCGGCTCTTGCCCACGCGCTCGGCCAGCTCCTCCTGGGTCAGGGAGAACTGTTCCTGCAGGCGCTTGAGGCCCATGGCCTCCTCTATGGGATTCAAATCCTCGCGCTGGAGGTTCTCGATGAGCGCGATGGCCAGGCTCTCCTGGTCGTCCAGTTCACGGACCAGAGCGGGGACCTCGACCAGCTCGGCCAGCTGCGAGGCGCGCCAGCGCCGCTCGCCCGCCACCAGCTCGTAGAGGAATTCCTCGCCCTGAATGGGGCGCACCAGAATGGGCTGCAGGACCCCGCTGGAGCGGATGGAGTCCGCCAGTTCGTTGAGGGACTCCTCTTCGAAGTCACGCCGGGGCTGGTTCGGATTGGCCCGGATGTGCCCGATGGGCACCATGGCGATCTCCGGGGCGTTCGACTCGTCGCCGAATCCCTGGAGCAATGCGTCCAGTCCGCGTCCTAGGCCTCTTTTCGCCGCTGCCATACGTGCTCTCCTTGACAAACGTGTTGCCGTTTCGATCTAATCCGCTCGAAGCAAATCCTTAATCCTGCTCAACCAGCCGGGGGACCCATGGACAAACCGTACACGCTGCTCTTCGACGACCAGGGCGCCTTTGCCGGAGTTTACATCTCCCCGGCCCTCTGGGAGCAGATCACCGATCAGATCCTGCCCATCCTGCGGGCCGCCGCGGGCCACGTCCCGGCCGAGCCCGAACTCCAGGAACCCCTGGACGATTGGAACACCCTGTTGGAGTATTGGGATTTCCCCTACCCCCCGGACAAGGGCGTCAGCTGCAAAAACTGCGGCGCCAGCACCGACGACTGGCAGGCCGACGACCCCCGGCGCTTCCGCCTGCGCTCCGCCACCTTCGGCGGCCTAGTGAGCTTCCAGTGCCAGGCCTGCAAGGCCCGCATCATCAAGCGCCATTTCAAGGACGGGGTCAAAAGCGAAACAACACCCTTTGTGGAGTGATCCGCACGCGGGTTTCGCTTTTTCCTAATTCATTCAATTAATGGGCTTTTCTGCCCACCACTTCGCGCGCCAGCTGCAGATAGGCCAGGGCGCCCGAGGACTTGATGTCGTAGCCGATGACGGGCTTGCCAAAGCTCGGGGCCTCGGACAGGCGCACGTTTCGCGGCACCACCGTCTCCAGCAGATAGTCCGGGAAGGTCTTGCGGATCTCGTTCTTGACCTGATGCGAGAGCCTGTTGCGCGCGTCGTACATGGTCAGCAGCACCCCCAGGAGCCTGATCTCCGGGTTCAGGCGCTTGCGCACCAGGCCGTAGGTCTGCAGCAGCTTGGCGATGCCCTCCAGGGCGTAGTATTCGCACTGCAGGGGGATGAGCACCTCGCGCGCCGCGCACAGGGCGTTCAGGGTGATGAGCCCCAAAGACGGCGGGCAGTCGATGAGGATGTACTCGTAGGAATCCTTCAGGGGCTGCACCAGCTTCTTCAAGAAAAATTCGCGGTTGGGCTGGTTCACCAGGTCCAGTTCGGCGGCCACCATGTCCTGGTGCCCAGGCAAGACGGAGAGAAACGGAATGGAGCTCTTCTGGATGGCCCGCGCCGCCTGTTCCGGCTCGCCGAGCACCGTGTAGAGGTTGTCCTCCAGATTTTCCGGATAGATACCGAACCCGCTGGAGGCGTTGGCCTGGGGATCGCAATCCACCACCAGGACATTCTTTTCCATCACGGCGAGGCTCGCGGCCAGGTTCACCGCCGTTGTGGTCTTGCCCACTCCGCCCTTTTGATTGGCGATAACGATCACTCGTGCCACGGTATCCCTCGCTTCAGGCTTCGGTCATGTTTCACGGGAAACAATTTCCTCATGTGCGGCTTCAACAGCTCCGAACCGCTTGCAGCAGGCCGGAAATCCTCATCAAGAGGAACAAGTTGAAGTGAGAGGAAACGAACCACTGCGGCTTGTGCACGGCCACCTTCGGAAGTTGAAAAATGAAGATCGGGGCCAGGATGTGAGAACCACATACCGGACCCCGACCAGACGTGTCAACGAGTCGACCCCAAAAAGGGGGTTGATCAGACCTTGAAGTACTCCCTGTACCAAGTGATGAAGTTCTTGATGCCCACCTCAATGGAGGTGTCGGGCTTGAAGCCCACATCCCGCATCAGGTCGTCAACATTGGCGTAAGTGGCGGGCACGTCGCCGGGCTGCAGGTCCATGTAGTTCTTCTTGGCGGTGACGCCGAGTTCCTTTTCGATGGCCTCGATGAAGGCGCCAAGCTCGACCACGTTGTTGTTGCCGATGTTGTAGATCTTGTACGGCGCGGGCGAGAAGCTGGGGTCCGGGGCCGCGGGATTCCAATCCGGATTCCCGGCGGGCACGTGGTTGGCCACCCGGACCACGCCTTCCACGATGTCGTCGATGTAGGTGAAATCGCGTCGCATCTTGCCGTGGTTGAAGACATTGATGGGCTCGCCCTCGAGGATGGCCTTGGTGAACAGGAACAGGGCCATGTCCGGCCTGCCCCAGGGCCCGTAGACCGTGAAGAACCTCAGCCCCGTGCATGGCAATCCATAGAGATAGCTGTAGGAATGGGCCATCAGCTCGTTGCCCTTCTTGGTGGCCGCGTAGAGGCTGATGGGATGGTCCACGTTGTGGTGCACGGAGAACGGCATCTCCGTGTTCAGGCCATACACCGAACTGGACGAGGCGAACACGCAGTGCTCGACCTCGTTGTGGCGGCAACCCTCAAGGATATTCAAGAATCCGACGGAATTGGAATCGATGTACGAGCGCGGGTTCTTCAAGCTGTAGCGCACCCCGGCCTGGGCCGCGAGGTTCACGACATGGGTGAACTTCTCGGACGCGAACAGGGCGTCCATGTCCTCGGCGTCCTGGAGATTGATGTTCACGTGGCGGAAGCCGTCGCGGCAGGTAAGCTGGGCCAAGCGGTCTTTCTTGATCTGCACGCTGTAATAGTCGTTGAGGTTGTCCAGCCCCACGACCTCGTGGCCTTCGTCGAGAAAACGCTTGCTCAGATGAAAGCCGATGAAACCGGCGGCGCCGGTGACGAGAATCTTCATGCGGGTATCCGGTCCTGTTCAGGATGAAAGTTCGAGAGGGGCTTTTCATGTTTCACATGAAACATCAAAGAGCCTCATCAGTCGCCCGCGCAGAGTTCCAGTTCAACCGCAAAAAATCAAGTGGAATGGGCAAAACCGTGGCCGTCTGGCTCTCGGCGGCCATCTCGCGCATGGTCTGCAGGTAGCGGAGCTGCAACGCGCCGGGGCTGGCGTCGATGATCCGGGCCGCCTGGGCCAGCTTGTCCGCAGCCTGGAACTCGCCCTCGGCGTTGATGACCTTGGCCCGGCGCTCGCGCTCGGCCTCGGCCTGCTTGGCCATGGCCCGCTGCATCTCCTGGGGCAGATCAATGTACTTGAGCTCCACGGTGCTGACCTTGATGCCCCAGGGGTCGGTGTGCAGGTCCAGGATGGACTGGATCTGCTCGTTGACCTTGTCGCGGTGGGCCAGAATCTCGTCCAGCTCCACCCCGCCGCACACGCTTCTGAGGGTCGTCTGGGCCAGCTGCGAAGTGGCATACATGAAGTCCTCCACCTCCACGATGGCCCGCACCGGGTCCACCACGCGGAAGTAGACCACGGCGTTGACCTTGATGCTCACGTTGTCGCGGGTGATGACGTCCTGGTTGGGCACGTCCAGGGTGATGACCCGAAGGCCCACGCGGATCATGCGGTCGATGACGGGAATAAGAATGATGAGCCCCGGACCCTTGGCCGTGAGAATGCGGCCCAGGCGAAAGACCACGGCCCGCTCATACTCGTTGAGCACCCTGAGGGAGGCGGCGAGAAACAGGACCACCAGCACCAGGGCAGGCAAATACACGTACATGGAAACCTCCGTATAGCTCAAGGTTGATTGTCGTTTGCATCCGTCGCATCGGGCGCGGCGGGCTCCACGTGCAGCATCAGCCCCTCCACCGCCACCACGCGCACGCGCTGGCCGGACGACAGATCGGCGTCCGAGGAAGCCCGCCAAAGCTCGCCGCGCACGAACACCACCCCCTCCCGGGCGCGCCAGGTGCGCACCTCGGCCGTGAGCCCGACCATGGCCTGGGCTCCTAGGGCGGGGCGCGCCCTGTGCGCCCGGGAGATGAGCACCAGGCAGCCGCCCATGAGCACGGCCAGGGGAATGATGGTGGACAGGATGAGCCCCAGGGGCAGCCCGGGCAGCCCCGAGGACGGGTCGAACAGAATGGTCGAACCGAAGAACAGGGCCGTGAGGGCGGCCACCCCGAGCATGCCGAAGCTAGTGACGTAGATCTCGAGGATCAGGAGCACCAGGGCGAAGAGGATGAGCAGCACCCCGGCCGCGTTGGTGGGCAGGACCGACAGGGCATACAGCCCCAGGATCAGACACAGACCGCCGAACACCCCCGGGAAAACGGCCCCGGGGGTGGTGAACTCGAAGAACAACCCGGCCATGCCGCCCAGAAGCAGCAGATAGGCGACCTGTGGGTTGAGCAGCCAGGACAGGAGGGTGTGGCGAACGCCGGGTTCGAAGTCCTGGAAGCGCAAGGTTTCGGCAGGAACCTCCAACCGCTTGCCGTGAAAGAAAAAACCCCGGGCCGCAACCTGCCTGAACAGGTCCTCGCGGTCCAGTGCCACGTACTCCACCACCTCGAGCATCACGGCCTCGTCGGCGCTCACGCTCACGGCCTCGCGCACGGAACGCTCGTACCAGGCCACGTTGCGCCCGCGGGATTTGGCCACGCCGCGAACCAGGCTCAGGATGTCGTTCTCGATCTTGGAACGCAGGGTTGCGTCCATGTCCTTGCCGCCCATGGACACCGGACTGGCCGCGCCGATGGTGGACTGCGGGCTCATGGCGGCCACATGGGAGGCCGCCACCAGGAACACGCCCGCGGACGCGGCCCTGGCCCCGCTGGGCCCCACCCAGACCACCACGGGAACGGGGGAAGCCAGGATCTGCTTGACCATCTCGCGCATGGACTCGGCCAGGCCGCCGGGCGTATCCAGACGCACGAGCACGGCCCGGGCCCCCTGCTCCACGGCCTGGTGCAGGAGGCCGCGCAAGGCGTCCTCGGCGGCCGGTGTCACGGGGCCGTCCAGCTCGCCACAGAGGACCACAAACCCCGCGTCGGGGGCCGCGTCCTGGGCCGAAGACGCGACCCAGCCCGAGAACGCCAGAAAGACGAACACCAGGGCCGTGCAGCAGGCCCGAAGGACAAAGGTATTCCGCACGCAGCACCCCCGAGAAGAGTGTTGGCCTAAGAATACGCAAGACAAAAGGAAATGGACAGGAAAAAAGCGCTCAGAAACGAAGGGCGCGCAGGGTGCGCCAGACCAGGCGCTTGGCTTCGACATCCCCGACGATCATGACCTCGGGCCCGGGCAGGGGCTGAACAAGCACGTCGTTGCGCTGCACCGGGGAGATCCCAAAGGTGTCGCGGGGGAACAAGGCGCCGAAGGCCTGTTCGCCGAAACAGATGACCATCTCGGCCCGGGCCTCTCGCACGCCGCGCCAGAACTGGCCGGGCTGGGCCTTGAGCCCGCCCTGGTGCTCAAAGGTCAGCGGCCAAAAGGTGGCGCTCCCGGAGGGCCACTGCAAGTGCGTGAGGATGTCGCGGAAAAGCTGGCGTCGGGCGTCGTCGGGATGCGCGCCGAAGTCGGACCCGAGGTCCCAATAGGTCCAGACGGTGCGGCTGGGCACTCGCAGCCGGGGACGGAACGCGTCCCAGGGAAACACGGACAGCGCTTCGCCCGAATCCTCGAACCGGGGTGAGGCGGGAGCCGCAGGAGATTCGGAAGCAGATGCGGCGGGAGGCGACGTCGAACGCGTTTCGGAGGCCTGCGTGGCAGGCGCGGGCCGCTTCCTGGCCCCGCTCCAGCCCTCGCGCTTGGCCCGGGCCATGTCGGGCTCTTGTGCTGCGGGCCGTATGACATCTTGATGGACAAAGGACTCGACATCCTGGTCGCACAGCACGTGCGAAAGGCCGGCATTGGCCCAGGAACGCAGGCTTTCCGGAAGGCCTAGAGTCCGAGCATCCAATCCCAAATCCTCCAAGCGATCTCGGTCTTGGGCTGCACGGGCCAGGTCTCCACGCGGCCCTTGGCGTCCAGCACCGTGACCCCGTTGGTGGCCCCGGCAAAGCCGCAGCCTTCGTCCGTGACGTTGTTGGCCACGATGAGGTCCAGGTTCTTGCGCTCAAGCTTGCCCTGGGCGTTGGCAACGAGGTCCCCGGACTCGGCCGCGAAGCCGATGAGGAACTGCCCTTCCCTCTTGCGCTGGCCCAGGCCGCGCAGGATGTCCGGGTTGTCCTCGAACACGATGTCCGGTCCGCCGGAGCCCTTCTTGAACTTGCCCTCCACCTGGCTGGCCGGGCGGTAATCAGCAACCGCCGCGCTGCAGCAGGCCGCGTCCATGTCCGCGAACACGTCCATGCAGGCATCGTGCATGTCCCGGGCGCTGGTCACGTCCACGCGCCTGACGCCCGGGGGCATCCAGAGGTCCACGGGCCCGCACACGGCCGTGACCTCGGCCCCGCGCAGCCAGGCCGCCACGGCGATGGCCGCGCCCATGATCCCGGAGGACGGGTTGCTCCAGAAGCGCACGCAGTCGAAGAACTCCCGCGTGGGCCCCAGGGTCACCAGCACCCGCCTGCCCGCCATGTCCTGGTCCGCCAGGGCCCGCAGAGCGTGGCAGTAGATGACCTCCAGCTGCGGCAGCCTGCCCTTGCCTTCCTCGCCGCAGGCCATGTCCCCGCACTCGGGCTCGATGCACACGGCGCCGCGTTCCTTGAGCTGCGCCCAGTTGGCGCGGGTGGCCGTGGCGTTCCACAGCCGGGGGTTCATGGCCGGGGCCAGCACCAGGGGCCCGGGAAAGGCCAGGGCCTGGCAGGAGAGCATGTCGTCGGCCGCGCCGTGGGCCAGCTTGGCCAGGGTGTTGGCCGTGGCCGGGGCCACGAGCATGGCGTGGGCGTCCTGCCCGGGTTCCAAGTGGCCGAAGACCACGTCCGGGCAGTCGAACATGTCGCCGTACACCGGGGCCGCGCCCAGGGCCTCGAAGGACAGGGGCGTCACGAAACGCTGGGCCGAGGCCGTAAGCGTGGCGCTGACGTGGGCCCCGCTGCCCTGGACCAGGCGCAGGATCTCCAGGGCCTTGTAGGCGGCGATGCTGCCGCATACGCCCATGTGCAGGCGGCGGCCGAGAAAGCCACTGAAGCGAAGGTGCGCTTGCATGGTTGTGCGACCGGCCCTACTTGGGCAGGTTCTCCTCCACGGGCGGGGCGCCCACCACGCTGGGAGCGGCCGTGCCCGAGTCGTTGCGCGGGGCGACCATGATCTCCAGGTATGTGGTGAAGGTCTCGTCTATGATGTTGATGATGCAGTCGCGGTCGGGCTTCTCGAAGACCATGATGGTGCGGTTGTACTTGATCTTGGAGCGCAGCTTCCAGTTGTCCTTGGGCAGCTCGGTCTCGAAGAAATTGGCCAGGGAAACGGCGTCCACCTTGCCCTTGTAGGTCAGGATGCCGGTCTTGAACTGCGGGGTCTCGAAGACGAAGGAATTCTTGCCCACCAGGTCCAGATCGTTGGGAATCAGGACGTCGTCGAACTCCTGGTAGGTGCCCACGGACGCGGCCTTGGACTGCGCCGGGGCCGAAGCCTGGGACTGGTCATGCTGCTGCAGGGCGGACGGACAACCGGCCAGGGCCAGGGACACGACGATTGCCAGGGCGGTGAGAAAAATCCTATGCATGTCTCCTCCTTTGGAGATAAGCTTTTGCCGCGGCGGGACGCGGCGGATTCGCTGCTTTCAGGGCCGGAAGCATACCCGAGGTTCCGGCAAACCGCAATTTCCTCGTCACACGGCGGAGACATCAAACCGCCCGGAAAACCGCACCTTCCCTCAGTACAGGATACAAAGAGCCCCATGATACCCGAAGACTTCCTCCTCGATTCCTATCGCTACGAACTGCCCCAGGATCGCATCGCCCAGGCTCCGGCCGAAAACCGCGACGGATCGAAGCTCATGGTCCTGGACCGGGCGACGGGCGAAACCCTGCCCACCGCCTTCACGAAAATCGCCCAATACATCCCGGAAAACGCCCTGCTCGTGGTCAACAACACCAAGGTCCTGCCGGCCAGGGTCTACGGAACCAAGGATTCCGGCGGCCGCGTGGAATTCCTGATCCTGACCCCGCTGCCGCTCATCGAGGCCCAGGGACCCGACGCCGAAGGCATGTACTGGGCCGACGTGCAGGGGCTGCTCAGGGCCTCCAAGGCGCCCAAGAGCGGCCAGCGGGTGACCTTCAGCGAGAACTTCTCCCTCCTGGTGCAGGAGCGCGGGGACTTCGGCCAGAGCCGGGTGCGCCTGTTCTGGCGCGGCGAGCTGGCCGGGCTGTTCAAGACCCTGGGCCACTACCCCCTGCCCCCGTACATCAAGCGCCCGGACACGCCCGAGGACGCCGAGCGCTATCAGACGGTGTACGCAAGCGAAAACAAGCTCGGAAGCGTGGCCGCGCCCACCGCCGGGTTGCATTTCACCCCCGAAGTGCGCAAATCCTTGTCTGAACGCAACGCAAAATGGGCTGAAATCACGTTATATGTTGGCTATGGAACGTTTTCGCCGGTGAGGTGCCGAGACATCCGCGACCATGAGATGCACCGCGAGTACATAGAGGTTCCCGAAGACACGGCCCGGGCCGTGTCGGAAGCCAAGGCCGAAGGCCGTCCGGTGGTCGCGGTGGGCACCACCTCCGTCCGGGCCCTGGAAGGGGCCTTTGCGGCCAGAGGACGGATGGAAGCCTTCGCCGGATGGACGAGCATCTATATCTCGCCCGGTTATACGTTCAAGATTGTTGACAAGATTATAACGAATTTCCATTTGCCAGAGTCTTCTCTGCTAATTATGGTTTCCGCATTTGCTGGGCGGAGTAAAATTCTCAACGCGTATTCCAAGGCGCTTTTCGAGGGTTTCCGGTTCTTCTCCTATGGCGATGCCATGCTGATCACCTGAACGGACCGAGCCGCCCCGAAGACACTTCGGCAATATCAAAACCGGCATCAAAAAAAGGAGCCGCCTATGTCAAGGATCGAGATCCGGGAAGACAGGTGCAAGGGTTGCCTCCTGTGCACCACGGCCTGTCCCGAGGAGATCATTGTCCAGTCGGACAGGTTCAACAACCAGGGCTACAAGGTCATCGAGGTCACAGACATGGAGAAATGCATTGGCTGTGCATCCTGTGCCAAGATGTGCCCTGACTTCTGCATCACGGTCTACAAGACCACGAAGAAGAAGGAGGGCTGAGTCATGGCCAAGACCGACCGTATTTTCGTCAAGGGCAACGGAGCCATCTGCGAGGGCGCCCTGGCAGCCGGCTGCAAGTGCTTTTTCGGATACCCCATCACCCCCCAGAACGACATCCCGGAGACCATGTCCACGGCCATGTTCGAGGCGGGCGGCGAATTCGTGCAGGCCGAGAGCGAAGTGGCCGCGGCCAACATGGTGCTCGGCGCGGCCGCGGCGGGCGTGCGCTGCATGACCTCCTCGTCCAGCCCGGGCGTGTCCCTGAAGCAGGAGGCCATCTCCTACATGGCGGGCTCCGAGCTGCCGGCCGTCATCGTGAACATCAACCGCGGCGGCCCCGGCCTGGGCGACATCGGCCCGGCCCAGGGCGACTACTACCAGTCCACGCGCGGCGGCGGCCACGGTGACTACCGGACCCTGGTCCTGGCCCCCGGCACCTGCCAGGAGGCCTACGACCTGACCATCGAGGCCTTCGACCTAGCCTTCAAGTACCGCAACCCCGTGCTCATCCTGGGCGACGCCATCTTGGGCCAGATGAAGGAGCCCATCACCCCCTGGGTTCCCGAGCCCCCCAAGGACAACGCCGAGAGCTGGTGCCTCACCGGCAACAAGGGGCGAGAAAAGCGCCTGCTCAAGTCCCTGTACCTGGAAGAGGGCGAGCTGGCCGGGCAGAACATCAAGCTGCGCAAGAAGTACGAGGCCATGAAGGCCGAGGTGCGTTACGAGGCCTTCGAGACCGAGGACGCCGAGATGATCGTCTGCGCCTACGGGTCCATCGGCCGCATCGCCAAGTCCACGGTCCGCAAGCTGCGCGGCATGGGCAAGAAGGTCGGCCTGTTCCGGCCCATCACCCTGTACCCGTTCCCCGAAGAGCCCCTGGCCAAGCTGGCGGAACAGGGCAAGCGCTTCATGACCATCGAGCACAGCCTGGGCCAGATGGTGGACGACGTGCGCCTGGCCATCCGCATGAAGGCCGATTCCACCTTCTTCGGAATCATGCCCGGAGAGCTCCCCAATCCCGATGATTTGGAAGAGCCCATCCTCAAGAACCTGGAGGGTTGACCCATGGAAGCCGCAGAAAAGATCATGTTCAAGCCCACGGAGGTCCTGGTGGACCGTCCGACCCACTACTGCCCCGGCTGCCAGCACGGAACCTCCCACCGCATCGTGGCCGAAGCGCTGGACGAGATGGGCCTGGCCGGCGACACCGTCGGCGTGGCCTCGGTCGGCTGCTCCGTGTTCCTGTACAACTACCTGAACGTCGACTGCGTGGAGGCCGCCCACGGCCGCGCCCCGGCCACGGCCACGGGCGTGAAACGCGCGCGCCCGGACAAGGTCGTCTTCACCTACCAGGGCGACGGCGACCTGGCGTCCATCGGCATGGCCGAGATCGTCCACGCCGCCAACCGCGGCGAGCGCATCACCGTGATCTTCGTGAACAACACGGTGTACGGCATGACCGGCGGCCAGATGGCCCCCACGACCCTCATCGGCCAGCACACCACCACCTGCCCCGGCGGCCGCTGCCGCGAGCGCGAGGGCATGCCCATCAAGATGAGCGAGATCATCTCCCAGCTGGGCGGCGTGGCCTACTGCGAACGCGTGGCCGTGAACAACGTGAAAAACATCAACAACACCAAAAAGGCCGTGAAAAAGGCCTTCCAGTACCAGCTGGACGACCTGGGCTTCTCCTTCGTGGAGATCCTGTCCACTTGCCCCACCAACTGGGGCATGACGCCCATCAAGGCCAACGAGCGCGTGGAAACGGAGATGATCCCCTACTTCCCGCTGGGCGTGTACAAGGACATCAAGGCCGAAAAGGAGGAGAAATAATGCTGTACCAGGACGTCATCATCGCCGGGTTCGGCGGCCAGGGCGTCATGCTCATCGGCAACCTCCTGGCGTACGCGGGCATGCACGAAGGGCTGAAGGTCACCTACATGCCGGTCTACGGACCGGAAATGCGCGGCGGCACCTCCAACTGCACCGTGGTCATTTCCGAGGACGACATCGGCTCGCCCATCATCCGCTCGCCCAAGAGCACCATCGTCATGAACCGCCCGTCCCTGGACAAGTTCCAGCCGCGCATGCAGGACGGCGGCGTGCAGATCGTCAATTCCTCGCTCATCGACGAGGAGCTGGTGGAAAAGACGCGCGTGAAGAGCTACATGGTGCCGTGCAACGACATGGCCGACGAGCTCGGCAACACCAGGATGGCCAACATGATCATCCTGGGCGCGTACATCCAGGCCACGGGCGTGGTGCCGGTCAAGGCCGCGCAGGACGCGCTGGAAGACGTGATCTCCGAGCGCTACAAGCACCTGATCCCCAAGAACGCCGAGGCCATCCAGGCCGGAGCCGACCTCGTGGCCGGGATGATGTAGACAAACCGACTACCTGACGCCATGGGGCGGGGCCGCCCCAAAGGACGCCTCGCCCGCCTCCCGTCTCCCCCGCACGGTTTCTGCCTGCCGTGCGGGGGTAGATTTTTTTTGGGGGAGGAGGAAGGGAGAAGAAAAGAAATGGGAGGAGAGAGGAGGCGGGGAGGTAGATGGGGCGGGGGCTGATAAGTTGTAGAGGGAGAGTTTGGAGGAGGATGGGAGTCGTGATGCAAAACCATTTCCGCCCTCCCGCCCGCCCACCGCGTTCCCGCGCGGGCAGGGCGTTGGTTTGTCGGGAATGATTGCAGGTGAAGCGGCCGCGCCCCTGGCGGGTACGGGAGGCTTCGCTTCGGGGGTTACCACCCAGGTCGCTTCGCCCCCCGCACCCGCCAGGGACGCTGGGTCGTCGCGGTGGTGCTGTCCCTCAGTGTATATTCCCCTCGTGTCGCGGCACAGGTGATGCCGCCCCGTCGCACGAGCCCGGCTCCGCTTCGCTGATTTCCATCACAGCCGCTGCGCCAGGCAGCGCGCCGGGGCTCGGGGAGTCCCAAAGGGCGGGGCGCGAGTAGTGCGGCGGCACGGGGTCAGGTATGATTTCAGCCAGTACCTCTTCCCCATCGTCAAGTAGGATACTTCTTCTATTTCCCTGTCGCGTTCTCGGATCGGGAGGCTTTCCGTCGGTGCCCTGGCGCGGGGCGCGGGAGAGGTGTGCGACCGCCTGGATTTGTCCCGCCCCTGCGGCGAAGCCGCGCGGCGGGGGAAATCCTTCGAAGGGAGCGCGCCTCTCCCGCGCCTTGCGCCCGCAACACTAAATACCCTCCCCCAAAACCACCCCCTCATACCTGTTGCGGAACGCGGCGGGAGGGTGGGAGGACACGTTTGGTTTTGCGTTACAACTCCCCGGCCTTTCCAACGCAATGCAAAACTCAAACTTCCTTGTGCCTCTTCAAATGCCGACTCAACGCCGGCTGCGTAATCCCCAAATACCTCGCCGCAATGGACTGATTGCCCCCGGCGCGGCGTAGCGCCTCGTCAATGAGCTGCATGCGCGACTCCTGCAACGTAGGCAACGAATCCACATGGCAAAAGAAATTCCCGCCCTGGTCCTCGTCCTGGACCTGGGCCGCCCCGTGTTCGGCGCTGAAAATCCGCTCCTTGAGCGACGACAGGGACAGGACCCCTCCCTGGTGCTTGCTCACGGCGTCGAAGAGCATGGTCTTCAATTCGCGCACGTTGCCCGGGAACGCGTAGCTTTGAAGCAGGGAGACCAGCTCCTTGGGTGCCTTGGGGGCCTTGCGGCCCATGCTCTCGGCGGCCATGTCCAGGAAATGGCCCACCAACAGCGGCAAATCCTCCTTGCGCTGGCGCAAGGGGGGGATGTGCACGAGGTGGGTTTGCAGACGGTAATACAGGTCGCGGCGGAAGGCCGGGCCGGTCTTGTCGTCGGACAGGTCGCGGTGCGTGGCCACGAGCACGCGCACCTGGGCCTTGCGCGGCAGGTCCGAGCCCAGGGGATAGTATTCGCGCTCTTGCAGCAATCTCAGGAGCTTGACCTGCAGGGCCGGGGTCAGGTCCCCGATCTCGTCCAGGAACAGGGTCCCGCCCTCGGCGGTCTTGAGCAGGCCGTCGCGGTTGCTGTCCGCGCCCGTGAAGGCCCCCTTGCGGTGCCCGAACAGGGTGTCCGAGAAGCTCTGTTCGTCCAGCCCGGCCACGTTCACGGCCACGAACCGGCCCTGGCGGCAGCTCAGGTCGTGGATGGCCCGGGCGAAGAGCTCCTTGCCCACCCCGGTTTCGCCGGTGATGAGCACGGCCTCGGGCGAAGCCGCGATGGCTTCGGCGTACTGGAACAGGGAGAGCATGGCCGGGCTGCGGGTTACGACCCCGGAAAAGGCCTCGGGGTGCTTCGCGCTGGCGGACAGCACCCGCTGCTTGAGGGCCCTGTTCTCCAGGAGCACGGCCTGGTGCTCGTAGGCGTGGCGCACGCAGGAGAGCAGGCGCACCTTTTCCACGGGCTTGACCAGATAGTCGAAGGCCCCGGCCTTCATGCAGTCCACGGCCGTGGACAGCTCGTCCAGGGCCGTGATCACGATGACCGCCACCTCGGGATAGGTCTCGCGGATGGATTGGAGCAGGTCCTGGCCGCCCATGTAGGGCATGATCAGGTCCAAAAGCACCAGGTTGATTTCCTTGTCCTTTTCCAGCAGGGGCAGGACCTCGCGGCTGTCATGGCAGATGACCACGTTGGACAGCCCCCCGGAAAGCAGGGTCAGGCGGAAGCTCTCCAGGACCTCCCGTTCGTCGTCGACCACGAGGATCTTGTACTGTTCCTGTTCACAAAGCTGCTGCATGGCGTCCTCCCGTGGGAGCGGGCCTGTCTTTCAGGGGGAAGGTGAGGGTGACGGTCGTGCCGATTCCTTCCTGGGAATCGAAGTGCATGCTGCCGCCCAGGTCGTGCACGATGGTTGACGAAACCGCCAGGCCGAGCCCCGTGCCCCCGGTTTCGCGCTTGGTAGTGAAGAAGGGGTCCATGACCCGCGCCAGGTCCTTGTCGGAGATGCCCACGCCCTGGTCCCGGACCACGATCTGGGCCGTGCCCCTGGCCTGGTCCACGCGGGACTCCACCACGATGCCCTTGTCCGGCCCGGGCAGGGCCTGCAGGGCATTCTGGATGATGTTGATGAGCACCTGCTCCAGGCGCTGGAAATTGCCCTGGATGAAGACCTCGCCCGGGGCCAGGAGCATCTCGAAACTGTGGGTGGACTTTTTGATCATGCTGGAGAGCAGGATCTCCGAGGTGCGGATGACCTTGTTCAGGTCCAGGGCCTCGGTGGTGCCGATGGACTCGCGGCGCGAGAACACGAGCAGCTCCTTGATGATCCGCCCGATGCGCCGCGACCCGTCCAGGATGCGGTCGTTGAGCGACGGCAGGGTCTCGCGCATGGCGGAATAGGGGATTCCGCCGATGATGAAGTCCCCGTTCTCCTCGTAGTACTCGTCCAGCACCACCTTGGCCTCCTTCCAGGCGTCGGACAGGGTCTGGGCCGAGGACAGGATGTAGGTGTTGGGGTTGTTGATCTCGTGGGCGATGCCCGATGTCAGGATGCCCATGGCGATCATGCGGTCGGCCTCGAACAGCTGCTGCTGCTGCTCGGCGGCCTCCTTTTCCGCGCGCACCATCTTGGTGATGTCCTCGAACAGCGAGACCATCTCCGCCACGCGGCCCTCGCGGTCGAACATGGGCGCCACGCTCACGGAAACGACCACCTGACGGCCGTCGGCCCACTGCAGGATGCAGCGCTGGTTGCGCACGATGGTCCGCCTGCTGCGGGCGCGGCGCGCGGGCTGCTCGTGGTCGGACAGGAGCTTGCCCTCCGGGTCCAGCATGGTGAATTCCGGGGGCGAATAGCCCGCGTCGGACCCCGGCTGGGGACGGATGCCCAAGAGCGCCTCGGCGTGGGCGTTGGCGTAGGTCACGCGGCCCTCGCCGTCGCTCAAGATGATGCTGGCCGGGCTGGTGGCCATGATGCGCGAGAGAATGTCGCGCTCGCGCTTCAGGGCCTCCACGGCCTCCTTCTTGTCGCTCACGTCCAGGCAGAAGCCCTCGATGAACTGCTCCTCCCGGTCCTCGCCCACGGCCAGGCGGCTGGACAGGGAGACCCAGATGGGCGTGCCGTCCTTCTTCAGGTAGCGGGTCTCGAAGCCGCTGAACTGCTCGCGCTCGGCCAGGAGGTTGAGCCACACGTCGCGGTCGTAGGGGTTGTAGTAGATGTCGCGCATGTCGTGCACGGACTCGATGAGGTCCGCCGGGCTGTCGTAGCCCAGGATGCGGGCCATGGACGGGCTGGCCTCGAAGAACCGCCCGGCCGTGGTGCTCTGGTATACGCCCATGACCGCGTTCTCGAAGATGCTGCGGTACTTCTCCTCGGCGCGGCGGAGCATCTTCTCCGTGAACTTGCGGTGCTGGATGTTCACGGCCAGGAAGAAGATCAGCACGGCCATGCCCCCGGTGACGGACAACCCGCCCAGGATCTGGAACTGCTGGAAGGGCGTCAGGGGCTCCAGGGGCTGGCTGCGGTCGCAGGACAGGATGTACCAGCCCGGGATGGGCAGGGGCTCGCGGGCGATGCTGTAGGCGGCCCTGTCCATGCGCACGCGCTCACCCGTGAGATCCACGTCCAGGGCCTCGATCTCCCCGGCCCCGAACTGGCGGGAATCGCGCAGGCGCAGGCGCGCGCCCGGGGACAGCGGCATGAGGGAGTGCAGCAGCCAGTCCGACTGGTTGGTGGACAGGATCACCCCGTCCGGGGAAACCATGGCCAGCTTTTCCTCCTGCGCGGCCAGGATCTCGTCGATCTCGGTCATGCCGATCTTCATCACAAGCACGCCGATGGGATGGGCGCCTCCGGCCCCGTGGATGGGCACGGCGATGTGTATGCCCCGGCGGCCGGTATAGAAGCCCTGGGCCGGGTAGACGGCGATCTCCCCGGCCATGGCCTGGTGGAAATAGGGCCTGAAGCTGTAGTTCTTGCCCACCAGGAGCGCCTCCTGGGAGTCGGCGCTGGCGAAGGTCCGGCCCGTGGCGGACAGGGTGTAGATCAGCGACGTGGCGGCCATCTCGTTGACCGTGTTCAGGAGCACCCGGGAGTCCAGGGACCCGGCGTCGCCGTCCTCGTACATCTGGATGATGGTGGGGTTGCGGGCCAGGCGCTGGGCCATGTCGATGCGTTCGTTGAGGGTGATCCGGATCTGCTCGGCCACGAGCCTGGCCGAAAGCTCCTGGGCCGCGCGCTTGTTCTCCAGCTGCATCAGCCTGGAGATGCCGAACCCCACCACGAAAAGAACCACCACCAGGGTGACCAGAAAGGCCATGGTGCGCCGCAGATGCGCGACCCTGGGGAAACCGGGAGCGGAAAACATGGAAGGCATGGTCGGATACCTGCTGGGTTTCTGGACGGTTGTGCGGCCCCGGGGACACTTCGCCGCCATCAACCCAATATCATATATTGAACCAAATCAAAGCCCTATGACTTATGTAATAGTCATTACCCTGGTCATGGCCCCGGCGGGGCCCCGGCCCGTTCCCCGCGTGACGGGCCGCCATCGCCGGGCAACGGGTTTCCAGCCCCGGCCGGACCATAACCTTTAGCATACCGCCGCCCCGCGGGGAAAGGGGCCTTAACATATCAGTAACGATTCAAGATCATTCTCCTTTCGCGCCGCGTCACGGGCATGGCACGGCCCTTGCCTTGGGGAGGAAAAACCACAAGGAGGATTCCTTCCCATGAAAAAGACCACGCAACTTCGCAACCTGCTCGCCGCCAAGGAGCTGCTCGTGGCTCCCGGCGCCTATGACATGCTCAGCGCCAAGATCATCGCCGCCAGCGGCTTCAAGGCCGTGTACATGACCGGCTACGGCCAGTCCGCCAGCGTCCTTGGCCAGCCCGACGTGGGCCTGTTGACCATGAGCGAGATGGCCCGCCGCGCCGCCGACATGGCCGAGGCCGTGGACGTGCCCATCCTGGCCGACGGCGACACCGGCTACGGCAACCCCCTGAACGTCATGCGCACCGTGCGCGAGTACGAGAAGGCCGGCGTCTGCGCCATCCAGCTGGAGGACCAGGTCTTCCCCAAGAAATGCGGACACATGCTCGGCCGCAAGGTCATTCCCCAGGAAGAGATGATCAACAAGATCAAGGCCGCCTGCGACGCGCGCATCGATGACGACTTCGTGATCATCGCCCGCACCGACGCGCGCACCAACTTCGGCATCGACGCCGCCCTGGAGCGCGCCCAGGCCTACAAGGAAGCCGGCGCGGACCTGCTGTTCGTGGAGTCCCCGGAGAGCGAAGAGGAAATGAAGAAGATCAACGAGGCCTTCCCCGACGCCTTCACCCTGGCCAACATGCTCGAGGGCGGCCGCAGCCCCATGCCCACCGTGGCCGAGATGGAAGCCATGGGCTTCAACATCGCCATCTACTGCACCGGCCCGGTCTACGCCGCCGCCGCCGCGGTCCGCGACTACTGCGAGACCTTGAAGAAGGACGGCACCACCAAGCCCATCTGGGACAACCTGGTGACCTTCCAGGAGTTCAACGACTTCATCGGCCTGACCAACTACTACGAGATGGAAAAGAAGTACGCCTAGCGAACCGCCAATTCTTCAGGAGGCTCTCATGAAATTCGATTTGCGCAAGGTTGTGATGATCGCCCTGGCCGTGACCGTGCTGGCACTGCCCGGCGTGAGCCAGGCCAAGACCACCATGAAGCTCGGCCACTTGTCCCCGGTGGACCACCCCTACCACAAGGCCGCGCTGATGTTTAAGGATCTGGTGGCCAAGAAGACCGGCGGCAACGTCGACGTCAAGGTCTTCCCCGCCAACCAGCTGGGCAAGCAGCGCGAGCTCGTGGAAGGCGCCCAGCTGGGCACCATCGAGATGGTCCTGACCTCCGACGTGCTGCTCTCCAGCTTCGAGGAGACCATGGGCGTGTTGAACATGCCCTTCCTGTTCCGCGACGTCGACCATGTGGGCAAGGTCCTGGACGGCCCCATCGGCGACCAGCTGACCGCCAACCTGGCCAAGAAGGGCCTCGTGGTGCTGAGCTACTGGGAGAACGGCTTCCGCCACATCACCAACTCCAAGCACCCCATCAACAAGCCCGAGGACCTCAAGGGTCTGAAGATCCGGACCCCCTCCGGCTACATCTTCATCGACTCCTTCAAGGCCTTCGGCGCCTCCCCGGCCCCCCTGGCCTTCGGCGAGCTGTACACCGCCCTGCAGCTGGGCACTGTGGACGGCCAGGAGAACCCCGTGGCCCACTGCGTGACCCAGAAGTTCTATGAGGTCCAGAAGTACCTCTCCCTGACCAACCACATCCATGTCAGCGAACCGCTGGTCATGAGCAAGATCATCTTCGACTCCCTGCCCGCCGCCGAGCAGCAGGCCCTGGGCGACTCCGCCCGCGAGGTCGCCCAGTGGATCCGCAAGGAAGTTGAGAAGGAAGACGACTCCCAGCTGGCCTTCCTGAAGACCAAGATGGAAGTCAACACGGCCGACCGCGCCGCCTTCGAGGCCGCGTCCCAGGCCATCTACGACAAGTACCAGGACAAGTTCGGCGACCTGATCAAGAGGATCAAGGCCGTCCAGTAGACTTGGCCGTTCGCACACAGCCCGCCGGGAACGGAGCCTTCCGTTCCCGGCGGGCCATGCCGCAAAGGAGTTCCCAATGCACCTGCTTCAAGCGGTGAACACCTTTTTCAACAAATACCTGTCCATCCTGATCACCGTGGCCTTCGGAGCCATGACGGTGCTCATCTTCGGCCAGGTCGTATGCCGCTACGTGCTGCAGAACCCTCTGTCCTGGTCCGAAGAGCTGGCCCGCTACCTCTTCGTCTGGCTGACCTTCTGCGGCGCAAGCGTGGCCTTCTACGAGGACACGCACATCAAGGTTTCGTATTTCGTGGACAGCGTGCCCAACCCCAGGCTGCGCGGCGCGGTGAACCTTCTGGCCGATGCCCTGTGCCTCTGGTTCCTGTGGGTCTTCGTCAAGGACGGCTTCGTGGTCTCCTCGCGGGTCATGGCTCTGGGCCAGGTTTCCTCGTCCATGGGCTGGCTCTCCGTCGGCGCCGTGTACCTGGCCATCCCCATCGGCAGCCTGTTCATGGCCCTGAACGTGCTGCACCACGCCGTGGAGCACGCCAAATCGATGCTCGGCGCATCCCAGGGAGCGTAAATCATGGGTACCACACTCTTCGTCAGCTTTTTCCTTCTCGTTCTCGTGGGCGTGCCCATCGCCGTGGCCCTGGGTCTGTCCTCGCTCATCGCCCTGCTCTTCTTCAGCCACGTGCCGCTGATGGTCCTGGTGCAGAAGGCCTACGGCGGGGTCGACTCCTTCACCCTGATGGCCATCCCGTTCTTCATCCTGGCGGGCAACATCATGTCCTCGGGCGGCGTGTCCGCGCGCCTGGTGAACCTGGCCAACTGCTTCTTCGGCCGCTACACCGGCGGCCTGGCCCACGTGGCCACGGCGGCCTGCACCTTCTTCGGCGCCATCTCCGGCTCCGCCCCGGCCACCACCGCGGCCATCGGCTCGGTCATGGTCGGCCCCATGCGCGACAAGGGCTATTCCAGCGTGTTCTCGGCCGCCTGCGTGGCCGCCTCCGGCACCATCGGCCTGCTCATCCCCCCGAGCATCACCATGGTGCTCTACGGCGTCATCACCGGCGCGTCCGTGGGCAAGCTGTTCCTGGGCGGCATCATCCCCGGCCTGCTCATGAGCGCCGCGCTGATGCTGGTCAACTACCTGGTGGCCAAGAAGCACGGCTACGGCGGCGGCGACAAGGTAAGCCTCGCCGACACCATGAAGGCCATCAAGGACGCCTCCCTGGCCCTGCTCATGCCGCTGATCATCCTCGGCGGCATCTACGGCGGCGTGTTCACGCCCACCGAGGCCGCCGTGGTGGCCGTGGCCTACGGCCTGCTCATCGGCACCCTGGTCTACCGCCAGCTGGACTTCAAGGGCATCTGCAAGGTGGTCCTGAGCACGGCCAAGAGCGCGGCGGTGATCATGTTCCTGGTGGCCACGGCCCACTGCTTCAGCTACCTGATGGCCAGTGAGCAGATCCCCCAGGCCCTGACCGAGACGCTGCTGGGCGTGTCCAACGACCCCCGGATCCTGCTCATCCTGATCTGCATCTCGCTCCTGGTTGTGGGTACCTTCCTGGACAACGCCGTGGCCGTGGTGCTCATGGCCCCCATCTTCTACCCGGTGATCGTCTCCGCCGGCATCGACCCGGTGTTCTTCGGAGTGCTGCTGGTGCTGACCCTGTCCATCGGCCAGGTCACGCCCCCGGTGGGCCTGTGCCTGTTCGTGGCCTGCGACCTGGGCAAGGTGAGCATCGAAAAGCTGTCCATGGGCGTGCTGCCGTACCTCCTGGTCCTGGTGGTGGTCATGTTCATCCTGATCTTCTTCCCGGACCTGGTGCTGTTCATCCCGAATCACATGATGCAATGACGGGCTCCATGGAAACGCCCCGGGCCTACTCCCCCGGGGCGTCCGTCCGCATTGGCCGGAACCCCTTCCCGGCCGCCCCTGGAGCCGGCGACACCCACCCGCCGGCTCCAGGAAATCCCTAACAGCCGTTCTGCCTCACTCCCCATACGGTCCGCCCCGCGCCTTGGCGCGGGGCGGGCTCTCGTTTTCTTGGCGAAAAAGCGCAAAACGCCTATAACCGGAACCCGGCGACCCACCCGCAACCCCAAACGCACCCCCGGAAACGAGCATGAAGCATCCCCTGTACGGCATCGTCGGCCACCCCCTGGGCCACAGCATGAGCCCGGCCCTGCACAACTGGGCACTCAAGGAACGGGGTCTGCCCGGGGAATACCGCGCCTTTCCCACCCCGCCCGGGGACCTGCCCGCGTTCATGGAGCGCGTGCGCGCCGAGCCCGTGGCCGGGCTGTCCGTGACCATCCCCCACAAGCTGGCGGTGCTGGACTTCGTGGACGGGACCAGTGAGCGGGTGCGCGCCGTGGGCGCGGCCAACACCCTGTACTGGCGGGACGGGCGGCTCCTGGCCGAGAACACCGACGTGCACGGCTTCCTGGCGCCGCTTTCGGCCCTGGGCGAGGTCCCGGCCTCGGCCCTGGTGCTGGGCGCGGGAGGGGCGGCGCGGGCGGCCCTGGCGGGCCTCAGGGAGCTGGGAACAAAGGACGTGGCCGTGAGCAACCGCAACCCGGCCAAGGCCGAGGTCCTGGCCGCTGAATTCAAGGCCCAGGCCATCCCCTGGGAGGAGCGCGCGGACGCGGACGCGGCCCTGGTGGTCAACGCCACGCCCCTGGGCATGCGCGGGGAGCGCGAGGCCCTGTCCCCCTGGCCGGACGAGCGCCCCCTCCGGGCCGGGCAGACCGCCTACGACCTGGTCTACAACCCCGTGGACACCGTGTTCCTGGGCCAGGCCCGGGCCGCGGGCTGCCGGGCCATCGACGGGCTGACCATGTTCCTGCACCAGGCCCTGGAGCAGTTCCGCCTGTTCACGGGCCAGAGCTTCGACCTCTCCGAGGCCCGAATTCTCGTATCCAATCTTCTGAAATAATAATTTGATACATTTCGTATTACGATCGTCAGACAAGAAAAGCCCCCGCGCAGCAGCCTGCGCGGGGGCTTTGAATTTCCTTCGGATCCGGCGGACCGCCCTACGGTCTACTCGACGCCGTCGTCCGCGCCGTCATCGAAGCCCTCGGCGCCCTCGCCGTCCAGGGGCTCGGTGTACTTGCACTTCTTGTTGGGACAGGCCAAATGCTTGCCCTTGGCGCGGGTGGTCTTCAGTTCCAGGATCGGGGAGCCGCACTCCGGGCAGGCCTTTTCCACGGGCTTGTTCCACAGGGCGTAGTCGCAGTCCGGGTAGCGGTTGCAGGAATAGAACAGCTTGCCCCGGCGCGAGGACTTCTCCACCAGCTCGCCTTCCTCGCACTTGGGGCATTTGACCCCCGTGGTGAAGGGCTCAGCGTAGCTGCAGTCCGGGTAGTTGTTGCAGGCGATGAACCGGCTGCCCGTGCGGGCCTTCTTGAGCACCAGGTCCCCGCCGCAGTCCGGGCAGGCGCGGCCGATCTTCTCGGGCTCCACGCGCTGGTGCTCCACGATCTCGATCTGGCCCTGCTCGTTGCGCGTGAAGTTCTTGGTGTTTTTGCATTCCGGATACCCGGAGCAGGCCAGGAACGTGCCCGCGCGGCCGAACTTGATGACCATGGGCCGTCCGCAGACCTCGCAGTCCAGCCCGGTCTCCAGCCCGGCCTTGACGCGCTTCATGTCCGTGCGCGCCTGGTCCAGGGCCGGATAGAAGTCCTTGGTGAAGCCCTTGAGGAGCTTGATCCAGTCCTGTTTGCCGTCGGCCACCTTGTCCAGGGACTCCTCCATGCTCGCGGTGAAGCCCACGTCCATGAGGTCGGCGAAATGCTGGGTCAACAGGTCGCTGACCACGGTGCCCAGGTCCGTGGGCGCGAAGCGCTTGTTCACCAGCTCCACGTATTCGCGGCCCAGGATGGTGGAGATGATGGCCGCGTAGGTGGAGGGCCGGCCGATGCCCTTCTCCTCCAGCTCCTTGACCAGGGAGGCCTCGGAATAGCGCGCCGGGGGCAGGGTGAACTTCTGCTCCTTGCTGAAGTCGTCCAGGCGCAGCTCCTGGCCCTGGGCCAGCTTGGGCAGCAGCTCCGAACCCGGGGGCATGGCCCCCTCCTCGTTCTGGAACGGCCGCAGCCAGCCCGCGAAGAGCAGGCGCTCGCCCTTGGCGCGCCAGAGGGTGTTCCCGCAGGTCACGTCCACCGTGGTGTCCCAGAAGGTGGCGTCGGCCATCTGGGAGGCCACGAAGCGCTGCCAGATGAGCTTGTAGAGCTGGAACTGGTCCGAGGGCAGGTAGGAGCGCACGTCGTCGGGCGTGATGGCCACGTCCACCGGGCGGATGGCCTCGTGGGCGTCCTGGGCCGAGGCCTTGGTCTTGAAGACCCGGGCCTTGGGCGGATAAAATTCCTCGCCCCAGCGTTCGAGGATGAATTCCCTGGCCGCGTCGCGCGCGTCGTCGGCGATGCGCACGGAGTCCGTACGCATGTAGGTGATCAGCGCCGTGGTGCCGCGCTCCCCGAGCTCCACGCCCTCGTACAGGCGCTGGGCCGCGCTCATGGTCTTCTTGGCGGAATAGCCCATGCGCCGGTTGGCGTCCTGCTGCAGGGTGGAGGTGATGTAGGGCGGGGCCGGGCTGCGGCGGCGCTCCTTCTCCGTGACCGAGTCCACGACGAAGGGCTTGGAGCGCGCCGTGTCCTCAACGGACTGGGCCTGGTCCGCGTTGCCCACGGCGGCCTTCTTGCCGCCCACCTTGACCAGGTCCGTGACGAAGGCCGGGGGCTCGTCTCCGGCCAGGGTGGCCTTGAGCACCCAGTATTCCTCGGGCTTGAACGCCAGGCGTTCCTTCTCGCGGTCCACGATGAGCCGAAGGGCCACGGACTGCACGCGCCCGGCGGAGATGCCGCTCTTGACCTTCTTCCAGAGCAGCGGCGAGACCTTGTAGCCCACCAGGCGGTCCAGCACGCGGCGGGCCTGTTGGGAATTGAAGAGGTTCTCGTCCAGCTCCCTGGGGTGCTCCAGGGCCTCGCGCACGGCCCGGGCCGTGATCTCGTTGAACTGGATGCGCTTGAGGCTCGCGCCCTTGTCCTTGATGAGCTCGGCCACGTGCCAGGCGATGGCCTCGCCCTCGCGGTCCGGGTCCGGGGCCAGGAACACGGCGTCGGCCTTGGACGCGGCGTCCAGCAGGCGGTTGACGATTTTTTCCTTGCCGCCGATGACCCGGTATTCGGGCTCGAAGGTCTCCTCGTCCACGCCAAGGGCGCGCGGAGGCAGATCGCGGACATGGCCCACGGACGCCTCCACGGCGTAGTCGCGGCCCAGGAACTTCTTGATGGTCTTCACCTTGGCCGGGGACTCGACGATGATCAGGTTCTTACTCATAACGGTCGCTGCGTAGCCGAAGGACGGTCCGAAGGCAAGCCTTGCATTTCGGGTTGAATTGATGGATTTTCCGTGCCTGGGCCCAACGTCTTAAGGTATACAGTCCCTGGAGCGAGTCAACCCGCGGCGCATATTCGTCTCCCAAACCCCCGGCCGCGCACATGATGTAACAGGGAAATAATTCATGACCCAGGCACAGGAAATCTTCAGATTCGGCACCGTGGTGCTGCTGGGACCGCCCAACGCGGGCAAGTCCACCCTGCTCAACAAATATCTGGGCCAGAAGGTGGCCATCGTCACCCCCAAGCCCCAGACCACCCGCAACCAGATCACCGGCATCCTCACGGACGCCGACAGCCAGATCGTGTTCCTGGACACCCCGGGCGTGCACCGGCTGGGCGGGCGCATGAACCGCTTCCTGCTGCAGGCGGCCTGGTCCGGGGTGCAGTCCGCCGACGTCATCGTGGTCCTGGCCGACGCCGGGCTCTACGCCAAGAAGCCGCACCTCCTGGCCCGCGAGATGCAGCCCATCGTCAAGGGCGTGCAGAGCGCCCCCGGCCCCGTGTACGTGGCCCTGAACAAGATCGACCAGGTGCGCGACAAGGCCGAGCTGCTGCCCGTGATGCAGGAGCTGGCCAGGCTCTGGCCCGATGCGGACATCCTGCCCGTGTCCGCGTCCACGGGCGCGGGCCTGGACGAGCTCCTGGCCCAGATCAAGGCCCGGCTGCCCGAGGGCCCGCCCATGTTCCCCGAGGACCAGCTGTCCACGGTGCCGCTCAGGTTCATGGCCGCGGAGACCGTGCGCGAGAAGCTGTTCATGAGCCTCCAGCAGGAGCTGCCCTATTCCACGGCCGTGGAGATCGAGACCTGGGCCGAGGAGGACAAGGTCGTGCGCATCGGCGCCCTGATCTGGGTGGCCAAGCCCGGGCACAAGGCCATGGTCATCGGCAAGGGCGGCGAGAACCTGAAGGCCATCGGCAAGGCCGCGCGCCTGGAGATCAAGGAGCTCATCGGGCGCAAGGTGCACCTGGAGCTGTGGGTCAAGGTGCGCCGCGACTGGACCGAGGACCCGGGCTTCCTGCGCGGCCTGGGCCTGGGCGAATGAGCCTTCCGCCAGGCCAGCAACGCGCTACGCTGTTTTTTTGACATGCCTTCCGGCGCCGGGGGCGGCCCGGCCCCGGGAGACGCAACACACCCCCTGGAGTGAAAAAAATGCATACTGGAGTCGACGCGGAGGGCATCCGCTCGCGACTTGAGGACACGCGTGAAAAAATCGCCGCGGCTTCCACGGCCTCGGGCCGCGACCCGAGGGACGTGACCCTGCTGGCCATTTCCAAGCTGCATCCGCCCGAGGCCGTGGAAGCCGCGGCCGCCGCCGGACAGCGCCTGTTCGGGGAAAACTACGTGCAGGAGGCCCTGGCCAAGCAGGAGGCCCTGGCGCACCTGGACATCGAATGGCATTTCACGGGCGGCCTGCAAAGCAACAAGGCCAAGTTCCTGCCCGGCCGCTTCGCCCTGATCCACACCCTGGATTCCCTCAAGTTGGCCCAGGCCTTGCATAAAAGATTGGCGGCGGTCTGCGCCCCAAGACAGGACGTGCTCATCGAGGTCAATCTGGCACGGGAAAGCCAGAAGGCAGGCGTCGCCGAACAGGACCTTCCGGAGTTGGCCGAGGAGCTGGCCCGGATGGACACCATGCGCCTGACCGGGCTGATGATTCTCCCGCCCTTTGACCTCACTCCGGATGAGCGACGTCCGCTCTTCGCCCGCCTGCGCGAGCTGCGCGGCGAGCTGGAGCCTCGACTGGGGACGAAGCTGCCGGTCCTGTCCATGGGCATGACCGACGATTTCACGCAGGCCGTCGAGGAGGGCTCGACCCTGGTGCGCGTCGGCACGCGCATCTTCGGGACGAGGCCCCAACGAACGTAACCGGAATTCGAGGGACGCTTCATGGATCTGGCAACCGTCATAGGACTGGTCATCTCCTTCGGCCTGGTGGCCGCAGCCATCGTCACCGGCGGCAGCCCCCTGGTGTTCGTGTCCATTCCGTCCCTGCTCATCGTGGTGGGCGGAACCGTCGGAGCCACCATGGTCAACTTCCCCCTGGACAAAATCCTGGGGGTCATCGGCGTGATCCGCAAGACCTTCTTCTCGTCCCTGGAGAGCCCCACGGAGATCATCGAGAAGTTCATGGACTACGCCAACCGCGCCCGCCGCGAAGGCATCCTGTCCCTGGAACCGGTCATCAAGCAGATCGACGACTTCTACCTGCGCAAGGGCCTGCAGCTCACCGTGGACGGACTGGAGCCGCAGACCATCCAGGAAATCATGGAAACCGAGGTCTCCTACCTGGAGGAGCGCCACGAGACCGGGGCCGAGGTGGCCGCCACCCTGGGCATGTACGCCCCGGCCATGGGCATGATCGGCACGGTCATCGGCCTGGTGCAGATGCTCCAGACCATGGACGACCCCTCGAGCATCGGGCCGGCCATGGCCGTGGCCCTGATCACCACGTTCTACGGCGCGGTGCTTGCCAACCTGGTCTTCAACCCCATGGCCGGCAAGCTCAAGACGCGCAGCAAGGAGGAGGTTCTGCTCAAGGAGATGGTCCTGCAGGGCATCCTGTCCATATCGAAGGGTGAAAACCCCAGGATCATTGAAGAGAAGCTTTCCAGCTTCCTGCCTCCCAAGGACCGGAGACAGGACGCCGCGTAGGACCCCCTGGCGGGAGCCGAGGCCATGGCCAAGAAGGAAAAAAAACCCAAGGAGCCGGAAGGCCAGCCCGCATGGCTGGTGACCTTTTCGGACATGATGACGCTGATGCTCACGTTCTTCGTGCTGCTGGTGTCCATGAGCGTCATGGACGAGCGGCGCAAGCTCGTGGTGCTGGGCTCCATCATCGGCACCTTCGGCGAGGCCGGCCAGGGCCAGGACCTGCTCTCCCAGCGCAACCGCAGGATCACCGTGGAGCCGGGCCCCCTGGAGATCGACAACGTCGACGACCTGGAGCCCCTGCGGGCCATGATCTGGGAGGACATCTCCGAGGACCTGGACTTCGCGTCCAACAAGTTCGTGCAGGTCTTCTCCATCCCCGACGACGTGCTCTTCGAGCCCGGGGAATACGAGATCAAGCCCGGGGGACGCAGGGTGCTGGAAACGGCCATGCCCGTGTTCCTGCAGGTGGGCGTGCCGCTGCTCCTGGCCGGGCACACCTCCAACCTGCGCGACGAGGAGGGCACCCGTTTCCGGGTGGAGGACATGGACCAGACCATGGATTCGTCCTGGAACCTGTCCTTCATGCGGGTGATGAAGGTATACTCCTTCCTCCTGGAGGCGGGCATGAACCCGGAGATGCTCCGGGTGGAGGCCTTCGGGCGCTTCCACCCGCGCTACGGCGACCGCAACGCGGCCGACCGCAGGCGCAACAGGCGGGTGGACGTGATCCTGGACAAGCGCAACTCCCAGTGGATCGAGAACCTGGGCCTGCTGCGCCAGGAGGAGCGGCCCGACTCCTTCAAGTACAACGATTTCATCTTCCGGTTCGAGGACCGGAACAGGCAGGCGCCCTAAGGAAACCGGGGCTATGGCGCGAAAAAAGAAAAAGGGCGGCAGCGGGGTCGCGGGCGACGCCTGGCTGGTCACCTTCGGGGACCTGGTCACCCTGCTGTTGACGTTTTTCGTGCTCCTGCTCAGTATGTCTTCAATGGACAGGAGCATCCTGACCAAGATCACCTTCTTCTCAAGGGATCTTGGGGCCATGACGATAATGAGCGCCGGGCGCATCCCCCAGCGCATCAAGATGATCATTGACGCGCTGGAGAAACCCTGGGAGGTCCTGGAAAAACAGGAACGCCTCAAGGACATGCTCTTTCCGGACGACGTGATCCCCCCGGAGATCAGCCGCTCCACCCTGATGGAAAACCTGAAGGTGCTGCAGCGGCCCGAAGGGGTGGCACTGGTGCTCACGGACAAGCTGCTGTTCCCCACGGGGGGGGCGGAGCTGGACCCGGCGGCCAGGAAACTCCTGGCCGTGGTGGCCGAGGTCCTGGGGTTCATGGCCGCGCCCGTGAACATTTCGGGCTACACCGACGACGTGGGCGGCCGGGCCGAGCCCAACTACGTGCTCTCGGGGCAGCGGGCCCTGGCCGTGCTGGACGCCTTCCTGAAGGCGGGCCTGCCCAACGAGCGGTTCTCGGTGTCCGGCTACGGCCCGTTTTGGCCCATGGCGGACAACGCCACCGCCGAGGGCCGGGCCCAGAACAGGCGGGTGGAAATTTTGCTCAAGACGACCCCGTGGCTCGGGGCCTATGTGAGATAAGCGGAAAAAACCAAGGAGTCGACCGTGGCCGACGAACAAATGGAAGCCCCTAAAGACGAAAAGAAGAAGGGCGGCAAGCTCAAGTGGATCATCATCCTCTTGGTGCTGCTCGGACTCCTGGGCGGCGGCGGGTTCTTCTTCAAGGACCAGATCCTGGGCCTCTTGGGCATGGGCGGCAAAAAGGCCGAACAAGCCGAGCAGCAGGACGGAGCGCCCATCGAGGAGCAGGGAGAGCCCACGGACACGGAGCTCGTGTCCCTGCCCACCTTCGTGGTCAACCTGGCCGACCCCCTGGGGCGGCGCTACCTGAAGCTGACCGTGGATGTGGAGATGCGCGACAAGGACGCCGCCGAGAAGCTCTCCAAGAACGAGCCCAAGGTGCGCGACGCCATCATCCTGCTGTTGTCCAGCAAGACCTTCGCGGACCTCTCGTCCATTGAGAGCAAAATGGCCCTGAAGGACGATATCGTGAAGCGCCTGAACCAGATCGTGGGCGGCTCCAACGTGCTGCGGGTCTATTTCACGGAGATGGTCGTCCAGTAGGATGGCCGACACACCCCAACCAAGGGATCTAGCATGGGAAACGAAAAAGATCAGGACTCCCTGGCTGAAGAGTGGGCCGCCGCCCTTGAGGAAAGCGGAGACACCGACGCCGCCGAGGACGCCAAGGCCATGATGGGGGACGCCGCAGGCGGGGAAAGCGCCGACGACGAAGCCCTGGCCGAGGAGTGGGCCGCCGCCCTGGCCTCCGAGGAGGAGGACTCCATCCAAAAGGAGAAGCAGCAGTCCGCCCTGGCCGCCCAGAGCACCGACGCCGCCTTCCCGGACCTGACCGAGGAGGCCAAGGCCCCGCGCCCCGACGGCACCAAGCGGGACCTGGACTTCATCCTGGACATCCCCCTGGACGTGTCTGCGGAATTGGGGCGCACCAAGCTCTTGATCAACGAGCTGTTGCAGCTCGGCCAGGGTTCGGTCATCGAGCTCAACAAGCTCGCGGGCGAACCCCTGGAGATCTTCGTCAACGGCAAGCTCGTGGCCCGCGGCGAAGCCGTGGTCATCAACGAGAAGTTCGGCGTGCGGCTGACGGACATCATCAGCCCCATCGAACGCGTGAAGCAGCTGGCATGACCATGGCCGGACATCTTCCCGCTCGCGCCCCGCGTGCGCCTCGCGCAGAGCGTCCGCCGCGCTCGCTGCTGACGCTCTGCGCCGCCGCCCTGGCCTGGGCCGCTCCCGCCCTGGCCCTGGCCCAGGAGGCCGCTCAGGAAGGCGTCAAGAACCTGCCGCCCACCCCGTCCTACGGCGGCGAGATGCTCAAGGTCCTGGGCGTGCTGTGCCTGATCCTGGCGTCCATGTTCGCCGGTCTCTGGCTGCTCAGACGCTTCGGACGCCGCGCCGGGCTTGGGGTTTTCGGAGGCAGCGGCCTGAAGGTCGAGGGCCAGCTGGCCCTGGGGCCCAAAAAACAGGTCTTCGTGGTCCGCTTCTTGAATAAGCGCTTGGTGCTGGGGGTTACGGACACCAGCATCAACCTGCTTACGGAAACGGACGCCGAGAATGAAACAGCGGAACAAGACTTCGCAGGCAGCCTGGAAAAGGCTCGCCGTACGGACCATACTTCTTAGCCTGGGCCTGGTGGCCGCGTGGTGCGCGGCCGCCTTCGCCCAGGACCCGACGATTCCCTCCCTGCAGCTGAACCTCTCCGCCGGGCAGACCGAGCCCGAGCAGGTCTCCGTGCTTCTGGAGATCATGTTCCTGCTCACGGTGCTGTCCCTGGCGCCGGCCATCGTGATCATGGCCACCTCGTTCACGCGCATCATCATCGTCTTCTCGTTCCTCAAGCAGGCCATGGGCACCGGCCAGATGCCGCCCACCCAGGTCTTGTCCGCCCTGGCCATCTTCATGACCTTCATCATCATGATGCCCGTGGGCACGCGCATCAACGACGAGGCCCTGCAACCCTACCTGGACGAACAGATCAGCCTGCGCGAGGCCGTTACCAAGGCCGAGGTGCCCTTCAGGGAATTCCTGTTCAAGCACACCCGGGAGAAAGATCTCTCGGTGTTCTACAGCGTGACCAAGATGGACCGCCCCAAGGCCAAGGAGGAGGTTCCCACATCCCTGTTGGTGGCCAGCTTCATGATCAGCGAACTCAAGACCGGTTTCACCATCGGATTCTTGATCTACATCCCGTTCCTCATACTGGACATGGTGGTGGCGTCCATCCTCCTGGCCATGGGCATGATGATGCTCCCGCCGGTGATGATATCGCTGCCCTTCAAGCTGCTCCTCTTCGTGATGGTGGACGGCTGGAACCTGCTCACAGGCTCGCTGGTCAACAGCTTCGCCATCTGACCCGGCGCAAGGAGATAGAATCATGACACCGGAATTCGTCGTCGGCTTCGCCAAGCAGGCCATCGAGATGGCCCTGCTCATCTCCCTGCCCATGCTGGGCATAGGCATGCTTGTGGGTATCACCGTGTCCGTGCTCCAGGCGGCCACCCAGGTGCAGGAAATGACCCTGACCTTCATCCCCAAGATCGTGTCCATCTTTCTGGCGCTGTTGTTCGCCTTTCCCTGGATCATGGACAAGATGATTACGTTTACGAGGGAATTGTTTTTGAATTTGCCGAATTACATTCGCTAGTTGGGCGCTCCGGCCGCGGGTGAAATCCGGTGGGGCAGGCGCATGAGTAGAGAAAGAACAGGGAGAGTCCGTAAGGGCTCTCCCTGATTTTTTATGGGGAAATGCGAAGGTGGAACAGCCGGTTCAAACGCTTGCGCATTTGAACCAGCTGGCAAAGGGGCCGGGGGGAAGGAGGCTTTCCTTCTCCGCGGCCGTCCCGGCAGACCGTGGCCCCTTGGGCGAAAAGCCC
>NZ_JBTVWW010000199.1:0-238 GCF_054819825.1 Desulfocurvus sp. DL1XJH-121
GCCGATCTTCGGTGACCGGCTCAATCTCGCCGTGGCGAAGCGATGCGACGCGGTCGATCCGGACAATGTCGACGGCTTCGGCAACGAGACCGGCTTCGACATCACCGCCGAGGACCAGCGCGCCTTCAACCTCTGGCTCGCCAAAGCCGCCCATCGGCGCGGTCTCGCCATCGGCCTCAAGAACGCGGCCGAGCTGGTGCCGCATCTCGCGCAGACCTTCGACTTCGCGGTCGTCGAG
>NZ_JBTVWW010000200.1:0-238 GCF_054819825.1 Desulfocurvus sp. DL1XJH-121
TTGCCGGCGGGCCAGCCGATCATCTTCGCGGCCTCGTCGGCGAAGAAGACGTGCGGGATGAAGCCGAAGACGAAGCCGACGGCGCCGACGTCGAAGACGAAGGCGTAGACGAGCAGGAGGCGGAGCACGTTGCGGCGCGTCCAGGGGCCTTTGGCGATGGCGAGGTGGACGAGCGGCAGCAGCACGCCCAAAATCATCATGACGACGTTGACCATGGGAGCCCCCTCCAGGCGACGGC
>NZ_JBTVWW010000201.1:0-238 GCF_054819825.1 Desulfocurvus sp. DL1XJH-121
GTCGCTTTTCTGCGCATTGGCGGAGACATTTTACGCAGTTGGACCTCTTTTGCAATAACCGCTCCTATTGCGCGAAGCGGTTAGTTAGAAAGCCACTGCGGGCGCATTCGGCGCAGCATCGGAATGCAGCAGTCTTGTGCGCCAAGACGTCTTTCAGGCCGCACTCGAAGTGCCGATCAACCTCTCAGCATAACGGCGCTATGAAACGTCCTTTGCCCGCTGGAAAAGCCCCGGCGGG
>NZ_JBTVWW010000202.1:0-238 GCF_054819825.1 Desulfocurvus sp. DL1XJH-121
GCCAACAGTTTTTGCTGTTGACGCTCCAGCTCTTTGAGCAGTTCGGTGCGTACCTCGCCGCGCTCCAGCACGTCCAGCAAATCGGAGACGGTGCGGAAAAAGGTAAGGGCGATGGCGGTTTCGCTCAGGGCGCGCTGGCCGTGCAGCTGTTGCAGTAAAAACTCGATGCGCAGCCAGGTGCGCATTTTTTCGTTCAGCGGGTGTTCAAAGAGAACGGTTGGGGAAACATCACTCATGC
>NZ_JBTVWW010000203.1:0-238 GCF_054819825.1 Desulfocurvus sp. DL1XJH-121
GGTAGAACCAGACCTGTCATTCTCGAAGACCAGCGTCAGCGATGTTGATGGTGAACTTGCCCGTTACAAGGATGCAGTTGCGGTATCAACGACTGAGGTTGAGAAAATTCGTGACGATGCCAAGAAGAGCTTAGGCGAGGACGAGGCGCAGGTTTTTGAAGCCCACTTGATGATTTTGAATGACCCCGAATTTACGGGTGCCATTGAAACCGAAATCAAGGAGCAAAAGGTCAACAGT
>NZ_JBTVWW010000204.1:0-238 GCF_054819825.1 Desulfocurvus sp. DL1XJH-121
CCCCCTCCACCCTGTGGAGGGATAGTCTCACCACAGAGATCTACACGGGAGCTTACACTCTTTCCTGACACGACGCTCTTCCGATCTCCGGTACTGGTACCGCAAGACCTCCCTGGACGCCGTGGCCGGATGCCCGGCCGTGCGCGCGGGCAGATTGGAAGAGCACCCGTCTGCCCCCCAGTCACCTTGATGTAGGGAGATGGCGGACCTTTTCTCGGCAAAGGAAGGGGGGGGGGGG
>NZ_JBTVWW010000205.1:0-237 GCF_054819825.1 Desulfocurvus sp. DL1XJH-121
GGCGACATCCGGCCGCCTGCACACCCCGCAGGAGATGAACGATGAACTATGTCGATGGCTTCCTCGTACCGGTACCCACCGCCAAGCGCGAGCGCTACATCGAGGTGGCGCGCAAGGCCGCGGCGATGTTCAGGGAATACGGCGCGCTCGGCGTCGTGGAGTGCTGGGGCAACGACGTGCCCGAGGGCAAGGTGACCTCCTTCCCGATGGCGGTGAAGCTCAAGGAGGACGAAACCG
>NZ_JBTVWW010000206.1:0-236 GCF_054819825.1 Desulfocurvus sp. DL1XJH-121
GTCCGTTGTCTGTAAAAATGAACCCGATTATAGGGACTTTGCCGCCCGGTATTCAACGCGGATGCGGTTTTCTGCCCTTCAGGTGCATAAACAAGCGGGCCAACAGGCCCGCCGTGTAGCGATAACGCTTATTTTTCCAGCAGGTTGACCGTGATGCGTTTGCTTTCGTCCATCATCGCGGCCTTGGCGCGAATTTTCGCTTCCAGCTGGTCGATCATCTGTTCGTTGTCGAAACG
>NZ_JBTVWW010000207.1:0-236 GCF_054819825.1 Desulfocurvus sp. DL1XJH-121
AGCCCTGAGATTGCCGAGCTGAAAAATGAGACATGGCTTGCAGAAGGAAGTAATGAGTTAATTAATCGCCAGTTCGTCAGGTTTTTAATCAGATTCTTTCCGCTTAGAAAATTCTCTCCGTTTATCATGGTGTTAATTTTTAATCGTCGAATAATCAGAGTTTCTTTCGCGAGTCAGCTCCCAAAATGACCAGAGAAATATTGCCAAAGCGCTGGCGCTCTGGCTTGACAAGGTTT